>JBFKTF010000010.1:0-25348 GCA_041636435.1 Thermoplasmatota archaeon
CACCCCCGGGTACCCGATTCGACGGAGCCCAGGCTAGGCTGGATGCATGCGGGGGCTCGAGGAGCCTACGCTTCGCCCTTTTCGAGGACGCGCCCCCAAGCTCGCTGGCGCTGGCTCGGGGTCCGCTCACTTGGTTCGCTCGGTCGTTGGAGAGGCGAGGCTAGGCCTCGCCTTTCTCCAACACCCGCACGTGCTCACCCTTGACGGTGATCGGGATGGGGACCATCGAGTCGATGAGTTCCACGGTGATCTCTTCGCGGGCGTCGTCGACGCGGGTGACCTTGGCCTTCTCGCCGCGGAAGGGTCCGCTGACGAGTTCGACGATGTCGCCGTCGCCAATCTTGGCCACGGCGCTGACGGGGGTCAGGAAGCGGGCGATTTCGCCAAAGGGCGTGTCGACGGGCTTGCGCTCGGTGACGATCTTGCCGCGGCGGTCCTTGACGAAGTTGCCGTCTTCATCGCGGATTTCGACGTCTTGGCTGACGAGGGCGCGGGCGTAGCTGACGCCGCGGATGCCCTTCTGGACGGCCAGGGGGTCGGTGGTTTCGATGAAGATGTAGCCACGCAGCTCTTGGGGAGCGAGCAGGGCTTGGATGGGGATGTTGAAGCGGCGGGCCTTGTTGCCGAGCATCTCGATGACGCGGCGTTCCTGGCCGACCTGCGTCTTGAGGACGAGGATTTCGGTGTCGATGTGGCTGAAGGTGGGTTCCTCCGGCTGTTCGGGCTGCTCTTCGGCCTGCTCGGGTTCTTCCTTCTCTTCGGCCGGAGTGACCGGTTCTTCTGGCAGGATGCCCAAGCCATCGTCGTCCATGTGGAATTCTCCTTCCTGCTACCGCTGGGCGGATACAGGGTATGGCGGGCGACAAGCACCTCGTATTTGGGCGTTGGCCCTAGGCGCCGATGGCGCCTTGGAGCCAGTCCATCAAGAGGAAGATGGCGAAACCGATGCCACCGATGACGGCGATGCCGATCAGGACGACGTTGCTGGTTTGCTTGAATTCCTCGGGCTCGGGCTTGCGCGCCATGCGCAGCACGCGGGCGTACTTGCCCTTGCCAATGGCGCCGAGCTTCTTCTCGACCTTGCGCTGGACGTCCCAGGACTTGTCGATGAAGGACCGCTCGCTCATTGGAGCCGCCGACTCGGGTGTGGGTTATGAACGATTCGCCGAGAAGCGGACCTATGGATTCAAGTCAGGGCCGGGCGCTGGACGGGCATGCGTGTCCTGTTGGTCGCTTCGCTGCTGCTCCTGTCCGGTTGCTTGGGGGGCTCCGATTCGAGCCCCCGTGACTACCACACGACGTTCGAGTTGGCCCCGTACGATGTGTACATCTTCGACCATCCGGAGATGCGGTACGTGGGCGATGCGCCGCACGGCCAGATGATGCGCTTCACCAACCCCACGGCCGCACCCTTGACGATTGGCCTCTTCATGAACAGCCCCCAGGGCAAGGTGGGGCCGGTCAACGAGTTTGGCTGGGCCGCCCAATCCGGGGACCGCACCGTGGAGGACACGTTGCAGCCCGGGGAGTCGCGGTTGTGGCTGTTGGAGTACCCACCGCGCCAAATGCCCCAGGTGCGCATCACCAGCGAGGGCAGCGTCGTGGATTACCGCGCGCAGACCGCGCTGGCGGAGGGTCCACGCGTCCAAGCGGACATGCACATCCGCACCTGGACCGTGGGTGTGTGGGTCAATGGCACGAGCTTCTACACGAACATCGAGTCGTTCAACGCCGACCCGGCATTCCCTGCCGGATACGACCGCGCGGGCTTTGGCGGCGGCGCGTTGCCCATCTACGTCTACGACGAGGACCGCAGCGAACAGCCAGCCGGCAGCAAGGACACGTGCCATTTCACGACGATCACGGGATACAATGAGCTCCTGAAGACCCAAGTGGAATCGGTGCCCGGCGTCCGTTTCCTCTACCCCGAGGAAGCCTACACCGTCGAGGGCGCCGAGGACCACTTCCTGTATGGCCAGCCCCTGATTTTCCTGAACCTGGTCACGGAAGTGGTGCGCAACGTGGGCCCCACGGACGATGCCCCGAACCCGCAAGGGGCCTGCTTCGATCCAGACAACTCGACGCCGGCATTGCCTCCGGGCCTGTTCTAAGTCCGGGGCACGGCAGCCACCGGAGCACGGGAACCGTTGCGCCCCATCGGGCAACCCAGCGAAGCATGCCGGGCGCCAACAAAAGGCGCCAGCCAGGCCGCGAGGGGGTCGGCCTGGCTGGCGCTGGGGTCAGAGGGAAGAGCATCCGCTGAGCGGATGAATGGGGGGACTCGTCGCCCTTAGAGGACGAAGTCGAGGCCCATGTCCTTGCGCTGCCGGGCCTGCTTGTTGGCCGACGGCCCAAGGATTTGCTTGGACTTGACGCCGGTGATGACGAGCATCACGCGGATGGCGCGGTCGAGGGCGGGGTCGACGCTGGTACCCCAGATGATGCGGGCATCGGGGTTGATGCGCTCGTAGATTTCCTCGACGACCGCTTCGGCTTCGCGCAGGGTCATGTCTTGGCCACCCACGACGTTGACGAGGGCGCCGGTGGCGTCCGTGATGTCAATGTCCAGCAGCGGGCTGTTGAGGGCCTCCATGACGGCTTCGGTGGCGCGGTCGTCGCCGTCGGACTCGCCGAGGCCGATCATGGCGACGCCACCCTTCTTCATGATGGTCTTCAGGTCGGCAAAGTCGAGGTTGACGAGGCCGGGCTTGGTGATCATTTCGGTGATGCCGCGGATGCTGCGCATCAGCAGCTCGTCGGCGACCCGGAACGCGGCATGCAGGGGCAGGCGCGGGGCGACTTCCAGCAGCTTGTCGTTCGGGATGACGATGACGGTGTCGCAGACGTCGCGGAGGCGGGCCAAGCCAGCCTCGGCGTTCTGCATGCGGACCGCGCCTTCGACGCCGAAGGGCAGGGTGCAGACGGCAATCGTCAGGGCGCCGGCTTCACGGGCCAGCTTGGCCACGACGGGGGCGCTACCGGTTCCGGTGCCGCCACCCAGGCCGCAGGTCAGGAACACCATGTCGGCACCGCCGATGGCGTTGCGCAGGTCTTCCTCGGTCTCCATGGCCGCTTCTTCGCCGATTTGGGGCAGGGCACCAGCGCCCAGGCCACGCGTCAGGTGGCGGCCGATGAGCATCTTGTGCGGCACCTTGGCACTCAACAAGTGCTGGGCGTCGGTGTTGACGGCGACGAGTTCGACGTCGCCCATGCCCTCCTCGGTGAGGCGGGTGATGGTGTTCGTGCCGCCGCCGCCGCAACCGAAGACCTTGATCTTCGTGATGAGGCTGTGCAGGACGCGTTCCAGGTCGTCGTTGTCGTGGACCGGGCTGGCGCCTTGGGCGGTCGGCTGTGCAGGCATCTGGACGGTGGCCGTGCTGGTCTCAGCACGGGCGACCGCCTCGCGGATAATGTCCTTCATGTGCATCCCCTCGACCCCAGCAAACGCTGAGGCACAAATTGCAAAGGTCGGAAGGAATGGATAAGGGTTGGGTCAGGCCCAGGTAGGACTTCGGATGCATCCCCTGGAAGCTGTGCAGTTCAGAAGGGCAACGGATGCTCGCCATCTTCGAGGAACGTCCAGTCCTCGTCGGGGGCAAATCCATAGAAGTTCGTGACGAAGATCTCGAAGCGTTGCTCCACGATGACCGTCGCCGAACCGACATCCGAGCCAGCACCGGGGAACACGCGCGCCAGGTAGCTGGGCATGTCCTCGCCGTAATGTTCCTCGATGGCGCTGCCGGAGACCCGCAGGTTGAGTGGGCTGGGGCCGTTGGTGCCCACGAAGTTGCTGGCGGTGGTGCTGGGGTTGTAGATGCCCAGGCTCAGCCCGTCGCCAAAGGCGTTGGTGCCCTTCCACACCAGCTCCATTTGCGTGGTGTTCAGGTCGGGGCCCGTGGGGATGTCGAACGTATTGACGGACTCAGTGAGGGCGCAGGGGTTGAGGGAACCCACACCGCCGGCGCCGGCACCGCACTGCAGGTATCCTTCGAAGACCTCGGTGGTGGTGAAGGGGCGGTTGACCAAGTCGACCTCGATTTGGATGCGCACGACGGGGGGCTTGTCGATGCCCGCCTCGACCGTGGTGCTGGACTGCACGGACTTGTAGCCGCTCTTTTGGACGGTGATGAAGTACGCACCGGGCTCCAGGCCGCTGAAGCCGAACGAGCCATCCTCCAGGGTGGTGGTCTCGGCGCCGGATTGCAAGGAGACCGTGGCGGCAGGGATGGGCGTGATGGTGGGGTCCACGACCACCCCGCGAATGACGCCCGTGGTGTCCGTGGCTTGCAATTCGTCGTCGGCGGCCGTCGTCTCGTCGTCCGTGCTCTCGGGATCGGATTCGGCGCAGCCGGCGAACGCGATGGCGGCGAGCAGGAAGGCAATCAGGATGGGGCGCATCATGATACCCTGGCGTTCAGCGACTTGAACGTCGGTGCCGCGCCCAGGGGGGAGAAAGGGAAAATGGGGGCGTCGGACGTGGCCAGGACCGGCTTACTCGGGCAGGTATTCGCCGTCTTCGATGAACCAGTAGTCGTCCGGCGGTTGGTAGCCGTAGAACAACGTGATGAACCACTCGAATTCCTGTTGGATGCTGAACCCAACCCCAGGGCAGCCGTTGTAGACTGGGTTGGGTCGCGGGTGGACGCAGTGCTGTTCTTCCAGCGTGTCGCCGGCGAAGACGCTGTGGTAGGCGCCGCAATCGGGCAAACCAATGTTGTGGCGCAACAGGTCCGTGCCGTTGGTGGCGCCCTTGATGGGCGACACGCCTTCGGCGTTGTAGAGTAGGTAGCTGCCGTCGTCGCTGTCGCGCTGGCAGCCGTCGTCCAGGCTCTCCACTTCGAAGTAGAGTTGCGGGGACAGTGCCTGGGTGGATTTCCAGACCATCTCGGTCTGCATCCAGTCGGGCGTGCCGGGCACGTCGATGGTGGGCGTACTGGTGTCCTCGGTGGTGCCGGAGCCCAGCAGGATGTTGGGGGCGCCGCAAACCACGAGGACGCTGGTGCCGCATTGGTACAGGCCCTTGTAGTGGTTCAGCACATAGTATGGGTTGTAGCCTTCATCGAAGGCAAGCTGGACGCGGACGATGGGGGGCTTGTCGACGCCGGCTTCCACGGAAACCGAGGACTGCGTGGCCACGTAGCCGGGCTTGGCGATCTTCAGGAAGTACGCGCCCTCGTCGAGGCCAGCGAAGCCAAACGAGCCGTCCTCGAGGGTCTCCGTCTCCATGCCCACCGAGTCGATGCGCACGGAGGCGCCAGCAATCGGCACGATGGAGGCGTCCACCACGACGCCGCGGATGACGCCGGTCGTGTCCGTGGCCTGCAGTTCTTCGTCCGCCGCCGTGGTCTCCTCTTCTGTGGCTTGGCCGGTGGGGTCCGCACAGCCAGACAAGGCGACGGCGACGAGCATCAGGGCAACGAAAATGCGGCGCATCGCTTCCACCTGGACCTCTTGTTCTTGAATCTTGCTGCCATGTCGTGGAAGCCTCCCGCCCCAAGTGGCCTTGGCTCAGCCGCGCAGCTTCTGGCTGGTCCGGAAGCGGTACAACGCGACCCAGTACAGTGCGCCAGTCAACAACACCAGGCCCCCGAGGGACAACCCCACGGGCAGGCTGTACGTCCCCAGCAGGGCGCCGCGTTGCAAGTCGACGATGTACAGCACCGGATTCCAAGTGCTGGCGTAGGCCAGCCCCGGGTTGAGGAGGCTGACGGGATAGAACACGCCACCCAGGAAGATGAGGGGCGTCATGACGAATGTCTGCGGGACGAAGACGTGGTCCCAGCGGCTGGCCCACAGCCCCGTGAGCAGGCCCAACAGGGCAAAGCAAGCGCAGCTCAGCACCAGCACCAACGGGGCCAGAATCCAGTCCACGTCCCAGCCATCGGCCACGGGGATGGCGATGACAATCGTGAGGAGTCCAATCAGGACGCCCCGGCTGATGCCGCTCAGGGTGTAGGCCAACACGATTTGCCAATCCTTCAGGGGGCTGGTCAGCACGTCGTCGATGTAGCCGGCGCGGCGGGCATCGAAGAGGCTGCTGCCGGTGTTGGCGAATGCGTTGGTGACGGCGCCTTGGACGACGAGGCCGGGCAAGATGTAGGTCAGGTACGGGACGCCGTCAAACTCCTGGATGCGGCTGCCCAAGGCGTGACCAAAGACGAACAGAAACAGCGCCGCCGAGACGACGGGGGGCACGATGGTCTGGCCCCAGACGTTCATGTAACGGGCCGTCTCGCGCTTGGCGAGCATGAACGTGGCGTAGGCGCTCACGTCGACACCTCCGAATGCAATTCGCCGCGCTTCGTGAGCTCCACGAAGACGTCCTCGAGGCGGCTCTGGCTGACGTCCATGCCGACGATGGGCACACCGGCTTCGTCGAGTGCCCGGAGCATGCGGCGCATCTCGGCGGTGGGGTCGTTGGACTCCAAGCGGAGGCGGCCGTTGTGGACTTGGAACTCGCCCAGGGCCAAGCCCTCGGGGACGTGTTCGGGGACGATGGTGACGTTGCGGTGGCCGTACTTGGCGCGCAATTCGTCGGGGCTTCCGGACTCCACGACGCGTCCATGGTCGATGACCGTGACGTCGTCGCACAATGCCTCGGCTTCCTCGAGGTAGTGGGTGGTGAGCAAGACGGTCATGCCTTGCTCTTCGTTGAGCTTGCGCACGTAGTCCCAGAGGCTGCGGCGCAGCTCCACGTCCACGCCGGCGGTGGGCTCGTCGAGGATGAGCAGCCGGGGTTGGTGCATGAGGGCGCGCGCCAGCAGCAGGCGGCGCTTCATGCCGCCACTCAGGGTGCTGGTGCGCTTGTTGCGGTACTCGTACAAGTCGAAGGCCCGCAGCAATTCGCGGGCCCGCTCCAGGGACTCGTTGTAGTCGTGGCCAAAGTAGCCGGCGTGGTAGGCCAGGATGCGCTCCAAGCCCAGGAAGTCATCGAAGTTGGGCTCTTGTGGGCAGACGCCAATCATCGCCTTGGCCTTGGCCGGGTCTTGCCAGCAGTCGACGCCGAAGACCTCGACGGAGCCAGCGGTGGGCCGGACGAGTCCGGTGATGGTGCCGATGGTGGTGGATTTGCCGGCGCCGTTGGGTCCAAGCAATCCGAAGAAGCTGCCTTCCGGGACATCCAAGTCGAGGCCGTCGACGGCGCGCTTGCCGCCCGAGTAGACCTTCTCGAGGCCGCGGATGCGGATCGCGGGTTCAGGCATTCAGCCGAAGCGCCGGAACGTGCGGGCTCCGCGGTAGACGGCGGAGTCCCCGAGGCCTTCCTCGATGCGCAGCAGTTCGTTGTACTTCGCGACGCGGTCGCTGCGGGCCGGGGCGCCGGTCTTGATTTGCCCAGCGTTCGTGGCCACGGCGATGTGGCTGATGGTGTTGTCTTCGGTCTCACCGCTGCGGTGGGACACGACGTTGGTGTAGCCCGCGTCCTCGGCAAAGCGCATGACGTCCAGGGTCTCGGTCAGGGAACCGATTTGGTTGACCTTGATCAGAATCGAGTTGGCTTCGTCGTTCTTGACGCCGTCTTCGAGGCGGGCGCGGTTGGTCACGAACAGGTCGTCGCCCACGAGTTGGCAGCGTTGCCCGAGGCGCTTGGTCAGTTCCACCCAGCCATCGTGGTCGTCCTCGTCGAGGCCGTCTTCGATGCTGATGATGGGGTACTGATCGCACATCTCCGAGTAGAAGTCGGCGACGGCGTCGCTGTCCTTCTTCCCGTCTTCGCCGAAGTCATAGACCTTGGAGTCCTTGTCGTAGAGTTCCGTGGCGGCGACATCGAGGGCCAGCAGGATGTCGCTGCCCAGTTCGTAGCCCGCAGCACCGGTGGCCTTCTCGATGTAGCGCAGCGCATCGACGTTGCTGGGCAGGTCGGGGGCGAAGCCACCCTCGTCGCCCACGGCGGTGGCCAGGCCGTCGTTCTTGAGGGCCTTCTTGAGGTGGTGGTAGACCTCGACGCCCATCCGCAGGGCGTCGCTGAAGGAGTCGGCGCCGACGGGGGCGACCATGAACTCCTGGATGGTGACGTTGTTGGCGGCGTGGGCGCCGCCGTTGAGGATGTTCATCAGGGGCACGGGCAGGACGCGACCGACCTGGCCTCCGAGGTACATGTGGAGGGGCACATCGAGTTCGTCGGCGGCCGCGCGGGCGGTGGCCATGCTGCAAGCCAACACGGCGTTGGCGCCGAGCTTGCCCTTGTTGGCGGTGCCGTCGAGCTCAATCATTTCCATGTCGACGCCCTTCTGGTCGAAGACATCGAGGCCTTCCAGTGCGGCGGCGATTTCGCCATTGACGTGGTGCACCGCATCTTGGACACCTTTGCCCATGTAGCGGGCGCCGCCGTCACGCAGTTCGACGGCTTCGTACGTGCCGGTGCTGGCACCGGACGGGACGATGGCCGTGCCGCGGGCGCCGGTCTCGGTGATGACGTCGGCTTCGACGGTGGGGTTGCCTCGGCTGTCCAGGACCTCGCGGGCGTGGACGTGCATGATCGAGCTCATGGGCGAAGCGGCGACCGGGGCGGTGCGTCAAAAGGGCTTCTTGCTACTCTTCGGAGTCCGTTGCTCCCAGCACGACGGCGGGGCCCTCGCCGGTCTCGATGGGGCGTTCGGCGTCCGGGTGGCTCCATTCGGACCAACTGCCAGGGTAGAGCGCGGCGGTGCCCATGCCGGCCACTTCCATGGCCAGGATGTCGTGGGCGGCGGTGACGCCGCTGCCACAGTAGACGGCGGTCTTGCCCACTTCTTGCACTCCCAGGGCGTCTTCGTATCGCATGCGCAGTTCGTCGGGCGACAGGAACATGCCCTTGTGGTCGAGGTTGCCCGCAAACGGCATGTTGAGGGCGCCGGGGATGTGGCCGGCTTGCTTGTCGATGGGTTCCTGCTCGCCGGTGTAGCGCTCGGGCGCCCGGGCGTCTACCAACGTGTAGGTTGGGTCGCCGCTGTCACCGGCCAAGTCGGCTTGGATGCGGAGTGCGTCGATGGTGGGCATCTTGCCCGGCACGCCGCTGAACTTGCCCATGTCGGTGCGCTTGCGTTGGTCCGTGATGGGGAGACCCAACTCGCGCCAGCGCTGGATGCCTCCGTCGAGCACGGCGACCGCTTCGTGGCCGTGGTGGCGGGCCAGCCAGCAGAGGCGGGCGGCCCACATGCCGCCGGCATCGTCGTAGCACACGATTTGTGTGTCGTCGTGGACGCCGAAGGTCTGCAGGAAGCGTTGGAAGACGCCGGCGATGGGCAGCGGGTGGCGGCCCTTGCCGCCGGTGCCCACGGGGCCGCTCAGGTCGCGGTCGACGTGGGCGTGGTGGGCGCCAGGGATGTGGCGCTTGGCGTACTCACGGGGCCCGAGTTCGGGGTCTTGCAGGTCGTGCCGGCAGTCGAAGACGACCCATCGTGGGTCGTCGATGTGCTCGAAGAGCGTCTCGCAACTGACCAGGCCTTCGTGGGTCTCCACACCGCTTCCATGCGGTGGACAGTTGATGGACCCTACGGCGTGCTGACGGTGACCTTGCCACTCAGGTCGCCCTGGCCCGCCATGGTGATCGGGGAGGCCAGCGTGTAGGAGCAGCTACCGGGCACGAGGAAGTCGGCATCGAACGTGCCGCCAGCCGCCAAGGTGCCGCCGTCGGGGCAGTCGTCGCCGTCGAAGGTAACGTCGTAGGCGAAGCCCTGGTCGTTGTGGAACGTGACGCCGTCGCCGACGGTCACGGTGACCTCGCGCTCACTCAGAGCCGGCGGGGCGCCCTCGACGTGGACTTCCGTGCGGTTGCCGGTGGCGACGACGGGCGTGATCTCGACGGTGCCCAGATCTTGCCAGATGTTCTGGCCGTTGATGAGCATGAATCCGTACAGGTGCAGGAGGCCGGTCTCCTCCCAGGAGATGCGGCCCGTGAAGTTCTGCGGGAAGTCCTTGTGCTGTTGGCGCTCGATTTCGGTGCCCCAGTCGTCTGGCCCGGTGACGTTGGTGGGCGCGGTGTCGTCCATGCTGGCCTTGATGCGGCTGTCCATGGAGTGGACAATGGAGCCATCCAGGGCGCGGGTGCCGGGGTCGAGGTCCCAGGTGAATTCGGCGGTGTGGTACGCCATGAGGCTTTCCGGCAGGCCGTTGACCACCATGCTGGGTTCGACGTGCGGCACGCATTCGTCGTTCTCGTCCACGTAGTTGGTCTCGAGGTCGCATTGCGAGGCGGGGTCGACCGGCTCGTCTTCGGTGCAACCAGACAGGGCGATGGCGATGACCATCAGAACAGCCCACTGCTTCATGGGCTCGAGGTGGCCCTGGCCGTATATTGGGGTTGTGCCACCGGAGGCGCGCCGTGGCCGCCCCAGCCCTTTTCACAACGACCCGACTCGCCCGGCCCGTGAGCGGCGTGGCGACCGTCAAGCCCGGCTTGAGCATCGAGGAACTGCAGGACAAGGCACGCAAGGCACGCGTCGCTGTCCTGAACATGACGTACGACGCCGGCTCCGGCCATCCGGGCGGCTCGTTCAGCATGGTCGACTTCCTGACGGCCCTGTACTACAACCGCATGGACATCGACCCCCGCGATCTGGACAACCCGGACCGCGACGTCTTCATCCTCTCCAAGGGCCACTGCGCCCCTGGCTTGTACGCCATCTTGGGCGACATGGGCTTCTACGACAAGAAGGAGTTCCGCCGCCTGCGCCGCCTCGGCGGCTTGCTGCAAGGCCACGCCGACCGCAAGGTGCCCGGCATCGAGATGAGCACCGGCAGCCTCGGCATGGGCCTGGGCTACGGCAACGGCATCGCCTTGGCCAAGCGCATGGACGGCTCCAATGGCCGCGTCTACGTGGTGCTTGGGGACGGCGAATTGCAAGAAGGCAACATCTGGGAATCCGCCATGACCTCCAGCCACTACAAGCTGGACAACCTCTGCGTCATCGTCGACTGGAACAAGATCCAGATCGACGGCTTCGTGGACGACGTCATGGTCACCACGCCCATCGCCGACAAGTTCCGCGCCTTCGGCTTCCACGTCATCGAATGCGATGGCCACGACATGCAATCCATCCTGAACGCGTACGACGAAGCGGCCAGCACCACCGGCAAGCCGTCGTGCATCGTCATGGACACCAAGAAGGGCGCCGGCGTCTCCTTCATGGAACTCAAGGCCGAATTCCACGGCCGCTGCCTCAAGCCCGACGAAATGGTGCAGGCCATGCAGGAACTGGGCGAATCCTGGGACCCCAAGGAGGACAACTAGATGGGCATCGCATCGCAACTGAGCAAGGACGGCTGGAAGGTCGGCGACAAGAAGGCCAGCCGCGACGGCTACGGCAAGGGCCTGCTGGCCCTGGGCGAACAGTTCGACGACGTCGTCGCCCTGGACGCCGACTTGGCCGACTCCACGCGCAGCAACTGGTTTGCCAAGCAATACCCGGAGCGCTTCGTGCAAATGGGCATCGCCGAGCAGGACATGGTCGTCACCGCCGCCGGGCTCGCCCACATGGGCAAGACGCCCTTTGCCAGCACCTTCGCGGCCTTCATCCAGCGCGGCTGGGAACAGATTCGCAACTGCGTGGCCCGCCAGAACCTGAACGTCAAGTTCTGCGGTAGCCACGGTGGCCTCATGACCGGCCAAGACGGCAGCAGCGCCCATGCCCTCGAAGACATCGGCGTCATGCGCACCCTGCCCAACATGAACGTCTGCGTTCCCGCGGACGCCGTCGAAGCCGCCGGCGCGGTCTTCGCCATGTACCAACACCAGGGCCCCGCCTACATGCGCACCACGCGCGCCAACGTCCCCATCATCTACGACGAGGACCACACCTTCCAATGGGGCAAGGGCAGCATCCTGCGCGATGGCGACGATGTTGCGTTGATTGCCAACGGCCCCCACGTCAACCTCGCCTTGGAGACCGCCGATGAGGCCGCCAAGGTCGGCCTCGACGTCCGCGTCATCAGCATGGCCTCCGTCAAGCCCATCGACGAAGCGATGGTCATGAAGGCCGCGCGCGACACGGGCTACGTGGTCACCGCCGAGGACCACTTCCGCAACAACGGCCTGGGCAGCGCCGTGGCCGAATGCATCGCGGACGCCGGCATCCCGGCGCCCCTGCGCCGCATCGGTGTCAGCCGCTTCACCCAGTCCGGCACCCCCGAGGAACTCTACTCCGAGTTCGAAGTGGACGCCCACTGGATGCTCAAGGTCGTCAGCGAAGCCCGACGCCGCGTCCCAGCCTAGGCAAACGCACAAAGGCCCCCACGAGGGTGTCGAAGCGTGGCGAACGAACCAACAGCCTTGGCCGATATGCGGGCCTTGCTGGCCAAGACGGTCTCCCTCAACCGGGAACTGACCGAACGGCTCGTGCAGCGCCACCACATGCTCTCCGAGGCCGACCAAGCCAAGAGCGCATTCTTGGCCAACGTCAGCCACGAGATCCGCACGCCCCTGCACGCCATCATCAACCTGGCCAACGTGTTGGGCGACACCGGACTCGACGACGACCAATCGCATTACGTGCAACTCATCCGGGACAGCGGCGACCACTTGTTGTCCCTCATCAACGACATCCTGGACATCTCCAAGATTGCCGCCGGCAGCCTCGACATCGACCCGAAAGCCACCGCGTTGCACAAAATCGTCGATGAAGCCGTCGCCATTGTGCGAAGCCGCGCCCAGAGCAAGGACGTGGAGCTGGTCATCGAAACCGCCCCGGGCACGCCGCCAGCCATCCACACCGACGGCGACCGGCTGCGCCAGATCCTCATCAATCTGCTAGGCAACGGCGTCAAGTTCACTCCCTCGGGCCACGTCCGCCTGTTCCTTTGCCGCAGCGGCGACACCGTCCGCTTCATCGTCGAAGACACCGGCCCCGGCATCCCGCCCGAGCGCATGGAGACCATCTTCGAGCCCTTCGTCCAAGACGGCATCGCAGAAGGCGCCGGCCTCGGGCTGCCCATTTGCCGCGACCTGGCACGCGCCATGGGCGGCGACGTCTTTGCGACCTCCCAGCCAGGCAAAGGCGCGCGCTTCACGCTGACATTGCCACTCAAGGAAGCGGAACTGCGTGGCGCCTTCCCCGACAGCGACCGCCTCCAGGGCCGCCGCGTCCACCTCATCGAAGACCACCCCATGCAACGCGCCGCCCTCGCCGCGCAACTCACCACTTGGGGGCTGCAAGTCACCACCAGCGACGCATTGGAGGCCCCCGACGATGCGGACGTGATCCTCGTCGACCAAACCATCGATGGCGGGCCCATCGCATGGTGCCACGAGCAGACGACGCCCACGATCCTCATGCAATCGGGGCCCTTGCACGACGCAGGCCTCGACATCGTCGTCGCCAAACCCCCCGGCCTGGACGAGCTGCACAACGCCCTCGGACGCGCCTTGCTGCAACAAACCGAAGTGCCTCGCCCACAACGCTTCGACCCCGGCATGGCGAAGCGATACCCGCTGCGCATCCTCGTCGCCGAGGACAACGCCGTCAACCAAATCGTGGCCAAGGGCATCCTGGCCCGCTTCGGCTACGAATGCACCCTCGCCGGCAACGGCAGGGAAGCCGTGCGCAAGGCCAAGGACAGCCCATTCGACCTCATCCTCATGGACCTGCAGATGCCCGAAGTGGACGGCATCCAAGCCACCCTCCTCATCCGCGAAGAAGTGCAGCCGCCACCCTACATCGCCGCCATGACGGCCCACGCCAGCGTCGAAGACCGCGAACGTTGCCTCCGCCGCGGCATGGACGCATACCTCAGCAAACCGGTCCGATTGAGTGAATTGACCAAGGTCCTGCGCGCCGCCGCCGAACGAGACGGCCCCAAAGCCGTTAAATCAGACCCCTAAGTCGCCGGCATCCTGCCCCTTGTGGGCACGCGCTGCGGCGATCGCATAGCTCGGTATTGCGGGGGCCTGCTAAGCCTCTGGGATTCTTCCCACGGGTGTTCAAATCACCCTCGCCGCGCTCGCCCCTTCCGCCACTCGGCGGGAGGGGCAAGGGAGTCATCCCTGCATCCGCACCCCTTGCGAGGATAGTCGAAGCGAACGGCGAACCGTTCGATCGTTCCGGCGACACTCGCACCTCCGGCGCTCGGTCACCGAGCTTGGAGGACATACGCACCCCAAACGCGAGGATAGTCAAGCGGCCAACGACGCCAGCTTGAGGGGCTGGTCCTTAGTGGTTCGCAGGTTCAAATCCTGCTCCTCGCACTTGGTGGGGTCGAAGACCCCACACCCTGCGAGAGCAGGGTTTGCGGCCGAGCCTGCGAGGCCGGTCGCCGAGCTCGTGCCTGCATGAGCTTGGCGTCAAATCCTGCTCCTCGCACTCGGCTACGCCTCGCACGAGGCGCAGAATCCGGCGGCTTCGCCGCCTGGCTCGTCCTTCCCTTCGGTCAGGCCAAGCCATCCTGCTCCCCGCACCCAATTGGGCGCGACCTCAAACCGCGGCTTGCCCTTTGGCGCGCCAGGTTTCCTCAATCATCTCTTGGACGTCGGGGTCGTCGAGATCGCGCACCATTTCGTCGAGGTAGTCCTGGAGGCTGCGGGCCAAGAAGTGCCGTTGCTTGGGGTCCAGGTCGGCGATGGTGCTGACGGAGAGGAGCTCCACGGGGCCTGCTGCGTCGCATCCCCTATTTGTGCCTTCCATCAGTTTCCCCGACGGATGCCGTCCAGGGGCCCCGAGTGGTTTCGCCAAATGCGCAACACTCCGTCCATGAAGGTCATATAGGAGCGGCGGTGAGGCTCGACACAGCGCCCTGGTGGCGGTGGTTGTGTTATGGATCCTCAGAAGAAGCAGAAGCGGTGGGGAACGGACGAAGACCCGATGGTCCCAACGGCCGACGAGCACGAAGCCGTCTCGAGGGATTCCGACGACAACGTCTGGTGACCCTTTGATGCCTGGACGCCTGGCCCTCCGGGGCGATGGGCGCCTGGCCTCTGCCTCTATTTGTTTGACCGGGGGTGCTTGAGCCGTGTATGGGTTCGCGCAACCGGTGGTCGTTGCCGTCGATGGCGACGTGCTGGACACGCCTGGCGGTGTTGCTGGCATCGCGGATGCGTTGGCGCAGCAGCTGCGGCGCCGCCCCATGGTGATCGTCGTGCAAGCGCCCGCGTTGGCTTTGGAAGTCGACCGCGAGCAACGCTCGTTCATGTTGGAGGCCCTGTTTCCGGAGCCGAGTGCTGTCCCAGACGACATGCACCAAGCCGTGGCGCATGCCTTGGCGGCGCATCTGCGCATGCGGGGCATCGACATCCCCGTCCGGGACGTCCCGGAAGGCGCCGCACCCCACACGAGCCCCAGCATGATCATTGGCGCCGACTGGCGCGGCGCGGCGCGCGTGGCCAAGTGGTGCGTGGCGGGCCTGGTGCTGGCCTGGACCAACGACCCGCGGCTGGTGCCCAAGCGCGTCGAGGACGTCCCATTCATGCCGGCCGCCCCGGGCGCCATCGCACCAACCCCTGAGCCTTCTCCTTAGGCCTTCCTGGAGAGCCGCCCAAGCCATCAAATACCCCCCTAGGCTGGCGCGGCCAACCCCCGGGTGATTGGTCCTTGAAGAGCGAACTCCTAATGCGGATCAAGGATGCTGAAGCGGCCGCCGACGCGCGCGTCTCTGAAGCTCGTGATGAAGCCCAAAAGACCGTTGCCGACGCACGCCGCCAAGCGGAGCGCGTCGTGGCCGACGGCAAGGCTGCAGCTGATGCCTCGTACCAGGCCCGCCTCGAAGAGGCGCGCACTGCGGCCGAGTCCGACGCCGAGACGGTCCTTGCTGAAGGCCAGAAGCAGGCCAAGGCCCTGCGCAAGCGGTTCACCTCTGGCCTCGACGGCGTGGGCCCCCGCGTCCAGAAGCTCATCGAGGGGCAGCTGTAAATGTTCAAGCCGGCCCGGATGACCCGGGTCCTCATCGGCGGCCACAAGTCCCGGATGGAGGACGCCATCGAGTTGCTGCACGCCGAGAAGGCCGTGCACCTCGAGGACTTCCAAGACCCCACCGGCACCACGTCCATTGGGACGCCGCTCGATGAAGGTGACGAGGCCAGCGACTTGCTGGTCCGCGTCCGCGGCCTGCAGAAGGCCCTCGAAGCCGAGGGCATGCAAGGCAAGCACATCCCCGCCGACAACGCCGCCGCCGAAGTGGCCGAAGTCGACGCCGAACTGGGCCCCGTGGTCCAGGAAGCCGCGGAACGCCGCGCCGAGCTCTCCGCCATGGAGAGCGAGATCCAACTCCTCCAGCCCTTCTCCGGCATCGACGCCGACTTGGGCGCACTCACCACCCTGCGCTCCGTGCAGGGCTTCATGGGCACGGTCAAGTCCGACCCCCGCCCCGCCTTGGATGCCGCCGGCGTCCAATACGATCTGGGCATGCGCGGCAACGCCATCATTGTCGCCATCGCCAAGGACGACGTCCAGAAGGCCGAGCCCGCTCTGGGCTCCGCTGGCTTCACCGCCACGGCTGTCCCCGAAGGCGCCGAGGGCACCCCCGCCCAGCGCATCAACACGCTCAAGGAACAGGTCGGCCGCGCCCAGGAACGCCTGGAACGCGCCGAACTGCGCCTCAACCAACAGCGCGAACAGTACGGCCCCCGCTTGGCCGCCCTGGAGCGCCAACTCAGCACGGTCGTCGCCAAGACCCAGGCTCCCCTGAAGTTCGGCGTCACCGGCACCACGTTCCACATCGAAGGCTGGGTGCCCCGCGACCGCGCCAACCGCATCCAGAACGCGTTGTCCGCCAAGTTCGGCGACAGCGTCTACTTCGAAGACTTGGGCGACGCCCCCATGGGCCACGACGGTCACGGTCACGACGACCACGACCACCACGTGGACCCCAAGGACGAAGCGCCCATCAAGCTCGAGAACAAGGGCCTGGCCAAGCCGTACGAGTTCATGCTCGGTCTGCTGGGTCGCCCCCGCTACCATGAGATCGACCCCACCAAGTTGATGCTCATCTTCTTCCCGTTGTTCTTCGGCCTCATGGTCGGCGACGCCCTCGTCGGTGCCGCCATCATGGGCCTCGGCTTCTACCTCAAGAAGAACCACATCTTCGGCATCGGCGGCCCCTCGGTCGGCCGTGCCCTCGTCATGGGCGGCTTCCTCGCCGTCATCGTCGGCATCTTCGTCTTCGGTGAAGCCCTCGGTATCCACTTCGTCGTCAGCGACGAAGGCCTTGAACACGGCGAGATGAGCTGGGAAGCCATCATCTACGGCAAGGAAGAGGTCTTGGCGCACACCGCCGGTTTCCCCACGGAGGGCTTCTTCCACAAGGAGGCGCACGCGAGCCACTACGGTGAGCACGACGCGCACTACAACAAGACCTCCGACGGCGGCCACAACGAGACCCACAACGGGACCCTGGCCGACGCCCACGCCGGCCAACCCGCGTTCGTCCTCCACGCCACGGAGACCAGCGAACACGGCTCCACCAACATCCTTGCCCCCCATGGCACGGTCCACCTGAAGGCGGGCCCCGTGCAACTGGGCTGGTACTCCAAGATCCACGACATCCAGGCCCTCTTGGCTTGGAGCGTCCTCATCGCCGTCGTGCACCTGAACCTCGCTTTCCTGCTCGGTATCCGCAACATCGCGGTCGGGCACGGCGTCACCCTCGCCATCCAAGAGAAGTTCTCCTGGATCCTGGCGCAGATTGGCCTCGGCATCGCGGTCTGGGGCGGCATGCTGGGCGGACCCTCCTGGGGTCTCGCCGTCGGCGCCGGCCTGTTCGTCGTCGCCATGGGCCTGCTCTGGAAGGGTGTCGAAAAGGCGCTGGGTGCGCCTGGCTTCGTCGCCATCCTCGAGTTCCTCGGGTTCTTCGGCAACATCCTCTCCTACACGCGTCTGGCCGCCATCGGCGCCAGCAAGGCCGGCATGGCCCTCGCGTTCGCCGCCATCGGCTTCGATGTCCTTGGCGGCGGCGACCTCCACAGTCCCATCGGGTGGATCGTCTACCTGATCGGCATGGTGGTCATCACTCTCCTTGCCACGCTCTCCGGCGGCCTGCAGTCCTTGCGTCTGCAGTTCGTGGAGTTCTTTGGCAAGTTCTACGAAGGCGGCGGCCGCGCCTTCCAACCTTTCGGCCGCAACCCTTAACCCCAACCTACCAACGGAGACAAACACATGGCAATCGAAACTGGACTCATGGCAATCGGCGCTGGACTGGCTGTCGGCCTGGCGGGCATCGGTACCGCCATCGCCCAGCAGAGCATCGGTGCGGCCGCCGTCGGCGCCACCGCCGAAGACGAGAAGAACTTCGGTAAGGGCCTCGTCCTGACCGTCATTCCCGAGACCATCGTCATCTTCGGTCTCGTCATGGCGATCCTGATCTGGCTCCAGATGCAGGCCGCTTAAGGCGGTAGCATGGGACTGGAACAGGTCATCGGCGACGTCCGCAAGGACGGCGACCAACGAGCCCAACAGATCCTGGACGACGCGCAAGCGGAAGCTGACCGCATCCTCGACGCCGCCAAGGCGACCGTCAAGGACTACGAGCAGCAACGCCAGACCGCGGCGGACCGTGACGTGGCCCAGCTGACGGCGCAAGTCGGCAGCAGCGCAGAATTCGACGCACGCAAGACCGTCCTCACCACCGAGGCGGAACTGCGCGGCGAACTCCGTGCGGCCATCATGGACCACTTCGGGGAACTGGACGACGCGACCCGCAAGCAGCACATCGAGGCCCTCCTGAAGCAGGCCAAGGCGACCATCCCCGATGGCAGCGTCTTTGGCAGCAAGAAGGACCAGGCAACCCTCGAAGCCCAGAGCGAGTACACCTTTGGTGGCGAGCTGGACATCCTCGGCGGCATCGTCGTGGAGAGCAGCGACGGCGACCACCGCCTCGACCTGAGCTACGAGACGCTCATCGATGGGCACTGGCGCGACATCCTGCGACAGGAAGCGGAGCTCTTCGACTAATGGCACGCATCGGCCTCAAGAAGACCAACTACGCCTATGCGGTGGCCCGCGTGCAAGCGCGGCGAGCGAAGCTCATCCCGCCAAGCGAGTACGAGAAGCTCCTGAAGATGGACCTCTCGGAGATCACGCGGTACATCCAGGAATCGGAGTACAAGGCGGAGGTCGACGAGATGTCCGCCCGCTTCAAGGGCCTGGATCTTCTCGAGGCCGCCCTGATCGTCAGCCAGGAACGCACCAACGCGGACCTCCGTCAGATTCTCGACGGCGAGGCCAACGAACTGTTGGGCCTCTACATGATGCGCGACCTCGTCGACGACATCAAGACGGTGCTGCGCGGCAAGAACGCCGGCGCCAGCCGCGAGGAACTGCTCAAGGAACTCCTCCTGGAGGACCTGGACACGTACGGCATCTTCCAGCCCCTGCTGGCCGATGACGTGCAGACCCCGCAGGACATCACGGCCGCCTTGCTCCGGCAAGGTGGCGTGGCCGCCCAGTGGGGACGCGTCCTGGACACCGTGCCTTCCGACAGTCCCTTGTCCGCCTTCGAGGACTCCCTGGACAAGGCGTACTACCACCACCTCGTCAGCAGCATCTCCGAGAGCCGCCAGCGCGGCTCCGCCGAGATGCTGCAATTCGTCCGCCGGCAGATCGACGCCCGCAACCTGCAGAACGCCGCCCGTTGGGTGGCCAACCAGCAGAAGGGGGACTTCACGCCGATCATCATCCCCGGTGGACAGCACGTCAAGCCGGCCGCCGCTGCCAAGTTGGCACAGGCCGAGGACCTCGCCGCGTTCCGCGACATCGTCTCCGAACTCGGCTTGCCCGACTCGCTGCAGTCGGCTCTTGACGCGTGCGAAGGTGGTCGTCTGGCGCCGTTCCAGACCGCCCTCCAACACTGGCACCAAGAACAGCTGGACAAGCTGAGCGGTGCCCACCCTCTCTCCATCATTCCCATCCTCGTCTTCCTGACGCGCAAGCGCCGCGAGACGACGACCCTGCGCGCCTTGGCGCGCGGCAAGGCAGCAGGCCTCAGTGAAGAGCGCCTGCGGGAGTTGATCCAATGACGCAACTTGCCGTCGTCGGCAGTGAATCCTTCACCCTTGGCTTCCGCCTTGCGGGTATCCGCAAGATTTGGAACGCCGAAGGAAGCGACCTCGACCACGCCGTGGAACAAGCCATGGCCGACGACGAAGTCAGCATCCTGATCATGGAGACGAACACGGTCCAGACCCTGGACCGCCGCCTCCGCCACAAGCTTGTCGGTTCCGTCAAACCCACCTTGGTGGCCGTCGGAACGGACGAAGACAACACCCTTCGAGAGAAGATCAAGCAAGCAGTCGGTGTCGACCTATGGTAGAACAACAAGGAACCGTGTACCGCGTCTCCGGACCTGTCGTGACGGCCCGTGGCATCAAGCCGCGCATGTACGACATCGTCCGCGTGGGCGATGAACGCCTGATGGGTGAGGTCATCCAGATTGAGGGCGAGAACAGCATCATCCAGGTGTACGAGGACACGTCCGGCGTCAAGCCTGGCGAACCCGTGGAAAACACCGGACTGCCTCTCGTCGTCGAACTCGGCCCTGGCCTCATGACGAGCATTTACGATGGCATCCAGCGCCCCCTCGAAGTCCTTCAGGACCAGATGGGCGACTTCATCCTGCGTGGTGTCGATGTCCCCGGTCTCGACCACGAGAAGAAGTGGGACTTCAAGGCCACCAAGAAGCCGGGCGACCGCATCGGCCCCGGTGAAGTGCTGGGCATGGTCCAAGAGACCAGCACCGTCGAGCACAAGATCATGCTGCCCCCCAACATGAAGGGCGGCGAGATCAAGACCATCCACAGTGGCGCCTTCACCGTCGACGATGTCATCGCGACGCTCGAAGACGGCAGCGAGGTCCGCCTGGCCCACAAGTGGCCGGTGCGCAAGCCCCGTCCGTTCGCCGAGAAGCAGCTGCCCACCATCCCGCTGAACACGGGCATGCGCATCCTGGACGGTCTGTTCCCCATCGCCAAGGGCGGTACGGCGGCCATCCCCGGTCCCTTCGGATCCGGCAAGACGGTCACCCAGCAGTCCCTGGCCAAGTACTCCGACGCTCAGATTGTGGTCTACATCGGTTGCGGCGAACGCGGCAACGAGATGACGGAAGTGTTGGACGAGTTCCCCGAACTCCCCGACCCCACCAACGAGGGTGCCCCCCTCATGGACCGCACCTGCCTCATTGCCAACACGAGCAACATGCCCGTGGCGGCTCGTGAAGCCAGCTGCTACACCGGCATCACCATCGCCGAGTACTACCGCGACATGGGCTTCGACGTCGCCCTCATGGCCGACTCGACCAGCCGCTGGGCGGAAGCCATGCGTGAAATCAGCAGCCGTCTCGAAGAGATGCCCGGTGAGGAAGGCTACCCCGCCTACCTGTCCGCTCGTCTCTCCGAGTTCTACGAACGCGCCGGCCGCTGCACCACGCTGCTGGGCGACGAAGGCAGTGTCAGTGTCATTGGTGCCGTCAGCCCCGCTGGCGGTGACTTCAGTGAACCCGTCACCCAAGCGACGCTCCGCATCGTGAAGGTGTTCTGGGCCCTGGACGCCAAGCTGGCCCAGCGCCGTCACTTCCCGGCCATCAACTGGCTCAACAGCTACTCGCTGTACCCCGAGTTCCTGGCGGACTACTACAAGGAGAACGCCGCCCAAGACTGGAACGAGGTCAAGAACCAGGTGATGGACATCCTCCAGAAGGAAGCTGAACTGCAAGAAATCGTGCAGCTCGTCGGTTCCGACGCCCTGCCCGCCGAACAGCAGATCACCCTCGAGACCGCTCGCCTGCTGCGTGAAGTGTACCTTCAGCAGAACGGCTTCGATGCCATCGACGCCAGCAGCGACCTGTCCAAGGACTACGGCCTCTGGAAGACCATCCTGCGCTTCGACGCGCTCGCCCAAGAGGCCCTCGCCGCCGGCACCCCGGCCCGTGACCTCGTTGGCCTGCCCGTCACCACCGACCTGGCCCGCAGCCGTTTCGTCGCTGACTTCGACGGCGCCATCGCCGAGGTCAACGCCAAGCTGGAGAAGACCTTCGAGGATCTCCGCGCCGGCAAGAAGGAGGTCGCTGCCTAATGGCTCAGCAAGAATACCGCACGATCCGCGAAGTCAAGGGTCCCCTGGTGTTCGTCGAGAAGACCCACGAGGTCGGCTACGGTGAACTGGTGGACCTCAAGCTCCCCGACGGCAGCAGCCGCCGTGGTCAGGTCCTCGACACCTCCCGCGACCAAGTCGTCGTTCAGGTGTTCGAAGGCACGGACGGCATCGACAACGACAAGACCACCGTGAAGTTCCTCGGTGAGACCATCAAGTTCGGTGTCAGCAAGGACATCCTGGGCCGCGTCTTCAGCGGTGCCGGCGCCCCCATCGATGGTGGCCCGGACATCATCCCCGAAGACTACCGCGACATCCTGGGTGCGGCCATCAACCCGTACAGCCGCCAGTCCCCCCACGACTTCATTCAGACCGGTATCTCCACGATCGACGGCAACAACAGCCTGGTCCGTGGCCAGAAGCTGCCCATCTTCAGTGGCAGCGGTCTGCCCCACAACGACATCGCCCTGCAAGTGGCCCGCCAGGCCAAGGTGCGCGGCGGTGACGAGGACTTCGCTGTGGTCTTCGCCGCGATGGGCATCACCAACGAGGAAGCCAAGAAGTTCATGAACGAATTCGAGCGCACTGGCGCTCTGAAGCGTGCCGTGATCTTCCAGAACCTCGCCGATGACCCGGCCGTCGAGCGTCTCCTGACGCCCCGCCTGGCCCTCACCGCCGCCGAGTACCTCGCCTACGACTTGGGCTACCACGTGCTGGTCATCTTCACGGATGTCACCAACTACTGTGAGGCTCTCCGTCAGATCGGTGCGGCTCGTGAAGAAGTGCCCGGTCGCCGTGGCTACCCCGGTTACATGTACACTGACCTGGCGAGCTTGTACGAGCGCGCCGGTGTCATCAAGGGCCGCCAGGGCTCCGTGACGCAGTTCCCCATCCTGACGATGCCGGGCGACGACATCACGCACCCGATCCCTGACCTGTCCGGTTACATCACCGAAGGCCAGATTGTGATTTCCCGTGAGCTGCACCGCAAGGGCATCTACCCGCCGGTCAACGTCTTGCCGAGCCTGTCTCGCCTGATGAACGCCGGTATCGGTGGCAGCAAGACCCGCGACGACCACAAGAAGGTCAGCGACCAGTGCTACGCCCTGTACGCCGAAGGCCGTGACCTGCGTGGTCTCGTGGCCATCGTCGGCAAGGACGCCCTCTCGAAGCGTGACCTCCAGATTCTGGAGTTCGCGGACCACTTCGAGAACGAGTACGTGCGCCAAGGGCACGACGAAGACCGCAGCATCGAGGACACCCTCGAAATCGGTTGGGAACTCTTGGCCCGCGTGGACGAGGACATCTTGACGCGTATCGACAAGGAAACGCTCGAGAAGTTCCACCCCAAGTACCGCAGCTAAGGCTGCGCGTCTTCCTCTTCCCCTTCCTTCCTTTCTTGTCTGCGCCGCGGCGCAGTATCAGGCGCGTGCTCGCCGGAAGAACACCGGGCGCATCAACCAAAACGCAAAGCGCCGCAGCGGCCCGCGTTCGTGCGCCGGCACCCACTCCATCACCTTGCGCCCAGCGTGGCAATAGGCAAGGCGCAGCCCATCGGGCGTCATGACGAAGTCGAAGCCATGGGCATCGTTGGGTCGCTCGGCGGCGTGTTCCTGCTCGACCTGGGTGAGTCGTTGCTCGATGTATTGGCGGATGTCTTCGCCAGCCACGTCCAGGTGATGGCGCTGCGTCGCGCCGCTGCCACCGGGGGCCTTGGCAAACATGCGCAACTCGTCGCCAAACGTCTTGGCCGGCATGCAACCATCGTGCGCTTTGCCGCACGTGACCATCAGGTTGACCTCGTCGAAGGAATCCTTGAGTTGGAAAGCCATCGCTCCCATAGATACCTCCCTGCACAAATGGTTGCCTGCATCCATGGCGGCAGCCAACATCTTCAAGCCATGATGCCGATGCAACGCCGATGTTCACCTGGAACGCGGCCGCAGGCGTCCTGCTGGCCACCGGCGTGGCGTCGATCGTCATGGCCGTGCTGCTCGGCGCGCGCAGCATGGGCAGCCACCCGGCCAGATGGTTCGGGTTGTTCCTCCTCCTCACGGGCATGGGGTACGCATGCAACAGCCTCGTGGTGATGGCGCAACAAGACGACGTCGCATACGGCCTCAAGATCGCGGAATACAGTCTGCGCTTCGCGGCCATGTGCACGTTGGCTTGGTTCCTGGCCACCTATCCGCGGCGCCGCGTCCACTCGGCCGTTGGCCTCGCGCTGGCGGTGTGCTGCTCGGTGTGGCTGTTGGCACTTTGGCTGAACCCCAGCTGGCTGCTCGACGCCTCGTTCAATTACGCCTGGCCCTTGGGCTGGAGCCTAATCCTCCTGGAACCGGCCCTCTTGCTGGGGGCATTCGGCGCCGGATGGCGCCTGCTGGCCTCCCGCGGCGTGCGCGCGGACGTGTTGCTGCTGCTGGTGGCGGGCCTGCTAATCCACGGGGCATTCCATGCGGGGCGGCAGATCCCCGTGATGCTGCGACTGCATGGATCGCCCGCATTGGCGAGCGCGACCTGGCAGGTAACGTACGCCATCGTCGTGGCGCAATTGATTGGCCTCGCGCTCATCTTTGGCCTGGCGGCCCTGCTCCTGTGGCGAGGGCGTCGACGCGACGGCTTGTGGATTGGCGGGTTGGCGGCCACGGCCATGGGGCTCGGGTTCTTCGCCAACGGCATGGCCAACGGCTTCTGGGGTGATGTCACCACCGCGTTGCCCGACCGCTGGGGCCTGGTCCTGACCTTCGCGGCCCTGCCCGCGGTGGTCGGCTACGCCATCCTGCGTTGCGAGATGTTCGACGTGCGGTTCCGCGCCAAGCGACTCGTGGGCCAATCCAGCCTCCTGGCCTCCGTGGGGTTGCTGTTCTGGTTCGTCGCGACCGTCATCGGCGTTTGGTTGGAGCCCCTCTTCGCGCTGGGCGGCGTCTGGCCCGATGTCCTGGCGGGTGCCCTGGTGGCCACCGCGTTCAAGCCACTGCAAGCATTGGCCTCCAAACTGGCCAACCGCATGTTCCCAGAGGCTCGGCCCGCCCGTTCCATGCCCGTCGCGGAACGTCGCCATCTGTACGAGGAGCAGGTGCAGTTGGCATGGGACGACCACCACATCGGGGAGAAGGAGCGCTGCATCCTCGACAACTTGGCCGCACACTTGCAGCTGGCCAAAGACGACGTGCTCCGCATCGAGGGGCGCGTCATCTCCGCGTAGGCGCCGCGCACGATGGACGCCCGTGCGCAGCAACAGCGTTAGCCGCCGACGCCTTCGGGCGCCTGTGTCCGTGCTCGACGGCCTGGAACTTGCCCTCGGCATTGTCGCCGTCGTCATGGCGGGTGTTGTCTTGGCGGCGGCCCCCAAGCAGCGGGTGAGC
>JBFKTF010000011.1:0-23652 GCA_041636435.1 Thermoplasmatota archaeon
CCCCCGGAGGACACCCAGGAAGCGCCGGGCCCTGCCCTGGTGCTGCTTCTGGCCGGCCTCGTGTTGGCGGCGCGCCGCCGTTGAAGCGGGTCGTTGTGCCCCGCCGCCCGTGGCGCCGCCGATGCGGAGGCTGCGGGCGGCGGCGCAGCACCCCATGTCCAGCAACGCTCAAGTAGCGGGAGTCGGACCGTCTCCGCATGAAGGTGGTTGTCGGCCTATTGGCTGCCCTAATGCTCGTTGTGCCCGCTGCGGCGGAAGTGGATGTCTACTTTGTCGGCGACGGCTCGGGCACCATCGTGACAAAGGGTCAGTTGGAGGACACCAACTTCCCCATGAGTCTCACCGACCTGGGTGAAGAGACGTTCTTCACCACCGTCGTGGGCAACAGCGTGGACGAGAACCCGTTCCTGCCCACGTACATCTGGAGCGAGACCCCCTTGACGTTTGTCGCCGACGACGTCATCCGCGTCCACCACTTCGCTGGCGTCACGGCGGAAACCCCCGGCGCCGGCGTCTGCGGCCTCATGGGCAAGTTGTACAACGAGGGCGGCTCCGAGATTGCCGTCCACACCATCATGGGTGGCGGATTCAGCTACGAGGAGTACGTCTTCGAATTCACGGGTCTCGAAGGCGAGTTCCCGGTCCTCAAGTTCCAAGCCGTGCAGAGCGCCAACCACTGCGGCTGGGCCACCATCGAGCACGTCTGGGGCAGCACCGACTACCCCGGTCGCATGGTGATCCCCGCCCACGCCCTGACCGGCGGCCCGGTGACCGACGTCGAGCCGATGGCCATCGTCGAGGACCTGGTCGAACCCGTGGTCGCGCACACCTTCGAGAACGCCACCACGGCCCTGTACCAGTTCAACTTCACCAGCAGCGAAACCTTCGGCCTGGTCGACTTCGCCATCAACGGCACCGGCAACGCCACGGCCCTCCTGGCCGATGGCAACGGCACCACGCTGTTCAATGGCACCGTCGACGCGATGCAGTTCGAAGTCCACAACGCCACCATCGGCAACTGGACCCTCACCGTGGAGTACACCAACTTCACCGGCAGCCTCGACTTCTCGTTCCTCGCGGGCGCCCTCATGGCCGTCGAGGATGCCCCTGTGGCCGACGATGAACCCGCGGGCAACGAGACCGTGGAACCGGAGGAAGAAGACCTGAACGGCATCCCGCTCCACAACGAGGAAGCCCCCGGCTTCCAGATCGCCGCCATCCTCGCCGGTCTGGCCGCCATCGTGCTGGTCCGCCGGAAGTAGGCAGCCCTTTCAGCCGACGCGGACTGCAACGTTCCATGGTCCTGGACGAGAGTGCTCTCGAAGCGATGATCCGGCGCCAGCGCGCCGCCGAGCGCGAGCACGAACCCCAGGAGACGGTCACCACCGAGCAAACGGACGAGTTCGAGGTCTACGAACGTCCGGCCGAAGCGGAGCCGGAACCGGCCCCCGAGCCCGTGGTGCCCGCCGAGGGGACGGACGAGTTCGAGGTGTTCGAACGCGCGCCGGCCCCGGAGGCTGCGCCCGAGCGCGTCCCGGTGCCCGAGGCCGCCCCCGAGGAGGACTTCGAGGTGTTCGAAGCGACCCCTGAACCCGTGGCGGAACCGGCCCCGGAGCCCGTCCCGGAGCCGACTCTCGAAGCGACCCCGGAGCCGGAACCCGTCGCGGCCCCGGAGCCGGTCAAGCGTCGCCCGCAGGTCTGGCCCCCCATCGGGCGCAAGGCCGAACCCGCGGTCGAGGCCACGCCGGAACCGGCGCCCGCCCCGGAACCCGCGCCGGCTCCCGAGCCCGCACCCGAATCCAAGCCGGAGGTGGCCCGCACCCACAACCCGACCGCCCACCACTTTGCAAAGATGCAAGTGGATGGCGCCGGTCGCCGCATCGCCATCGTCCAAGCGCTGTTCAACCAAGAACTGACGGACCAAATGGTCGATTCGGCGCGCCAGCGCATCGAGGCCACGGGCGCCGAGGTCGCCGAACACCTGACGGTTCCCGGCGTCTACGACCTGCCGTTGCCCGTGCAGATGCTGGCCCGCAAGAAGCGCGTCGACGCGGTCGTCGTCATTGGCTGCGTTGTGCAAGGCCAGACCAAGCACGACGAACTGATCACGTTCAGCACCGCCAAGACACTGCAGGAAATTTCCTTGGCCACCGAGACCCCCATCGGACTCGGCATCATTGGCCCCGGCATGACGTGGGAACAAGCCGAGGCGCGCGTCGCCAACGGAGCCCACGCCGTGGACGCCGTGCTGGCCTTGTTGCAACATTGATGGCCGTTTTCTGCAACGATTGTACGACCTGACGCGGCAGGTTAAGTAGCGCAGGGGTGGCTTGCTAGGCCATGCGCGCCATCATACTCGCTGTATTGCTGATTGCCAGCGCGGCTGCCGAGCCGCAGATCGACGACGCCGACGACGACGGCAAGGTGCCCATCATGGACATCGACGACGTCACCTTGCTGGCGGACGACGAATTCCTTCACATCACGATGGATCTGAGCGACGAATCCCCCGCGCCGGGTGCCCAGGCCTGCACCGACCAGACCATCGACGACGTGCCCCAAGTGGGCGACGTCCCCGTCTGCGTCTACGCGGGATTGGATCTGAACTACCAGGTCGCCTTCCGCCTCGAGGGTCCCGATGGCGCCGTCGCCCCGGAAGGCGTCACCTCTTTCGAGACCATGGCCTGGTTCGGCAACACGTCCGCGCCCTATGCTTTCGAGTTCTGGGGACTCGACGATGCCGGCGACCGCGTGGCCCGCGACGCGGTGGAGGGCAGCGCCGAAGAGGCGATTGCCTGGTCGATTCCGCTGGAACTGCTTGGCCTCCAGCCCGGCCCCCGCGCCGAGGCATACGTCGTCACGGACCTGGTCGCCTGGAGTGCGGCCTACATGTGCGACGGAGTCCTGTTCTGCGTGCCCGTGGCCGAACCCGACGAGCCCACGGATCTGACCTTCAAGCCCATCGATCGGGCGCCCGACGAAGGATACGGCAGCGACTACGTGTTGCCCTTCACGCCGGCCCCGGCTCCCGCCGACGAATCCGCCCAGGACCCCGAGCCGGCCCCCGAGGCCGAGCCCGCGCCGGAGGGCGAGCCACGGCCTGAGCCGGCGCCCGAAGACCCCGCACCGCAGGAGTCCGCGCCAGAGCACACCGACGAGGCGCCAAGCGACGACCAAAAGGCTCCCGGGGCTCCGCTGGTGGCCCTGCTCATCGGTCTGGCGGCGTTGGGCCTGGCGCGCCGTCAGTAGAAGCGACGCACCCACAGTTCTTCGAAGAACCCCTTCTCCCTCTCCAACACTTCTTCCCGATACCCCAGGGCTCCGAGCGCGGCGCTCAGGGGCTTGGGGTCGCTCAGGTCGCTGTGGATGACCAAGATCTCGCCCGGGCGTTGCCCTTCGGGCAGCGCGGCAATTTGCTGGGCGAACTCCAACACGACGCGGTTGCCGTCGGGGCCCCCGTCGAAGGCGTGGTTGAGCATGCCCTGCACTTTCTCGTCCTCGGACGTGGGCAAGTAGGGCGGGTTGAATGCCACCACATCGAAGGGGTGATGCAACGGGTCGGGGCCATCCAATGCATCGGCTGCGGCGTGCAGCAAGTCGGCCTCCACGGCCGCGACGCGCAACCCGTTGCGCTCGGCGTTGCGCCGGCACAACGCGACGGCGTCGGGGTTGATGTCGGTGGCCACCACGTCGGCGCCTTCGCGGGCCGCGGTCATGGCGACGATGCCGGCCCCGCAGCCGACTTCAAGGAAGCGTTGCCCGGGCCCGACGCGCGCCTTGACGGCGCGGGCGAGCATGAACGTGTCATCGTGGGGTTGGTAGACGTCGTCGTGGGTGTCGACGACGAGGCCGTCCCACTCCATCAGGACTCCAGGGCGCCAAACTGCTCCGGCGCCACTTGTTCGGGCCGTGCCGCGGCCAACCCCAAGTCGTCCAGGCGCTCTCGGTCCACGAGGCCAGCCAAGGTGTTGTGGAGCTGCTTGCGCCGCTGCCCAAAGGCGCGGTCGAGAATCTGCTGGAAGCGGTCCTCGTCGGCCACCTGGAACAACGGCTCGCGGGGCTGGAACCCCAACACGATGCTGTCCACTTTGGGTGGCGGATCAAAGCATCCCGGGGGTGCGTCGCAGACCTTGGACACGTCGCACAGGCGCGCGGCCTGCACGGAGAGCTTGCCATAGGCCTTGGAGCCGGGGCCAGCCAACAGGCGCTGACCGAATTCCTTCTGGTACATCAGCACCGCACGGCCCCAGCCTTGCTCCCGCAACAAGCGCAGCAATTCGGCGGTGATGGGGCCACTGATCTGGTATGGGAGATTGGCGACGATGCGGTCGAATGGACCGAGCGCGGCCAGGTCGACCTTCAGGACGTCCTGGAGGACAATCTCCACGTTGTCAAAGCGCCCGAACAAGGGCTGCGCCATGTCGGGGTCTGCTTCCACGGCCACCACGTGCCCATCCGGGCCAACGGCCTCGGCCAAGCGCTGTGTCAGCACCGCCTTGCCTGGTCCGATCTCCAGGACGCGCATGCCGGGCTCGATGCCTGCGGCGGCCATGATGGCGGATAGCACGCGCTCGGATCGCAGGAAGTGCTGACCGAAGCGCTGGCCCATCTAGTAGCGGCCGCGGCCGCCGTGGCGCGGACCACCGTGTCCGCCACGGCCACCGTAGCCGCGGTCTTCCTTGGCTGGCGGGCGCACGAAGATGTGGTACTTCTCCGACTCGTCGGAGATCTCCTTGATGATGCGCTGGATGATGACCTTCTGGGGGTGCGGCACGTGGGCGCGCTCCTCCACGTCCTCGAAGGACTCGAAGGGCTTCTTGCGGCGCTCCTCGACGATGTGCTCCACCGACTTCTTGCCGATGCCGGGCAGCAGCTCCAGGGCGTGGTAGCGCACGGAGATGGCGGGGGCTTCGTTGAAGAACTTGACAAAGCGCGCCGGGTCCGTCTTCATGATGTCCTCGATGACGAACGGCAGTTCGCCGTGCGCGCTCGGGGTCAGTTCGTCGTACTTGACGCGTCCACGAATCTTCTGCACCAGGGTGCGCTTCTCGACGTCCTTGCCGATGTAGGCGCGGTCGCCGATGGTGAAGCTGGCGCCGTGCTTGGGCACCAGTTCGAAGAGGGTGAACTGGGTCTCGCCCACGCCCAAGAGGGTCGGCTCACGGCGCGCTGGTGGCGCATCGGGGCGGCCCTTGGGAAGGAAATCGAGGATGTGGACGTAGTCTTCCATGGTGGCTCCTACGCGACGTAGTGCTTGTCGACGATGTCGAGGATGGACTCGCAGTCGTCCTCGGTCAGGTCGAGGCGGGCCTTCTGGAGGATGGCCATGACGTCGTCGGGGTGCTGGGGCAGCAGGTCGGCGATCATCAAGGCGTACTTCTCTTCCATCGGGTAGGCCGCGACGACGTCCTTGACCAGGGCGTCGGCGGTCTTCTTGTCGATGCGGCTGAAGCGGCGGGCGTGCTCGAGGGCGATCTTCTGCTCGTAGGTGAGCTCTTCGCGGGTCTCGGCGGCCTCGGTGAGCATCTCCTTGACCTCGGCCAGGGAGACCAGGCGGCCCTCCTCCTGGACCTCTTCGAGGATGATGTCGTCGCTCATGGTCAGGCCAGCGCCTTGAGGTGCTCGGCGCGGACGACGAGGGTCTTGGGCTTGTTGCCGTGGACGATCTTGACGACGAAGCTCTCGCCTTGCTTGCCTTCCACGATGCCGGTCTGGCCCTGGAAGCGCTTGTGGGTCATTCCGTGGTGCACGGACGGCTCGTTCACGATGGCGACACGGGTGCCGGGCTCGAACTGGCGCAGCACCTTGTTGGGGCTGGGCATGCCGCGGTCGCGGGGGCGCTTGGAGAAGACGCCGCGGGTCTTGGAACGGAGGCCTTTGGATCGGATGGGCATGGTACACTTCCTGCGGCGCACTAAAGGCCGCTGAAGGACGGTATTGGCGGCGTGACCTGTCCCCGTTCTTAAGGCTGTGGGCGGCGGCCTGTCGGAAGCGCGGCCGGGGCGCGTCGGGTGCGCTACTCCTGGGCCTTGCGCTTCTTGAGGGCCGCCAGGCGGCGCCCGGCGGGGGTCTCGCGTTGGGCCTCGCCGCCGCTGCTCTCGGGGGCCTTGCGGTCCTTGGCCAGCTTGGAGATCTTGCCTTTGTTCTCCCGCTGGCGCTTGATGATGTCGCGGCCCATGGGGGCTGGGAGGCGCCCTGGGTTCAAAGGTGGGCCGACCGGGGGCAAGGGTCCTGGAGGCGCCCCCGGTCGGAATGGTGAGCAATGATTTGGAAGGAACGAGGGGAGAGGTCCCGGGCGGGGGTGCCGCCCGGGCTCACGGCGCAGCCGACCTGCTTAGAACAGGCTCAGGAAGCCGTTCCAGGCGGCCTTGACCTGGGCGAAGAAGCTCGTCTGGGTCTTGGCTTCCGCCTCGGCCTGGGCCTCGGCGTCGATGTCCTGGTGCAGCTCGTAGCCGAGCTCGGCGCAGACCTCAGCGAGGCCGTGGGCGTCGGCGCTGCCGACACCGGCGGCGCTCAGTGGGCCGCTGACGACACTGAAGATGACGTCGGCGCTGCCCTGGGCTTCGGCGAGGGCGCAGGCCTTGTGGTACAGGCTCAGGTCCACGGATTCGTGGACGCTGGCACCGGCACTGGCGCGGGCCTCTTGCTGGCTCTCGGCTTCCGCGGCAATCAGCATCTCGAGGGTGCTGTCGACGCTGCCCTTGGCCTTGGCTTCGGCTTCGGCGCGGGCCTCGGCGACGGCTTGGAGGGCCGCAGCGACCTGGGCGTCGGCTTCCGCCTCGGCTTCGGCCTTGGCTTCGGCGCTGGCCTCCATGGTGGCCTCGGCTTGTGCGCGGGCCTCGGCGCGGGCCTCAGCCTGCGCCTCCATGGTGGCGTCGATGGTGGCTTGCAGGCGGGCCTCGGCCTCGGCCTGCGTCTCGCTCACGAACTGGGTCGTGGCGTCGATGCGGGATTCCGCTTCAGCGCGGGCTTGTGCGACGGCGTTGGTCGCACCGGACGCGTCCGCTTGCACGGATGCGTCGGCTTCGGCGGAGGCCTGTGCATAGGCGTAGCCCTCGGCGCTTGCGTCGTAATCTGCATTGGCTGCAGACACTGGCGCTGCGATGGCGATCATGCTTGCGACCAAGAATCCCAGAAGGGTCTTGGGCAGGCGGCTGGCTTGCTTGTTGGTGTGGTCGTGTCCCATACAACTCACTGAACGGGACTTGGTCGGCCAGACTATTTGGCGCTCATCGGGATGGATGGAAAGCCGTTTTGTGGTGCAAGGAAAACAACGCGATGTGGTGGGAAAATATGCCACAAATCAGGCATTTGCCCGCCCGCTTCCCCGGCCCATGAAAAGGGACACGACCAGAGGGGCCGGGGAAGGGGCAGGTGCGTTGTAGGGACAAACCTGGATGGGTCGCTTATTGCTATAATACTGAAACCCAAAAGGATTGAATAACAGACTCAGTTTCCTTGGGCATCGTCATCCAAGATGGCGACGACATCCAAGAACTCCACGCGGGTCGGCACTCCCAGGGCGTCCGCCAAGCAGGGGGTCGTGCGGCCATCGTCGCCGCTGACCATCTCCTTGATGTACGCACCCGAATCGGCCAACACCCGCACCGAGAAGTGGCGCGGATCGTCGTAGGATTCCAGCACCATGTGGTGCACGCGGCGCTCGCGGACCAGATCCGCGCGGCGGTGGCTGACGCGCTCGGGGGTCCGTTGCTGCAGCATGGTCCCGGTCATCTGGGTGGCCGCCGCCTCCACTTGTTCCTTGGAGACGTCGGCTTCCGTGACGCAGTGCGCCAGGTATTCCTTGTTGTAGGCCCCGTCCTTGATGCGCACCACCGTGTCCTTGTCGCTCATCTGCAACGACAACAAGCCCACGCCCGTCTCGGGCTTGGCGGTCTGCACCGCTTGCACCAACGCCTCCAGGTGCCCCTCGGGCAGCGTGCGGCGGCGCGGGTTGTGGACCTCCAACACGAACGGTCGGCCCGTGCCGAGCATCAATGCGTCGATGTCCTCGCGGCCCGCGCCGTGGAATGAGTAGTGGCTGCCACCAAAGGCCGGGCAGACGATGTCCCCGATGACCTGCTCCACGCTGGATTCGTATTGCCAGCCCCGGTCGTCGCATTCGTAGCAACCCCGGCCTTGGCACGTCTTGCAGGGCCAATGGGTCTGGGGCACTTCGCGGGAATGCTTGGTGTAACGCCCCAACAGGTAGAGGCTCGTGGGGATGACCTCCACGTTCCAGAACCGCGTGTCCAAGTGGATTTGCACGTCCGGCCGGGCGTCGTTGACCCATTCGGCCCCGGTCGCCTTGGCCAGGGACGGCGCCAGCAACCGGTTGGCCTCGGTGCGGACGTTGTCGCCAATGGCGGGATCTGCCCACTCGGCTTGCTTTGCCTCCTTCTCCACGGCCTCGCATTCGGACGGGAAGATGGTGCCCAATTGGAACGTCGAGAACTCGTGGCCTTGGGTGCCCGCCACCAGCAGCTCCAGCCACTTGTCGGCGTCCGTGAAGCGCCCTTCGCAGACCTGGCAATCCGGCTCGGCAATCTCCGGTTGCTCGCCGCGGTGCTTGGCGGCGGCCTCGCGCTGCTGCTCGGCTCCTTGCGCGCCGATGAGGCGGCGTCCCAGGCAACGGTCGCACAGGTCCACGCCTGGGCCGACCCCGGCCGGTGCTTGAGGGTTGCTACAGCTTGGCGTAGGCGGGGACCAGTTCCCCAAGCTCCAGCGTCACTTCCCATTCCTTCCGGCAACGGCACTGCACCTTCTCCAGGCACGTGGCCAGCCACTTGCGGTCCTGGGTGTCCTTGTACTTCTTCAGGTACTTGACGACCCGGTCGTTGCATTCGGGGCAGTTGTGGGCGCCACGGTCCTGGCCTGCGGCGATGACGTCGGACTTGAGGATGCCCTCGAACCCGGCGTCGCGGGCGACCTTGTCGCCTTCCAGCAAGGCATGGACCAGGGTCCAGAGCCACGGGGCGCGGTACGAGCCGCGCTTGTACAGGGCGTCCACGACGGTGCGTCCTTGCACGTTGGTGGGGTTCAGGCTGACCACGTTGCTGTGGGGGGCGGCCTGGATGATGGTCTCGGTGGCGTCCATCAGGGCGTCGGCCTCCGTGAGGTACGGGGGCTTGCACATCAGGTACGCCTTGACGCTCACGCCGTGGTCCTTGCAAATCTCCGCGGCGCGGGGGAAGGTGCCGAAGCCATGTCCCTTGTTGACGGAGTCCGTCAGGACGCGGTCGTTGCAGCTCTCCACGCCGATGCCGACCTCCAGCAAGGGGACGTGTTGCGTCAGCGGGGGGAAGGTGTCGTCTTGGATGAAGCCGGGCAGGCTCTCGAAGGCCACCTTGCGCACGCCGGGGCCGAGTTTGCCTTCGGCGCCGTCCTTGTCCACGCCACGTTGACCGATGAGGGCCAGGATGCGTTCTTGGGCTTCGGGCATCACTTCGTGGCGGTCGACGAACGAGCCGCTGGTGTAGATCTTCACCAGTTCTTCGCCGTTGTACTTGCGCCAGCCCTTCTCGAACTGCGTCACGAGTTGGTCGGCGGTGACCTTCTGCCAGGCCGATTCGTTGGCGTAGCCACACATCGTGCAGCCGCCGGCCAGGGCCCAGGTGCAGCCACGGGTCTTGAGAATCACCACGAGCGCCTTGCACGGGCGCCCCTCGATGACGTCGTCTTCGGACCAGCAGCGAATGTATTCCTCGAGGCTGCCGGGGTCGTTGCGCATGGGGATGTCCTGGCGCAGTTGCCGGGCTTCGTCGTTCAGGTCCTTGTTGACGAAGTCGTAGTCGACGGCCATGTTGGCGCCGGACGTGTTCTTGCGCTCGCTCATGCGGTGACCTCCTGCTTCTTGACGATGTGGCGAAGGTTGACGCCAATGCCCCGCCCGAGGTGCTTCATCTCGTCGGCGGTCATCTGCGCGACGCCGCAACCCACGAGATCCTCGCCGCGCATCACGACCACTTCGTCGCCGGGGCGCACGTCGCCATCGGCGTCCTCGATGCCGGCGGCGAACAAGCTGCCGGTCTTCTTGATTTCAAAGTCGCCTTGGAACACGCGCTTGCGTCCCAGGCCGGCCACGATGGCAGCGCCATCGAGCGTGAGGCTCAGCTTGCCGGTGTCCTGGGTCGTCTGGCCCAGTTGGACGCCATCGCGGAACAGCTTCACGAACGGGACGCGGCCGCGGGCCTCGGCGCCATCGGTGAGCGCCTGGGCCACGTCGGCGCCAAACTGCATGCTGAGCAGGCCCTTGAGGTCCTCGATTTTGCGGGCCTTGCCGCCGGCGAAGATGTCGCGCGTCGGCGCCGCTTGCCCCTCGGGCACGGGCAGGTCGCGGATTTCGCGCAGTTTGTCGCGTAGCGCCTGGCAGTCTTCCATGCTGCTGGGGCGGCCATGGGTGGCGGTGTGCACTGCGTGCTCGGGCAAGATGTCGCGCAGGATGCTCCAGGTCTTGGTGTCCGTGTGGCACACCACGTGGGCGTACTCGCGCTTGTCCAAGAGCGCCATGACCTGCTGCCGAATGATTGCCTCTTCGTCGCGGTTCCAGTGCCCCGTGACGGGCACGTCGTAGCGGTTGGCCGGGTACGTGTCCTCCAAGTCGCGGGGCACGATGCCCAGCGGGCTGGTGACCATGACTTCGTGGACGCGGTGGCGGGCACCGGAGTCGTCCAAGGCGCGAGCGAAGTAACGGTGCGTCTGGCTGAGGCGGTACGGCTTGCGGGCGCTGCACGGCAGCAACACCAAGATGTCTGCCTCGGGGGGAAGGTAATCGTCTCGCATGCGTTGGCGGAAGCGCTCCACTTCCGGCATCCACAGGGAGTCCCACGTCATGCATGGAACGTCTTGGGTGTCCTGGGTGGGGCTGCGGGATTCCAGGTGCAGCCATTCGTGGTCGAAGCGGCGCAGCAACGCCACGGCGTCCGGGCTGTTGTGGGCGCGGCGTTCGGCCAAGTGGCGCAGGCGACCCTGGCGGATGGCGGCGCGGATGCGGGCCAGTTCCTGCATCGCTTGTTGGATGTTGAACGCGGCCAGGCCCTCGGGCGAATCGTCCAAGTCGCCGTAGATTGCCCGGGCCTCGGCGACGCTCAGCGTGCCATCGGGGGTGAGGCATTCGCCGCGCGTGGCGGCAATCAACAAGGTGCTGGCATCGAACGCGTCCACGCCCAGGTAGGCATAGACGGCGTAATCGGCGGGTTTGCCCAGCGCCGGCGCGTACAGCACGCGGCCCATGGTGGCTTCCTCGCAGGCCGTGATGAACGGCTCCACGAACTTGCGGGGGTCGTCCGCCCAGCCGCCGGCGTCGTGGAAGACGGCCAAATCGTCGCCCACGAACACCACTTGGGGGACGCCGGTGGGTGCCGGGCGCGGGGATTCCAGCACCAAGTGCTCGCCGGCCGGAACGTCGTCTGGATGGAACCAGGTCCCGGTGGTGACCAACTCGAAGCGGTCTCCCGCGGGCGTCTTGGTCAGGACAACGTCCGCATCGGGCACGCCGAGGCTCGTCTCGGGCACGATGAGGCACGGCGTCTCGACGACGTGGTCGCCGTGTTGCCACTTCAGGAGGCGGCCGCTACCGGAGCGGGCCTTGACTTCGAGCACAGGTTTCCCACTGGGGCCCCTGTTTCAAGGTTTGGCAGGGGGCCTAGAGGTCCTTCTTGGAGGGCGCGCGGTAATTCCGGTGCTGCGTGCAGTACTTGCCGCGCTTGCGGGCGTTGCGCTTGCATTGGTCGCCATCCTTGGTGTAGGCAGCGCATTGCTTGGCCACCGTGCCCGCCTCGTCGTCGGCCGGAGGAGTCCAACCACTCTTGGTGACCTTGGTGGTGGTCTTCGTGGTGGTCTTGCCGTCCTTGGTGGTCGTCTTGGTGACGGTTTCCTTGCGCGTGCGGACCGGCTCTTCCTTCTTCTTGAAGAGGCCGAAACGGGGCTTGTCCTCGTCGACGGCCTCGAATGTGGGGCCGTCCTTGTAGCGCTCCGCGATGATCTTGTCCACGAGACCCGAGTGGAAGCGGGTCTCTTCGGTGCGTTCGCCGCGCTTGCGTTCCGTGTACAGGACACGGCGGCGGCCGCGGTGGGTGTCCACGTCGGTGGCGTTGACGCCGCCCTTCTTGGTCTCGAAGACCCGGCGCGTCTCCAGGGGCTTGGCGCGGCGGGGCTCGGTGCCACGCTGCAGGCGGTCGATGTTGTCCACTTCGAAGTGGATGTGGTCCATGGAGGCCTCGTGCTTGGGCTGGTAGTGGACCTCGGCGCTGCGCGTCTGGGGGTGTTCGGGTTCGAACTCGACGCGGCGCACGCTGCCTCCGCCCACGGGCTGCAAGAGGTCGCGGCGGGGCGTGTCGTTGACGTCCCGGGTGACCCCGCGCTTCGGCTTGCCCGCCTTGATGGTCGTGCTGGTCTCAGCAATGGGCTTCGGCATCAGGGGCGCCTAGTCGCCTCATCAGCTTAAAGAGTGCCATGGAGGCGCAGCGGTGTCTGGCAATGGGGGCAGGTCCATTGCGAGGCCTCCGCGTCGACATCGATGTCCCGCCGGCAACGGGGGCAGGCGGCCACGTGGCGCAGGGGACGCGCCGGGTCCGTGGCGTGGGCCCGCCCACAGGAGCAACGCACCACGTCTTGTTGTGGCGGCAATGGCACGGCGGCCCCGCAAACGCATTCGGTTTCCGGTACCTCCACGAAGCGCAGCGCCTGGCCGCAGCCAGGGCATTCGCCGTGTTCTGCCTCCGGTATTGGCACGTCGACGGCGCAGTGGGGGCAGGGGGTCGTCGCCACGCATGGGGCAGGGTCCCAGAGCACATAGCCGCCCCGCTTGCCACTGCCCGACGGCTCATGTACCCCGAGCGCCCATTGGGGTGCGTGGCCAAGGACCCTGCATTGGACACGTGGCTCAAGGCGGCCAAGGCGGTCTTCCTGGCCGAGGGCTTCAAGCGCGACCCCAAGGCGTTCCGCAAGCCCGGCCAGGTCTGGAGCCTGGTGCGTCAGGAAGAGGACGACATGCAGACCCACATCCGCGCCTTCAGCGACGGGCGCCTGGAATCCGAAGTGGAGTTGTCCAACAAGTTCATCCAACACTTGTGGAGCCACCGGCGCGGCGCCCACGAAGAAGTGGCCGAAATCCTCGATCGCCACGGCATGCCCACGATGCACGTCAACGAGACCTTCGTCCCCATCACGGGCACCAAGGAAGGCAAGGTGATGCCCAATGGTCGCACCAAGAACCACCATGCCGCCTTCGCCGTGGTCGTCGGCATCGGGTTGATGCTGGGACGCGCCTACCTCAAGCGCACCGTGTTGAAGCTCGTCCCCGGCAAGCGCTAGGCGGAACCTGCATCAAGCCGGCGTCGCTGGGCCCCGTGTGCGGGTCCTCGTCGTCAATCGCGCCGACAATGCGTCCACCAACATCCGGGACCGGTTGCTCGAGCACCCGGAAGGCGATTGGGTCGACACCGGCAGCACGTTCCGAGGCCATCCCATCCACCAGCGCGGTTACGACGTCATGTTGGAGGTCGACGGGCCGACCATCCTGGACGAGGACCTCAGCGACGACTTGGCGCACATGGGTTGGCCCGTGGACGCGGTCTGGTTCCTCAGCCGCCACCGCGCACAAAGTGGCCAACCCAGTCTGACCGTCCACCCCATTGGCAACCACGCCGCAGCCCAGTTTGGTGGCCGCAACGCCACGTTGTCGACGGCGGCCCCCCGCGACATGGGGGCCTTGCTGCGGCGACTGGCCCACCATCGCGACGCGCAAGACCTGCCCCACGAGGTGACCTACGAAGCGACCCATCATGGACCCTTCATGGAACAACCCAGTCTCTTCGTGGAAGTGGGCAGCGACGAACAGTGGTACGACGACGTGCCCAGCGCCCAAGCCTTGGCCAACGCGGTCATCGACGTCCTGGACGACCCGCCCCGCGGCGACGCCCAGCGCCCCATCCTGGTCGGTGTCGGAGGGGGGCACTACACCCCACGTTGGACGAAGATGGCCCTGGATGGGGAGGCAGATTTTGGCCACATGTTGGCCAGCTATGCCATCGACGCCGAGGACCATGACGCGGCCCATGCCTTGATGGACCAAGCCTTGGCGCGCACCCCGGGAGCCCAGCGCATCGCATGGGACAAGAAGGGCCTCAAAGGACCCCAAAAGGACCTGTTGCGGGCTCGGGACGACGCGGATTCCACGTGAACTCCCCCCGCCGCCCCTATCAACCCCCGATGCGATTCCAGACGCAGTGGCAGAGACCCTGGTCCCCGACACGTCCGTCCTCGTCGATGGCCGCATCACCGAATTGCTAGCTGAGGACCACCCCGGCGCCACCGTGGTCGTGCCGATGGCGGCCTTGGCGGAACTGGAGGCCCAAGCCAACAAGGGCCTCGAGACCGGCTTTGCCGGATTGAACGAACTGCAAGCCCTGCAGAACCTGGCCAAGACAGGCGACTGCTCGGTCACGTTCTCTGGCCAACGCCCCAGCAGCGACGACATTGAGCAAGCCGCCACCGGCGCCATCGACGCCATGATCCGCGACGTCGCGGTGGACTTGGATGGGCTGTTCGTCACCAGCGACCGCGTGCAAGCCTACGCCGCAGCCGCCCAAGGACTGCGCCACCACTACATTCGCCCCGTCGTCGACGAAGAGCGCGACCTGAGTCAATTGGAGGTGATGCGGTACTTCGAGGACGACATCATGAGTGTCCACCTCAAGGCCGACTGCCAACCCATGGTCAAGCGCGGCACCCCCGCGGGCGTCTCGTATGAGGAGAGTCCACACGGCGTCACGGACCACCAGGACGTGCGCCGCATCGCGAGGGAATGCATCGAGTACGCCAAGCGCGACTACGACTCCTTCATCGAACTGGAGCGCCACGGCTGCACCGTCTGCCAGATTGGCCCCATGCGCACCACCATCGCGCAGCCCCCATTCAGCGATGCATTGGAAATCACCGCCGTCCGGCCGGTGTTCAAGGCCACCATCGCCGACTACGACTTGCCCGAAGGCATCATGCAGCGCATCGAGGAGAAGAGCCGCGGCGTCTTCGTCGCCGGCCCACCGGGCAGCGGCAAATCGACCTTCGCTGCCGCGGTGGCGGAGCACCTGCATGGCCTCGACCGCGTCGTCAAGACCATGGAGCAACCCCGCGACCTGCAGGTTCCCAAGGAGGTCACCCAGTACGGTGCTCTCGACCGCGACATGCAATGGACGGGCGAAGTGATGCTGCTGGTGCGTCCCGACCACGTCGTCTACGATGAGGTGCGCACCACGAACGATTTCACGGTCTTCGCGGACATGCGTCTGGCCGGCATTGGCCTGTACGGTGTCACGCATGCCAGCCGCCCCATCGACGCCGTGCAGCGCCTCATTGGCCGCGTCGACTTGGGCATGATTCCCCAGATCGTGGACACCATCATCTACATCGACAAGGGCTCCGTGGCCACCGTCCTGGAGCTCCGGTTCACGGTCAAGGTGCCCGAAGGCATCACCAGCGAAGACCTGGCGCGCCCCGTCGTCATCGTCAAGGACATCGGCCAAGACAAGGACGTCTTCGAGCTGTACTCGTTCGGTGAACAAGTCGTCGTCATGCCCTTGGACCAGGTCGCCGGCGATGGCGCCAGCCGTGGCGCCTCCGCCTTGGCGGAGCGGGAACTGCGCCGCGCGCTGCGCAAGTTCGCCGACGGCCCCATGGACATCCAAGTCAAGGGCAACACGGCCATCATCTACGTCGAGCAATACGCGGTGCCCCAACTCATTGGCAAGGGCGGCCGCACCGTCCAAGGCCTCGAGGCCCGCCTGGGCATGAAACTCGACGTGCGCAGCCGCGACGACATGCCCCCCAGCGCTCGCAGCCCGCAAAGCGGCATGCCCCGCACACCCCGCGCCGCCCAAGACCAGGTGCAACCGGACGGCACCATCGTGCCGCGCGCCGTGAAGAAGACCGGATCCAACATCTTCGTCGTCCTGGGCCCCGGCCTGGGCGGCCGCGAATACGAGATCCGCATCGGCGACGCCGTCGTGGGCGCCGGCCGCGCCAGCAACCACGGCAAGATCCGCTTCAAGGCCGGCAGCCCCGAAGGCAAGGCGATTGCCCAAGCCGACTCCGCGGGCATGGACCTCGTCGTGACTCCGCTCGAATAGACATATCACCCACGCGGCGGGTTGTCGGTCGTGGTCGATATCCCGGTCAGCACGGACCTGCAGGGGCGTCTCGTCATCCGCGACGACGTGCGCCTCGTGGCCCCCGACCAGGCCATGCCCAAGAGCCACGGCGTTCCGTCGCTGGTCGTGCACGGGGATGTGGTCGTGAGCGACGGCGTCGACGTGCCTTGGACCCTGGAAGTGGGTGGCGATGTCCAGGTCGGCAAGGCCTGCCGCATCCAGGGGGACCTGCTGGCGGAGGGCGACGTGCAGCTTCTGGACCGCGCCACGGTGGTGGGCCACTTGACGGCGGACACCCTGCGCTTGGCGCCGGGGGCGCAAGTCAAGGGCCGGGCCAGCGTCGCCGTCCTGGCCGACTAGAAGACCGAGTCCCGGGGCGCCAAGGGGTCGCCCGCGGCTTGCAATGGGTGCTCCCGCTGCACGCCCGCGGCATCGATGCCATCGGGGATGTTGACGTGGTGGCCGACGCGCACGATGCCGTCGCATTCGATGCGGTCCACTTGGCACCAGGACCCGATGGTGGCGTCCCCGCGCACGTGGGCCGTGCCGTGCAGGTGCACTGTTTCGTCCAGCACCAAGTCGCCGTCGACCCAGAGGTCTCCTCGGATTTCGGCGGCCGCCGCGACGGCCAAGTGGCCTTGCACGCGGATGATTCCGCCCAGACGGCAGCGTTGTCCAATCAACAATGGGCCTTGATGCTCCAGGCCCGCGTCGCTGTGGGTTCCGGCGGGCAGCATGGCGGCGGTGGCCGTGCCCGTGGGCAGCAACGGGGGGTTGTGCCGCACGACGAGGTGGTTGTGTGGATGGCGCACCTTCCGCACCAGCATGCCACGGCGCCGCATCTGGTCGCCGACGCCGATGGCGAGGGCGCCGGCCAGCAGGACCCCTGCGATGACCAGGATGGTCAGCAGCCCGTCGTCCAGGTCCACGTCAGACCGGACGCCATTGGGCAGCGAGGGTGCGGGAGTCGAACGGGCCGCCGGCCTCGCCACTGGAAGCGAACCGGTAGAGGGCCGTCTTGTACACCGCAGCGGCCACCGTGAAGACGATGGTGGAGACAATCAGGGCCAGGACGCCCAGGCCCACCACGACCAGTGCCGCGACGATGCCCAGCGATCCGACCAGCAGGAAGGCCAGGATGAGGGTCACGGCGATGATGGCGAAGCTGACGACGCCTCCGACGAAGCCGATGCCGACCTCGCCTGCGATGCTCTCGCCCCAGGTCTTCTTGAAGTAGCGGCCCGAGCCCTTGAGGCCCTCGCCGATGCCCTTGTGCTCGAAGATCAAGATGGGGACCACGAAGTACGTGGCCAGGTTCCACGCCGTGCCCAAGATGCCGGCGATGATGCGGCCAATGGCGGGGCTGCGTTCCCGGATGATTTGCAGGATGACGTTCACCGTCGCCACCACCAGCGACCACAGGAACAAGCGCCCGAGGTGCTTGTTGGCGGCGCGCAGGCAGCTGCCCACGGTGGGGTCGCCCCCGGCCAGGCGCTCGTTGGCGCCACTGACCGTCGCGGCGTGGAAGTAGACCTGGACGAACGCCAACAGGACGTAGAGCAGGAACGAGACGACGTAGAACGTGCCCTCAATCACCGCCTCGCTCTGCGTCGCAAAGGCAAACAGACCGGCGCTGAAGCCGACGCCCACGACGCCTCCAATGGCGACGATGCTGGCCACGAAGCTCAGCACCGGCATCCACAACAGTTCCTTGTCCTGCTTGATCACGCCGAAGCTGGTTTTGAACAAGCTCCAACTGTGTGCCAGGCGGCCCATGGTCGTGCAAGCCCCCTGGTTGGAATGAAGGTTTGGCTACGGTGTGCCCGGTTGCGCGGGGCGTCGCCACCATGCGACCAATCCGCCCGACACCAGCGCGGCGGCACCGATGCTCCACACATAGGCTTGGATGCGCGGGGCGCCGGGCGTGCCTCGGTCGAGGGCCAACGGGTCGGCCGCCAGGAGGGTGGTCGGTTGTGGTTCGAATTGCCGTTCCAGGGACACGAATTCCAGGCATTCCCGTTGCGGGGTCTCTTGGAAAAACGCGGCGTCGTACTTGGCCGCCAGGATGGCGTCGTCGCCGGCGCCCTCGGCGACCAAGCGGGCCGTGGTCTGGGGCGGGCAGCGCAAGTGCTCTCGCAGCCGCTGCCATTCCTCTGGCAGGAAGTGCAACGTCTCTTGGGTTGCCGTGTAGCTCATCGTGCTCTGGGACGCCCTGTTGGCGGACACTCCCAGGGTTTCCTGGCACGAGGCCAGATGCGTGTGGCATAGGCCCAACGTGTGGCCCAATTCGTGGGCAATTGTGGACGCCAACCCCAGGTCCTCGACCCAGTAATCGACGCGGATGGTCGCCAGCTCTTCGCCGGTCTCCGCCACAAACAAGGGCGCCGTGCGGAACCATTCGGGGCGCCAGCTCACCGTGTACCCCACGCCATCCGGGACGTCGCGGACCAAGAAGATGTGGCCATCCGAGCGCACGCCGCCATCCTGGAATCCATAGGCCGTGACGAGGTCGGCGTTGCCCGATTGGATGTGGCTCTCGACGATGGGCCGGATGCGGATGGTTTGCGGCTGGGTCTCTTGGGTTTCGAACTGCACCACCGTGTGGGGGCCCAAATCGACCGTGGCGACCATGCTGCGCAGGAAGGCCGCTCCCAGGATGTCGCCCACGTGGAACTGCACCTGCTGCGGGTTGAGGATGACGCTCGTGACGTACGGATTGGCGCTGCTGGTGGCGTTCTCCAGCACCGCACGGTAATGCGGGATGTCGTCGGGGGTCAGGAAGTCGGGCCGATGTTCGCTGGGGAATTGGACCGTGGTGAGGCTCCAATCCAGGCGGATGCCCTCGCGAGCGAACATCGCCTCGACGGCTTCGAGAGCGGGAACCAAGTCCAGGTCGTAGCGCCCCGAATCGGGGCCCGTGACGCGGATGTACTCCACCAACAGGTCCGTGCTGCCGGGGCGCGGCGTGAACGGGCCCCATGGCATGGGCCCATCGGCGCGTTCCCAATCGTCCGGGATTCCATCCAGGTCGCCATCGCCTTGGCTGGTGCCCCCCAATGCCAACCCGACCGGGTCCGGGAACCCGATGCCGAACGTGTCGGCGCGCAGCGGGTCCGTCCCCAGCCCTGGCTCGTCCCCGTCCAACAGGTCATCGCCGTCGCAATCCGGGCGCGTCACGCAATCCGCGTGGCCCTCGTATCCATCCAAGACCCCATCGCCGTCGCTGTCGGGGGCGCATTGTTGGCCCCATGGCTCCTCCGCATCCGGGCGGCCGTCGCTGTCGTCGTCGCTGCTGCCAATGGCGCCCACGCCGTCGCCGTCGCAGTCCCGCTCCGGCTCCTCCCGGTCCCCGATGCCGTCCCCGTCGGTGTCGGCCGACAAGGGATTGCCGCCGCGGCGTGCATCTTCCCCATCAAGCAACCCATCGTCGTCCGAGTCGTCGTCCAACGGGTCCGTACCAGCGGCCACCTCGTCCCCGTCGGCCACGCGGTCCCCGTCCGTGTCGGGGTCCTGGGGATTCGTGCCGGCTGCGCGCTCGTCCATCCAATGCAGCCCGTCCGCATCAAAATCCGCAAATTGCGCGCCAGCCAGGCCCCCGGCCCCAATCACGAGCGCCACGATGGCGCCGGCGACGAGGTGGGATGCTCCGGCCATGGCAAAGCGATGCCGCCGCGCCGGGTTATGCATTGTCCCATCCGCAGCGTCCACTTTTTGAACGGTCCCCTTGTGGCCGCACCTGGCATGGCGTCGCAACAGCCTGCCCACCCGACGAGCACGCTCTCCACATGGCGTCTCGACAACTGGTGGGCCCAGCCGATTGTCTTGATGATTTCCCTCTTGGTGTTCGTGGTGTATGCCACGTACCGCGTGTGGACCATGGGCACCGACGTCGTTGTGGCTCACCACGGGTACCACTACCAGTCTCCGTTCGTGGCCTACAACTTCGCCCAGTTCCTGCCGGCGGGCATCGATCAGACCGCGTTCTACTTCCTGGCGTTCCCCGGCATGCTGTTGCTGCCCATCGCCGGTGGCTTCCGCTTCACGTGCTACTACTTCCGCCGCGCGTACTACCGCAGCTTCGTGGCCCGCCCCGGAGCCTGCTCGACGGAAGCCTGGAAGGGCAAGGAGTACAAGGGCGAAAAGCGCCTGCTGGTGTTCCAAAACCTCCACCGGTACTTCTTCTACATGGCGCTCATCTTGTGGGTGCTCCACGTCATCGCCTGGGTGAAGGACATCTTCTACGGCGGCGGCTTCTACTTCGGCGTCGGCACCTTCCTGCTGCTCGTCGACATCACCCTCCTGGGTGGCTACGTGCTGGGTTGCCACGCCTTCCGCCACTTGATTGGCGGCCGCTTGGACTGCTTCAGCTGCACCTCCCTGAACCAAAACCAGAACACCATGTGGGGTGGCGTGACCAAGCTCAACCAGAAGCACGCCTTCTTCGCCCTCGCCTCCATGTTCAGCATCATGATCGCCGACGCGTACCTCTGGTACATTGACAGCAACGCCGTCGAAACCATCCTGGGGGTGCTGCCCGCATGAGCGCCGACACACCCAAGGTGACCCGCCACGAAGTCGATGTGCTCGTCATCGGCGCCGGCGGTGCCGGCCTGCGCGCCGCCATCGAAGCCAGTGGCCGCGGCGCCAAGACCGCCATCGTCACCAAGTCGCTGCTGGGCAAGGCCCACACCGTCATGGCCGAAGGCGGCTGCGCCAGCTCGCTGCGCAACGTCGACGACCGCGACAACTGGAAGGTCCACTTCCGCGACACCATGCGCGGTGGCAAGTTCCTGAACCACATCCGCATGGCGGAACTGCACGCCAAGGAAGCCCCCGACCGCGTCCGCGAACTGGAACAGTGGGGCGCCGTCTTCGACCGCAGCAAGGACGGCTGGCTCAACCAACGCAACTTCGGTGGCCACACCTTCCCCCGCCTCGCCCACGTCGGCGACCGCACCGGCCTCGAAATCATCCGCACGCTCCAAGACAAGGGTGTCCACAGCGGCATCGACGTCTACATGGAGCACACCGTCACGAAGCTGTTCAAGGACGGCGACCGCATCGCCGGCGCCCTCGCTTACGAACGCGAAGACGGCACCTTCCACGCCTTCATCGCCAAGACCGTCGTCATGGCGACCGGCGGCCTCGGGAAGGCCTACAAGATCACCAGCAACAGCTGGGAATACACCGGCGACGGCTACGCCCTGGCCTACGAAGCCGGTGCCGAACTGAAGGACATGGAGTTCCTGCAGTTCCACCCCACGGGCATGATCTGGCCCCCGTCCGTGCGCGGCATCCTCGTCACCGAGGGTGTCCGCGGCGAGGGCGGCAAGCTGACCAACTCGGAAGGCGAGCGCTTCATGTTCCGCTACGTCCCAGACATGTTCAAGGGCGACTACGCGGAGACCGAAGAGGAAGGCGAACGCTGGCTCAACGGCGACAAGGACGCCCGCCGCCCGCCGGAACTTCTGACCCGCGACGTCGTGGCCCGCGCCATCCTGGCCGAAGTGAAGGCCGGCCGTGGCAGCCCCCGCGGTGGCGCCTACTTGGACATCTCCTGGCGCGACCCCGAGTACGTCAAGAAGAAGCTCCCGTCCATGCACCACCAGTTCCTCGGACTGGCTGGCGTGGACATCACCAAGGAACCCATGGAAGTGGGTCCCACCATGCACTACACCATGGGCGGCGTCGCCGTCCACCCCGAGACGCAGGAGACCAAGGTCCCCGGTCTGTTTGCCTGCGGCGAAGCCGCCAGTGGCCTGCACGGCGCCAACCGCCTCGGTGGCAACAGCCTCAGCGACTTGCTCGTGTTTGGCAAGCGCGCCGGCGAACACGCCGCCGAGAAGGCCAAGCAGGAACAACTGCCCGCCGTCGACGACGCCACCATCCAAGCCGCCGTCGAAGAAGCGATGGCCCCCCTCCAACGCGAGGGTGGTCCCACCCCCGCCGCCGTCTGGGAAGACCTGCAGACCGTCATGAACGACTGGGTCAACATGATCCGCTACGGCGAGGACCTGGAGAAGGCCGTGGACGCCTTGGAGCAAATCAAGCACCAAGTCGACACCATCAGCGCTCCCGGCGACACCATGTTCAACCCCGGCTGGCACTTGGCCCTGGATCTGAAGTCCATGATCACGTGCGCCGAAGCGGTCGCCCGCTGCGCATTGCAACGCGAGGAAAGCCGCGGCGGCCACACCCGCGGTGACTTCCCCAGCACCGACGAAGGCCAGTGGAACGAATGCAACAGCATCGCCCGCATGAAGCCCGACGGGAACATGGAGGTCTTCACCCAGCCCCTGGCCGACTGGCCCGAGAACCTGAAGGCCATCGTGGAAAGCGGCGTCGACGACATCAAGGGCGACGCCGGACTCCTCGCCACCGCCCCCGGAGGTGCCTAAGATGGCTGGCCACGACCCAGGTGTCGCCGGCACCATCGGCTCCGGCTCCGGTGGCCTGAGCTTCGAAGACAAGTTCGAGACCGACGAAACGGTCACCATGAAGGTGTTCCGCGGCAAGGACGTCGGCGGGCTGGCCATGGGCGACTACGTCGACTACACCATCCCCAAGACGCCCGGCCTCGTGGTCTTGGACTGCATCCACGAAATCCAGAAGGAACAGGCCCCCGACTTGGCCTGCCGCTGGAACTGCAAGGCCGGCAAGTGCGGCTCCTGCAGCGCCGAGATCGACGGCAAACCCCGCCTCATGTGCATGACGCGCCTCGAGGACTTGGACACGTCCAAGCCGATCCGCGTCGCGCCCCTCAAGGCGTTCCCGGTCAAGAAGGACCTGGTCACCAACGTCGAGTGGAACTACGAACAGAACAAGCGCATCACCCCCTTCACTCCCCGCGACATGACGGACGAGGAGAAGGCCAAGGGCGAGTTCAAGATCCAACAAGTGGACGTGGACCGCGTGCAAGAGTTCCGCAAGTGCATCGAGTGCTTCCTGTGCCAGGACGTCTGCCACGTCCTGCGCACCCACCAGAAGCACGACGAGTTCGCTGGCCCGCGCTTCATGGTGCGCTACGCCAGCCTCGAAATGCACCCCGGCGACGAAGCGGACCGCCTCGACGCCATCTGGGACGACGGCGGCATCGGCATGTGCAACATCACCAAGTGCTGCACCGAAGTCTGCCCCGAGCACATCACCATCACGGACAACGCCATCATCCCGATGAAGGAGCGCGTCGTCAGCGACCGCTTCGACCCCATCGTCTGGCTCGTCCGCAAGCTCACCGGCAAGAAGCGCGACAAGAAGAACCAGCGCCGCAAGGAAGCTGGGCTTCCCGCGCTGCCGATGAGCAAGTAGGCAACCCCACCGCACCTGCATGGTTGCTAGCGGCAGCTGGGTCCAGACCCAATCATCCCGCTGCATCGTAGGCCACCCTTGAATCTCCCCACGCCGACGTCGGTGTGCCCGCGACCGTTCCACCCGTTCGCGAGCGGCACCACATAGGACGGGAGAATCCTCGGAACCATGCACCTGTTGCAGTACGCCCCCAGCC
>JBFKTF010000012.1:0-22071 GCA_041636435.1 Thermoplasmatota archaeon
CCACGCTGCTCGGTTCGACCCGGGGTCCCAATGGATTGCTCCCCTCGGCCAATGCCTGTGGGCTTGGGCGGGACTGCGGGTACTGTGACGTGGCCCGATGCAGCAAGGCCCGGCGCAGTGCGCAAACCCTGATTGGTGGGCTCTGCTACTTCATGCTTGGCCCGTGGGTGGGTCCTGGATGGCCTTCAAGGCCTCAGGGATGTGCTCGGTGGCGTCGACTTGGGATTGGAAGCGGTGCACGATCTTGCCCTCGGGGTCGATGACGAACGTCACGCGGTCCAACAGCAGGCCGAGCATCTTCTTGACGCGCATCGTCTTGGCGACCTTGCCGCCCTTGTCCGTCAGGAGAATGAATGGCAGGTCGTACTTGGCGATGAAGGACTGGTGCTTCTTGGCGCCGTTGATGCTGACGCCGATGACCTCCGCGCCGAGGTCTTGGAATTCCTCGTACGCGTCGCGGAAGGAGCATGCCTCGGCGGTGCAGCCCGGCGTGTGGTCGGCTGGATAGAAGTACAACACCACCCACTGGCCGCGGAACTCTCGGATGTCGCGGGGCTTGCCATCTTGGTCGGGGAGGGTGAAGTCGGGGACGGTGTCGCCGACGTTCATGCGCCCACCAGGTCCACGATGGCGGCCATGAAATCGGGCAGGTCGTCCGGCTTGCGGCTGGTGATCAATCGCCCATCCACCACCACGGGCAGGTCGCTCCACGTGGCGCCGGCGTTTTCGAGGTCCTTGCGGATGGCGACGTAGCTGGTCATCGCCTTGCCTGCGACGACTTCTGCATCGATGAGCAGCTCGGGGCCGTGGCAAATGGCGGCCACGATGGCGCCCGTGGCCGATGCATCCCGCGCGAAGTCCACGAACGGCTGGAATGTCCGCATCTTGTCCGGGGCGTTGCCGCCGGGCACGACGACCACGTCGTAGTCCTTGGCCTTCGCCTTGCCCACGGCCTTCGTGGTCCGGATGCGGTAACCGTACTTGCCGGCGACGTCCACGTCCTTCTCACGGCCCAACACGTCCACGTCCAGTCCGGCTTCCTGGAGCCGATAGAGTGGCACGATGGCTTCGGCGTCCTGGAATTCTGCGTCGAGCAACAAGGCGGCCTTCATTGCGTCCTGGACGGGTCGCTGGTCCAAGACCATTGTCCCTGCGCAACGGTCATCCCCACACGCCGTGTGGCTGTCCCGTTGACCGAGACCGTTCCCCGCGTCGTCCTTGGCTGGCGAGAATGGGCTGCCCTCCCTGAGCTGGGCATCCGGGACATCAAGGCGAAGATCGACACGGGCGCCAAGACCAGCGCGTTGCACGTCATGGACGCGGAGGTCTACGAGCGTCGCGGCAAACAACGGGTCAAGTTCCATGTCCACCCCGACGTGGAAGGGCGCGTGACGGTCGAAGCGGATGCGCCCATCGCCGAGTGGCGCGACATCAAGGACAGCGGCGGCCACACCACCAACCGCCCCATCATCCGGGCATTGTGCCAGATTGGGCCATATGAGAAGCGCATCGAGCTGAGCCTCACCCAGCGCAGCGACATGGGCTTCCGGATGCTCATCGGTCGCCAAGCACTCCGTGGTGGCTTCGTGGTGGATCCGAGCCTCAGTTTCGTGGTGACGGAACGCCACGAATTGCAGAGCTTGAAGCCGCTGCCGCGGCCCGCGGACCACGCCTAGTTGCGCACCGTCACGGTCTCTTGCCCCGACTGCACGTTCCACAAGTCCCCATAGACGCCGCCCGCTTCCACCAAGGCATCGTGGCTGCCGCGCTCCACCACGCAACCATCGACCATGACGAGGATTTCGTCGGCGTGGCGAATCGTGGAGAGGCGATGGGCGACGGCGATGGTGATGCGGCCGCTCCGGTACGCGTGCAGGTTCTGCTGAATCAGCTCCTCCGTGCGGGTGTCCACCGCGCTGGTGGCTTCGTCCAGAATCAGCACGGCGGGGTCCCGCAGCACGGCGCGCGCCAGGCTGATGCGTTGCCGTTGGCCGCCACTGAGCTTCAGGCCCCGTTCGCCGACGACGGTGTCGTAGCCGTCGGGTAGGTCATCGATGAACTCGGCGGCACCCGCGACGCGGGCGGCGTCCTCGACTTCCGAGTCCGTGGCGTCGGGTTTGCCCAGCGTGATGTTCTCGCGCACGGTCCCCGTGAAGAGGAACGGTTCCTGGCTGACGTAGCCAATGTGGCGGCGGAAGCTGTCGAGCTGGACGTCTTCGAGGTCGTTCTCGTCGAGGCGCACGTGTCCCTCGTTGGGGGCATAGTAGCGCAGCAGCAGCTTGAGAATCGTCGACTTGCCGGCACCCGTGTGCCCCACGATGCCCAGGACGCGGCCTTGTTGGACGTCGAAACGGATGCCATTCAGGACATTGGGGCGCTCGGGGTAACCGAAGTGGACGTCGTCGAAGCGGATGCTCGTGGGGCGGGGCTGTTCGATGGCGTCGGGTTTGTCCTGGATGCGGGGCTGGGTGTCCAGCAAATCCATGATGCGCTTGGCGGAAGCCTCGCTGCGTTGGATTTGGTTGAACAACATCCCCAGGATGAAGAGCGGCATGATGAGCCGCGTGGCAAACAGCATGAACGCCACGAAGTCGCCGATGCTGGGACCGATGCCGGCCAACACCATCCAGCCCCCGACGCCGATGAGGCCGCCGTAGGCGATGCCAGCGATGATGTACAGCATCGGCACGAAGCGCGCCCGTTCCTGGGCGGCGGTCATGGCGGCGTCGCGGTACTCTGCGGATTGGGCCTCGATGCGCTTGGCTTGGTGGCCTTGGGCCGTGTAGGCTTGGATGACGCCCATGCCCTGGATGTTCTGTTCCAGGATGCTGTTCATGGAGCCCACGGCCGCACGGGTGCGGCGGTATTGGGGCTGCACGCGGGTGGCAAAGAAGCGCACCGCGAAGATGGCAAACGGCAACGGCGCAAACAGCAGCAACGCCAGGCGCCAGTCAAGCCATAGCAGGAACCCGAAAACGCCCAGGAACGTCACCACCAGGCGCACGATGCTGGTCGTCGCGTCCGCCAAGAAGTTCTCCAAGTTGTCCACGTCCTGGCCCACCACCGCCATCATGTCGCCGGTCTGGCGCTCCTCAAAGTACGCCGTATCCAGCGTCTGCAAGTGCCCGTAGAGACGCAACCGCAAGTCGTGGCGGACCTTCTGGGCCAGGGAGTCCCAGGCGTAGTCGCTGGTGGTCTGGAACAACGCGAGGCCAATGAAGGTCAGGAAGATGGCGCCGCCAAAGAATGCGAAGTCGCGCGTCGAGACGCCCAGCACGCCGTCTTGGGCTTGGGCAATCTGGTCGACCAAGAGGCCGATGACCACCATGGGCAACAAGTCGAACAAGCGGGCGCCGCCATTGGTCAGCAGGCCGACCCAGATGCGGGCCTTGTACGGCTTGACAAACGGCACCAACCGCCAGATGGAGCGACCGACGATTGCTTCGCGCTGCTTGGCCACATCCGTCCACCGGGGACTCGATTAAAGGACGTGGGGAAGGGGCGGCCTACCGTCGCCGGCCAACCAGCACCAGGGCCACCAGGAGCCACGCCAGGCCGGGGCCCGGCACGAAGGTGTCCTCGTCGTCGGCTTCCTCCGTGAGTGGCTGCACGAAGTCCAGGACGCCGCGCGCCACGTAGAGGCTGACGTCTTCGGATGCCGTGAGCCAGGCGTGGTCGTCGTCCACCGGCTCCTCATGCGCGTAGAACGCGTGGGCGTAGGCGCGCAGGGTCAAGCCGGTCTCGTCCAAGTTGTCCATGGGGGCCAAGTCCCAGGAGACGGTGGCCGTCTCGAGGGGTCCTGCCACGGTGGCGTTGGTGACCCAGGCGTCCGTCACGACGTTGTCGGATTCGACGGTGATCTGGTAATCCACCTCGCGGTTGAGGCTGGGCTCGAAGACCAGCGTCGCTTCCCACGTCCAGGTGCCCGCACCAGCAAAGTCACGCGGCCCCAAGGTGAACGTCGTCTCTTCGTCGACGGTGAACCATGGCTCGGCGCCTTGGGGGCCCAGCATGACCACAACGTCCTGGGGCGTGGAAGCGAACACTTCCACTTGGATCCGGGCGTTCTGGTGGCCTGGGGCAATCTCGACCGTCTCCGTCACGGATTGGGGCTGCAGCAACGAATCCACGCGGCCCCCATAGCCATGGGCGGCCCCGGCCGAACGGGCCGGCTGCAAGCCGCTCAGGTTGCCCTCCATGAGGCCCACCACATGGACAAATTCGTGGGTCCAGTTGTTCTCGATGTCCAACTGGATGGTCCACGCGTCCGCGATGCGCGCCTCACGCAGTTGCGGGCCCGTCATGGCCGGGCTCCAAACGCCCGGTGCGTGGCATTCCCAGCAACTCGATTGCTCCGCGGCAACGTACTCGTCGGCCGGCATCGACGCCGTGGCCAAGCCAATCAGGAGGACACCCAGCACGAGGAGGCGCATGCAGCGCCATCGCTTGCGGGCGACTAAAAGGTGAATGGATGAAAGGGAGAAGGAATGCCGTCAGCTCAGCTGATCCGCGGAATGCACAGAGGCACTTGGTAGGAGACTCCAATGCAGGCCGTGTGGGCCTCGCCGTGGCAGTCGTAGCGACTGTCTTCCACGCAGGCGCCAGCGCAGGCGCCGCTGAACTTGTTGCAATCGCCGACCGTGAGTGGGGCCGCTTCGCCCGGCGTGGCCAAGGCAAGCAGGCTAGCAGTCAGGAGCAAGCCGGTGATGACGAAAACACGCACCATGCGGCGCCATGCAAGGGGTGGAAAAAGAAGGGGAGAGGGGCGGTTCCGAAGTATCGAATCGCCGGATTCAGACGAGCTTCAGCACATCCATCCCGCGCACGATGTCGCCCGTGAAGACGTACCCGTTGTGGATGCGGGCGTCCCAAGGGTTGGTCGGGTCGGGCTGGTATTGGTCCAGGATGACGGGCCGCGCCGGGTCCTCGAAGTCGATGAGCACGACGCCGGCCGAGTACCACGCCATGACCAGCTTTTCTTCGCCGGGCACGAGGCTACCAAAGTGCGCGGTGCAGTTGGGCACGTCGCGGCTCGGGTCGTAGTTGGGGTCGGCCTGCGGTTCGGGTTCCGGCTGCACCAAGGGGGCGCTGAGCCAGCTCAGGAGCTGCGGGTCGGATTCGTCGCTGATGTCGTAGAACCACAGCGCCCCAAACGGCGTGCTGGCGCCTTGCTGGTTGAAGAAGCAGGTGCCGGGGCTGCCGCCGCCGTTGTGCTCGTCGCCGATGATGAGGATGTTGCCGCGGGCGTTCACCATGGCCAGGTGGTGCAGGGTGCGCAGGGGTGCGGCACCGAAGGCGGGGTTGCCCACCACGGGGCTGTCGGCGCCTTCGACGGTGCCGATGACGGCGATGCCGAAGCCGTCCTCGTCGGCGTCGAAGTTGTCCAGGCTCCAGATTTCGGTGCGCTGGATGCCGGCGCAGTAGGCGCGGAACTTGCCGCCCAGTTCGCCCCAGAACGTGATGTCGTGGCAGCCATGGGTGCCGTAGGTGCCGAGCACCACGGGGTTCTCGGGGTCGCGCAGGTCGACGAGGTCGTTGCTGCGGCCCAGCCCACCGGATTGGCTGTTGAATACGAACTCGGTGCCGGGCACGACGGCGACGTTGTGGTTGGGGTCCACTTCGATGCGGGCCAAGAACTCCGGCTCGTCGTTGGTGACGTCCCAGATGTGCATGCCATCGCTTTGGGTGGCCAACACCAACGTCAGGCGCCCATCGGGGTGGACGACCAGATCGGCGTCGCGGCTGAAGCTCGTGATGGTGTTGTTGTCCGGGTCATCGGGATTGACGGTGGCGTTCCACAACACCGTGGGGTTGGTGGGGTCGCTGATGTCCGCGATGAAGAAGCCGTTGCCCAGGGCGCTGCCGTAGATGCGGTCGCCGAAGTTCCAGATGCCGCTGCCGCTGGGGAACGGCGTGGTGCTGTTCTCGTAGACCATTTGGGCCACGAACTCCAAGCCGGTGACTTGCTCGGGCTGCGTGTTGTTGAAGCTCGGCTCGGGCCCGACGGGTTGCGGCATCGCTTCGTCGCCGGCTTCGGGCTCGTCGGCCAGGCAACCGGAGAAGGCTACCGCCAGGAGGATCAGGGTGACACTTGCTGCGCGCATGTTAGATGATCTTCAGGATGTCCATTCCAAGGCGAGCGTCGCCGGTGTACACGTGGCCCTTGTAGTAGCGGGCTTCCCAGTTGCTGGTGCCGCTGGGGGTGTACAGGTCCACTTCGAACGGGTTGGCGGGGTCGCTGAAGTCCAGCATGCTGGTGCCCGCGGTGTAGTGGGCCATCACCATGAGGGGGCGGTCCTCGACGAGGGTGCCAAAGTGGGTGCTGCAGTACTGCAGGCTACCGGATTCGGCGCTGGCGCCGACGGCGTCGTGGCTGACTTGGTAGTAGCCGATGGGCGTGGGGGTCTCGATGTCGGTGACGTCGATGAACCACAGCGCACTGGTGGGCATGTCGTTGCCGCAGCCGGGGACGGGCGCGGCGACACCGGCCACTTCGTCGCCCAGAATCAGCATGTTGCCGTCGAGCGTGGCCCAGACGGCGTGGTGGATGTTCACCGCAGGCCAGTCGATGACCTGGATGATGACCGGGTTGAGCGGGTCGGCGATGTCCCAAATCTGGGTGTCGGTGACGCCAGCGCAGTACGCCAGTTGGCGTTCGGCGTGGAAGGTGATGTCGTGGCACGTGGTGCTGGCGACGACCTTGGGCACGCCGGCGGGGGTCGTGATGACGGCGGGGAACCAGAACTCGGTGGTCACCGGGTTCTCGGGGTCAGCGAAGTCGACGATGTCGATCTTGCCCACCGTGCCGGCTTCGCCGGCTAGGTCCGCGTTGATGCTGATGGAGTTGTACACGATGGTGGTGTTGGGGACGACGGCCATGTTGTGGCTGCCGCCGATGCCGCCGGTGCTGACGAGGAAGGGGTTCTCGGGGTCGGTGACGTCCACCAGGTCGACGCCGCCACTGCTCAGCACGGCGTACAGGCGGCCGTTGGGGTGCTCCAGGATGTCCACGTCGCGGCTGTTGCCGACGTCGACGGTCTCGTTGGCGAGCACGATGGGGTTGGCGGGGTCGCTGATGTCCAGGATGCGGAGGCCCAGGCCGGTGCCGGAGAGGTAGGCCTTGTCGTCGTGCAGCCACAGGCCGTTGACGGGCTCGCTGTGGGCGTTGACGACGTACTCGAAGCCGGACACCACGTCGGGCAGCAAGTGTTGGACGGTCTCGACGACCTCCTCCACGGGGCCGTCGGGCGTTTCTGCGGGTTGGTCGGCGCATCCCGCCAGACCGGTCAAGATGAGCATCAGTGGCAACAGCCAGCGCATGGAGTTTCCACGAATTGGGCCCGCATTTGCCTTTTGCGGCGGTCGAATCGCCCAATGCCCCAGTGGGGAGTAAAAAACCCTCAAAACGAGGAACCGTTGCTTGGCTTGTGGACGACGTGGTGGATTCCGAGTACGACCAATCCTTCGTCGTCCCGTTGACGGCGGATGAGGCATTGGATCGTGCCGAGGAATACCTCGATGGTGCGGGCCGCGTGACGCCGGCGTTTCAGGGCCGGATGGATCGCTTTGGCAAGAGCATCGCCGTGCACCATGGCCGCATCGAGACGCGCATCACGGCCAAGGAAACCAGCGCCAGCACCCGCATCGACGTGCACCGCGTTGGCCAGGCCCCGTTGGAGGACACCCGCAAGTGGCTCTATGCCGTGGGCCTCGGGGGCTTTCTGATTGCCATTGGCCTGACCATGTACAACGAGCGCGCCACCAACGCGCTGCCGCCCCTGCTGACCGTCGCCATCTTCCTGCTGGCCGTGGTGTTGGTGCTGGCGGTGTTGTTCGTGGCGGATCGCAGCCTGGAGCGACGCAGCGAGAGCCTGTTGTTGTCTTTGGAGGATGCGATGCGGGGCGACCCCATCGGCGTGCTGCGCAGGGAAATCGATGCCTTGGAGCGCAGCAGCAGCCTCGCCAACGGCCTCATCTTCTACTGCGCCAGCCTCATCCTGGAGTTCCTGATCTTCGTCATCGTCCTAAGCGACGGCGTGCGCGATGGCATCAACGAAGCCGCCGCGCTCGATGCGCTGCGCTTTGGCCTCTTGATTCCCATCGCCCCCGCCTTGCTGTTTGCCGGCATCCTATTCGTGTTGAGCAACCGCCGCCACGAGGCGCGCTTTGCCCGGATTCAATAGTACGGCAGCAGCGGGGCGAGGTGGTCCTGCATGACGATGTAGGCCGCCGACAAGGCCACCGGGTTGAGGATGTTGTCCGAGATGCTGAATGGCACCGGCGCCAGGACGTCGACGAGGAAGAACACCAGGGCGGACACGATGGCCATGGGCAACCCAACAAACGGCAGCGCCACCAGCAGGGCCACGATGGAACCGCCGATGGTGCCCGCGTAGGACTTGCCCGGGTGGTGGGGCCACTTCCGCTTGCCCCAGCGGATGCCGACGAGGGCGGAGGCGGTGTCGGCGAAGACCGTGATGCCGAACATGGCCAGCACCGCGTAGAGGGTCGTGTTCCACGTGCTGGTGTCGGCCGTGAGCCACAACACCGCGAGGGGCAGCGTGGCGGAGATGTAGTAGTGGGCGCCAAACAGGCCGGCCTCGCGTTCCCGCAGCATGCTGGTGATGGTGCCCTTGAACGGATAGCTCAGGTCCGGGAAGCGCAGGCGCACCATCTCCACGGGCAGCAACAGGAACAGCACGCAGAGCAGAATCGTCAATGCGACCATGTGGCTCGCCGCGAGCCAACCGGCATCCAGGGCGACCTGGAAGTTGTGCAGGTTCTCGCCGGCCACCAGGTCCTCGGGGATGAGGCGCTCGATGCCCAGCAAGATGAGGCGGCCCAGCCCAACGTAGACCAAGACGAACAGCCCCATCATGAGGTGGGGCGTCTTGCGTTTCTGCTCCGGGTGCAGGTGCGCCCATTGCTTCTCGAACCAGGCCTCGCGCTGGGATTCAGGCAACGCCTTGGCGGCAAACTCGTCGAACAGCTCCGTGATTTCCTCGCGCCACTTCTTGAATTGCTTCTCGGCGTTGCTCAACGAGTAGGTCAGCGTCACGGTGACGCCGATGGAATAGGCGACGATGACGACAATGCTGAATGGTGCGGGGAGCAAGCGGGCGCCGTCGGTCCACATCAGCACCGAGAGGCCCACCATGATCCACGTCGCCAGCAGGCTGCTGCCGCGGTCCTCCAAGCGGTTGCGGTAGCCACGCAGCGTGTGGCTGGCGGTGAGCAACGCGTACACGGCGATGCCGACGGCCAGGGCGCGGGCCGCAATGAGGGAGATGATGCCCGGCTGGAAATCCAAGGGCTCGATCATGGAGCCTCAGATGTTCTGGTCGCAGTAGCCGTTCGTGCCGCCCTCGGGCGTGACCTTCAACGCGGTCCAAATCGCCACGGGCATCAAGAGCATCATGAGGATGCCGATGCCGCGTCCAGGGTAGGCGTTGTCGACGGTGGCGCCGAGGCCCCACATTCCAAGAGTGACGCCGCTGAGGACCAGCAGGATGGCCGCCAGCTTCCGCAGGACGCTTGGCAACAAGGGCCGGGGCCGGGACTCGAACCCGGGCCAGCAGAACCACAATCTGCTATGCTTACCAGCTACACTACCCCAGCCAGGGTGACATCACGCGCCAAGGGCGCACGACCATCCCCTTCCGGGGACAATCGCCGCCGACTTGGGGACTTTCTTTAACGCTTCCGACGCGCCCATGTGGCCCCGAGCAGCCCCAACAGGAGGGCAGCACCCGGGCCGGGGACGTACTTGCCCGGGTCGTACCACGGCTTCTGCGCTTGCTCAAAGTCGTCGCGCTCCAGCACGTTGGCGGCCAAGGGAATGCTGGCGACCAAGTCGGCGGTCTCGATGGTGAGGCCAAGTTCCAGGCGTCCCGGGTCGCTGGGCTGCAGCGTGAAGGGCCGCCGGATGGTGCTGGCTTCGGCGATGGCGAACGCTTCGCCCTGGAGCTTGCCTTCGGGGCCGGTCAGTGTGTATTGGCCCGCGATGGCGAAGTCCGGCTCGATGGAGCGGATGCGGTTGTCCGTCGGATTGCTGAGCAGCAAGTCGGCGCGGGAGCGTTGCCCCACGCCGAGGGTCGGGAACACGGCTTCGGCGTCGACGCCGCGGTCGAGGGTGGTGTGGCTGGCGTAGCCCCCATCCTCGTCGCGCCACAACGCCAAGATGCGGTATCCGGTGCGACCGTCGCGGGTCGCTTCGGCGGGCCAGGATGCGGTGCCATCGGGCGTCACCGTGGCGCGTTGGAGGGTGGTCGAGACGCGCACGCCGGGCTCGCGGGACACCACGTGGGCTTCGCTGGGTGCCTCGTCGAATGTGAGGCGCATGAACGGGCCGTCGATGCGCAGCGATTCCGCGGCGACGCGGTCGGCGCTGACGGGGATGACAAACGACGCGGCGCCGCCGTGGGTCGCGTCGAAGATGGTGAGGATGAGGATGTCGCGGCGGTCTTCGGCCGAGTTCAACGTCGCCAACGCGTAGCCGTCCTCGAACGTGGTCACCGAGCCAAGCTCTTGCCGCAGCCATTCCACTTGCCCCAGCGATCCAGCCAGGGGCGTGCCCGGCAAGACATCGGGGAGGTTGCTGCGCGGCACGTGCACGACCCACTGCAGCAAGCGGCCACCCGTGCCCGCATCGACGGCCACGCTGGTCGGCGCCCCGGGGGTCTGCGGGTCTTGGGTGATCCATACGGCGCCATCGCCGATGCCGTCCACGTGGGGCACCAAGGACGCCGGCACGGGCACGAAGGTCTCGGCGCCGGCGGCGTTGCTGTCGGGCACCATGTCCGCATCGGCCAAGCCACGCAGTGCCTGCGTCTCGATGGCGGCGCTGCCGGTGCCCTTGGCCGACGTTTGGCCACCCTGCTCATCGAAGGCACGCACCTGCAAGACCCAGCGGCCCGGTTCCAGGGCAGGAATGGGGTCCCGGCCCGGCAACGCGCGCTGGCCATCCACGTCAAAGCGCACCGAGAAGGCGCCGCGCTCCACGGCTTGCACCAATCCCGTGACCGCGTGGCCGCCATCGGTCAAGGTGGCCTCGAAGGACCAGTCGCTCATGTCGTCGGCGGCCGACACCGTCACGTCCACGTCCAGGTGCAGGCCCAGCGTGCCGTTCCAGACCGCGGCCCATTCGGGGCGCTGCGTGTCCTTCCAATCCTCGGGTCCGAAGTCGAAGCGGACGTTGTCCAATTGGACGTCGAAGGCGCCTTGGGCCGACACAGGCCATGGGAGGAGCAACAGCAGCACGAGCCAGCGCACGCGTGGCACTGGCGCTTGGGCTACATATGCCCCTTGGCCGGGCCTCACGTGGTCAAGGTCTGCTGGGTGCCCCGCACGGCCTTGATGGCCGCTGCCAAATCGTCGCTGCCGTACACGAAGCTGCCCGCCACGGCGCAGGTGGCGCCGGCGTTCTCGCACAAGCGCGCGGTCTCCCCATTGATGCCGCCGTCCACTTGGATTTCCAGGGGCACGTAGTCGCCGTTGTCGTCCACGCGGTGCTCCTTGGCCATGCGGTGGATGCGGCGAATCTTGGGCACCACGTCCGGGATGAAGGCTTGGCCACCGAAGCCGGGATTCACCGTCATCACCAACACCAGGTCGATGTCCTGGATGACGTACTTCAGCACGTCTTCCGGCGTGTGGGGGTTGAGGCTGATGCCGGCCTTGGCGCCGGTGGCCTTGATTTGTTGCACGATGCGGTGCAAGTGGTGCACCGCTTCGGCGTGGACCGTGATGCTGTCGGCTCCCGCCTGGGCAAAGTCCTCCACGTACTTCTCGGGCTCCTCGATCATCAAGTGGCAATCGATGTGCTTCTTGGTGTGGGGTCGAATCGCCTTGACAATCATCGGGCCAATGGTGATGTTGGGCACGAAGCGGCCATCCATGACGTCCACGTGGACCCAGTCACAACCGGCCTCGTCGATGCGGCGCACGTCCTCACCGAGCTTGGCGAAATCGGCGGAGAGGATGCTGGGGGCGACCTTGAGCACGATGCGTGGATTCCGGGCCTCCGTTTGGGTGTGTCGGCGGCGACCGGCACCAAGGCATTGATCGCTTGGCGTCACTCCGCCAGAACGGCGGCTCGTTGCAGGGGCAGGTGAATCGTGAATTGGGCGCCAGTGCCCTTGCCGTCGCTGTGCGCGGTCAGGGTGCCACCGTGTTGTTCGATGATGCCCCGGCAAATGTGCAGTCCCAAGCCGTTGCCTGGCCGGGCGGGGTCGGGGTCGATGCGGCTGAACGGTTGGAACAACTTGGCCATGGCGGCGGGGTCCATCCCGACGCCCGGGTCCTCCACTTGCAAGACGATGTCGTCCTCGGCGCGCAGTCGCACCTGGATTGTGTCGCCGGGGTCGGAGAACTTGATGGCGTTGCTGACAAGATTGAACACCACCTGGGTCAAGCGGTTCGGGTCCACTTCGGCATCGACGGGCTCGCCATCGAATGCGAGTTTGATCTTCTTGGCCTCGGCCTCCGCTTGGAACGCGTCGAGCGCCGCTTGGACAACGTTGCGGAGGTCGGTCCGTTCGGGCTCCAGACGCAATTGGCCGTCCTGCATGCGCGCCACGTCGAGCATGTCGCCAACCAGCGCCGCCAACCGTTGCAGGTTGCGGTCCAGGACGCCGATGGATCGTGATTGCTTTTCGTTGAGTTCGCCAAACTTCTGCAATTGCAGCAGCTTGGTTTGCATCCGCATCGGCGTCAACGGCGTGTTCATCTCATGGGCCAAGGTGTGGAGCATGGTGGAACGGGCTTCGTTGAGCTCCTCCAAGTGCTCCAATTGGGCCTCCTGGATGCGCAGCCGTTCTTGGGCTTCGTTGGCGGCTCGTTGCTCCGTGATGTCCTGGGCGACGCCGTACATGCGCACCGGCTTGCCGTCCTCGGTCTCCACGGCGCCTTGGCCATGGACCCAGCGCACGGTGCCGTCGGGCCAGATGATGCGGTGGTCGAAGCTGTATGGTTCGAGGGTCTCCAGTGCCTGCTGCACCACTTTCCCGGCCAACGCGGTGTCGTCGGGGTGGATGCTGGCCATGTAGGCATCGAACGTGGCCTCGAACGCGTCCGGTTCCAAGCCAAAGATGCGGTAGAGATTCTGGCTCCAGGTGATGGTGTCGGTGCGCATGTTCCATTGCCACGAACCGATGCCCGCCACTTCTTGAGCTTCCCGCAGTTGGCGCTCACTCTGCAGCAGGCGCTCCACGGTGGCATCGTCCAGGTCATGCGGCGCCATGCCCGGTCAATCGGAGGGGGCCTTATGAACAAAGCCGCCGGGGGCCCTTGGGGCCGGGGTCACTGGGGACGTGCGAAGAAGGAAGGGAAGAGGGGTCGGTTGCCCGATCAGTGGTCGTGGGCCATCTCGCCGTTGACGTAGCCCCAGGTGGGCTGCAGGGCGTAGACGCCGGTCACCATGTCCGGGATGAACAAGGTGTGCCCGTCGTCGCTCCACATGGCGGCCCAGACGTTGGGCACGTCGGCGGTGATGACCGCGCCCAGGAGGCCGGTGTTGATGGCACTCCAGCCGGGGCTGATGTTCTTCTCGTGGGGCATGTAGAACGCCAGGGTCGCGGGGTTGGCCATGCGCTCGGGCGTGGAGATGTCGAACACCCACACGCCGGCGTGGTAGTGGCCCACGGCGACTTGGCCATCGCAGTTGCCGTCGATGTTGTGCAGCGAGAAGCGGTACATCATCTGGGTCGTGATGCTGGCGTGGTCGGGAAGCTGCCACTTGCCCAGGTAGACCGGGGCGGTGGGGTCGGTGGTGTCGACCACGGCCACGGCTTGGGCGGCGCCGCCGCCGGACTCGCCGGCACCAATCGTGATGTGGCGGCCGTCGATGAGGCAGGGCATCGGGGTCTGTTCGTGCCACATGGCGGGCACGCCTTCACCGGCTTCGATGTTGCCGATGAGCTTGGGGGCGAAGGGGTCGGTGACGTTCCAGATGCTCATGCCCTGGCCGCTGCCGGTGTAGAGCAGGTAGTCGCCCGTCAGGGGGTGCTGCTGGATGGCGATGTCGTGGACGCCCTGCACTTCGCTGCTGGCGATTTGGGTGGCACCCAGCTCGGGGTCCCACTCGGCGATGGTGACGCCGGCGTTCATGAAGTAGTACTTCTCGTCCTTCATGAAGGAGAACACGTTGTGCGTGAAGCCCATCGGGACGTAGTCGATGAAGCTCGGGTTGGTGGGCTCTTGGATGTCGAAGATGGCGATGCCGCCTTCGCAGGTGGCGATGCTGGCGCAGGGGCCGCCACCGGTCGTGGTGGGGGTCTCGCCGCTCATGTCCAGGCCGGTGCACTCGGCGACGCTGCTGCCTTGGCAGCCTAGGAAGAGGTACTTGCCGTCGTCGCTGATGCGGGCATCCCAGTTGTCGTCCAGGTTGTAGATGTGGCTCAGGACCTCCATGTTGGCGGGGTCGCTGACGTCCACGAGGCTGGCACCGCGGCTGCCACTGATGCTGCTGACCAGCATGAGGTCGCCGACAACGTCGACTTCGATGTAGCCGCTGCCGTAGCCGATGAGGTCCTTGCTCATGTCGTTGTAGTCGAGGAGCTCAAAGTTCTCGGAGTCGGCGTGCAGGTCGTGCATCTGGTGGCCAAGGTGGCCGACTTGGCCCGTGGCGTGGTCGTTCAGGACGCGGCCAAGGAACACTTCGGGGTCCGGGACCTCCGGAACGAGGCCACTGGCGTGGCGCACGGTGTCGTCGACGGTCTCGACGACATCGTCCACAGTCTCTGGGGCGTCCGCACAACCGGCGAACACCGTCGTCATCAGGAGCAGTGCCACTGCCCAACGCGCTTGCATAGTCGATTCGACGACCGTCCATGCTTAAGACGGTTGTTGCGCCCCACTGGAGGAATGACATGTTCACTTGGTTGGCAACCCTTCAAAGCGGGGCCCCGCGTGGACCGCGTCATGCAGCAGGCGGTGAACCAACCGGTCTTGCAGATTGCCCTGGACGAGGTCAACCTCGACCGCGCCCTCCAATACGCTCGCGAAGCCGTCGCCGGCGGATGCGATTGGATCGAGGCCGGCACGCCCCTCATCAAGGCCGAGGGCCTCGAAGCGGTGCGCGTCTTGAAGAAGGAGTTCCCCGACAAGACCGTCGTCGCCGACATGAAGACCATGGACACCGGCGCCTTCGAGGTGGAAATCGCCGCCAAGGCCGGCGCCGACGTCATCGGCATCTTGGGTGCCGCCAGCGACGAGACCTTCGAAGAGGCCGTCAAGGCCGCCCGCAAGTACGGCGCCAAGGTCTACATGGACCTCATCAGCGTCCAAGACAAAATCGCCCGGGCCAAGCAAGCCGAAGCCCTGGGCTGCGACTACGTCTGCCTGCACATGGGCATCGACGACCAGATGACCGGCGCCAGCCCCTTGGACATCCTCAAGGAACTGGCCGACGCCGTCGACATCCCCGTCATGGCCGCCGGCGGCCTCAACACCGAAACCGTGGGGCCCGCCGTCGCCGCCGGTGCCACCGTCATCATCGTCGGTGGGGCACTCACCAAGGCCGAGGACATCCAAGCCGAAGCGGCCCGGCTCAAGCAAGGCATGGCAGCCCAATCCGCCGTGGCCAGCGAGCGATTCAAGCGCTACTCCGGCGAGAGCCTGAAGCAAGCCTTCGAGCAGTGCAGCACCAGCAACATCAGCGACGCCATGCACCGCAAGGGCGCCATGGACGCGGGCATCCTCGCCCGCCAAACCGGGCACCGCGTCGTCGGCAAGGCCGTCACCGTGTTCACTGCCGACGGGGACTGGGCCAAGACCGTCGAAGCCATCGACGTGGCCAGCGCCGGCGACATCATCGTCATCGACCAACGCGGCGGCCAGACCGCCATGTGGGGCGAACTCGCTTCGGAGAGCTGCAAGCTCAAGGGCGTCGCGGGCGTCGTCACCGATGGCGCCGTGCGCGACATCGACGACATCCGCGCCATGGAGTTCCCCGTGTGGAGTCGCTGGGTCGTCCCCAACGCAGGTGAACCCAAGGGCCACGGCCAAATCGGCCTGGAAATCAAGTGCGGTGGTCAAGTGGTCCGCAACGGCGACTGGATCATCGCCGACGACATGGGCGTCGTCGTCGTGCCACAAGACGAGGCCCAGGAGATTGCCAACCGCGCCCTCGAAGTCCTCGAGAAGGAGAACCGTCTGCGCGAAGAAATCCGCCGTGGCAAGACCCTCAGCTCGGTTCTTGAGTTGAAGAAGTGGGAACAAGTGGTCGGGTAACCCGACCGCAATCCATGCGGGGTGGAATTAGCTACCGCAGTTGATGCAGCCTTCTTCTTCCATGGCGCTGCGGCACGAGGCACACACGTTGCCTTCGTTGCCAAACATGTCGGTGATCGGGGTCACTGGAGCCGCAGCCCCGCAAGCATCGCATCCCATGCCATGGCAGAGCCGCGGGGGCTCTTCAAGGCATTCCTTGCGGCCGCCTAGGCGCGCAAGATGATCGTATGGTAGGTGCCCTTGTGTGCACCCTGGGGGTCTTCCACCACGATGGCGCTCCAGTCGCCCTCTTGGCACTCGAAGGAACCCTTCTTGGGGCCACTGGGCCCGACCTCGTAGCCCGCATCGGGACCGCTCTGGGGCACGCAGGCACTGACGAATGTCACCGTGATGCGGCCTTCTTGGGCGATGTTGCGCAGTGCACCCAGGCTGACGTCGCCCAGGCTGGCCGGGGCCGTGATGGGTCCGCCCTCCGGCAGGTCGATTTGGTCCATGTCGAACAAGTCGGTGTTGTCGATGTATTCGCGGCCGTTGAGGCTGGTGGCGTGGCTGGCTTCCTTGTGGCCCCAGACCAGACTGCTGTGGCTGGCCATGACCTTGCCCTCGGCATCGAACACCACGCCCGCACCCCAATGCAGGATGTCGTGGGCGTCGACCGCGGCCACGTGGGCATCGAAGATGCGTTCGCCGTGGTCGAGCGTCTCGACGTCAAACAACACGAAGCCGTCCATCAGGCCGGCGCAACCGGCGAGCATGGAGACGGCAAGGACAGGAACCACACGGGACCACATGCTCCGGACCACGGCCCGGGCGCCATTTCAGTGTTCTCGTGGGTTCGTTGCGTTCAATCCATGCGGGCCTGGTATTGTCCAGTCTCCAGCTGCTCCACGCGGAACCCCGCTTCCTCCAAGGACTCGTACAATGGGCGCCGCTTGGGGAACCCAAAGTCTTCCTTCCATGGGCCGCGCACGTTGAGGCGGTTGCCGATGCGGTTGACGCTGACCCAGCCGCGTTCGTGTTTGCCTTCCTTCTGCAGTTCGCCGATGACGCGGCGCACGGCCTTGGCAAACGCCGCCATGTTGGGCTCGTTGGCGGGCGCGGACTTGGCCGGACGCGTGCCCTTGCTTGGCTTGCTTGCTGCCTTGGTGGTGTTGGCGGGTGCTTTGCGGGTCTTGGCGCGGCGGTCGGGTTGCCCCAACGTCATCGCTTCCGGGCTCTCCCAGATGACCAGGCAATCGGCGCGTTCGAGGCGCTCCACAAGGGGTCGGAAATCCATGTCGCCCGTGACGATGCAGAATGCCCGGTGCTTGCCCGCATGAAACAGGTCCATGGCAATGATGGCCAACTCGATGTCGGCGGCGTTCTTGCCGGTCGCCACCGGGTCGCGCTGGATGAGGCGGAAGCCATGCTCCTTGGCCGCGTCCCGCCACTGCACCTGGTCCTTGGTGCTGCGCCAATTGCGCACGCAGATGCGTTCGTCGACGGTGTGCTTGCGCCGCAGTTTGGTCAACAACTTGGGGATGCCATCCGGGCCGACTTGGTCGGCGTCGATGAGCAGCGCGAGCGGGGGCTTCACGGGTCGGACAACGGGGTCCTGGTTGAAGGGCGTCCCGGTCGAACTCCTCAAGGCATTGGCTCCATGCAGGATGCGTGGTCATCGACTACGAACAGTTCGTGGCCGTGGACATCCGCCTGGGCCGCGTGGTGCGCGTGCACGACTTTCCCGAGGCGCGCAAGCCCGCCTACGTCTTGCACATCGATTTCGGGTCGTTGGGGATCAAGAAATCGACGGCCCAGATCACGGACCACTACGCGCCCGAGGACTTGGAGGGTCGCTTGGTGATGGCGGTGGTGAACATGCCACCGCGGCAGGTCGGCCCCCACCGCTCGGAGGTGTTGGTGTTGGGCGTCGACGATGGCGCTGGCATCGTGTTGGTGGCGCCGGACCGCGATGCGCCTCTCGGGGCGCGGCTGCACTAACTGGTCCAGGTGCGCAGGGCCTTGGCCATGGGGCCTGCTTCGGCCGTGTCGGGCAACACGATGTCCATGTGGACATCGTGCAGCATCGCGGCGGCCGATAGACTGTGGAAGAAGGCGTGGGTTGGCCCATCGCCGTTGTAGAAGCGCAGCATTTGCGCGTCGTCGATGACGATGCGTCGGGCGCCGGCTTGGATGGTCTTCAGGATGCGCGCGTGCACCATTTCCAGGAACGCCGGGTTGCTGACGTGCTGGACGTTGCGTTCGTAGCACATGCCGCCCGCGGCGTCGATGAATTGGACGTCGGGGGTCAATTCTGGGTGGTAGCGCTCGGCCGCGTCGTTGAACAACACCAGCACCGGCTTCTGGCGGCCCTCTGCGGCCGTGTCGACGAGACCTTTGACGAAGTCCACTCGGTCGTAAGGGTCCACGACGTGCACGTTGCTTGGCACGATGCGGGCTTCGACCCGGGGCCGAGGGCGCTGGCGCGCCGGCACCGCACGAGCCGCCTTCACTTGCGTGAGGGGCTCCACGTGCTTGGCCATGGCGCGTTCCACCATGCATGCGACTCGTAGGTGACAATATTAGCAATTGCGGTTTGTTTCTCTCGGAGGGGTCCCTTCGAGAGGGCGCTAGACTCGTTCCTTGCAGGGTTGTTTCCTTTGCAGCACGTGGAACCGGGGCCTTGGCGGGCCGCCCGCGAGCAAACCATCATGTGCTCGGCCATGTCGCGCAGGCCGTGGCCAACCCGTTTGCCGCCGTCGCCCATTGGTCCGCTAGCCACCCCGTCAAGGCGCTGGGCCTCGCCTTGCTCCTGACGCTGGGGCTGGGTGCCGGGATGAGCCAAGCGGATGAGGGGCGGGTCAGCCAGTTGTTCGTCCCCGACGACTTGGATGCCCAGAAGACCCTCGAGCAGATTGAGGCCATCTGGGGTCGCAGCGATGGGGCGTTCTTCCTCTACCTAGTGGATGACCCCACCGCGCCGGCGACGTTGCGTGACATCGCCGCCGACGTGGAGACCCTCCGCGACGAAGACATCGTGTTGGGTGTCAGTGGCCTTCCCGTGGCCCTGGAAGAGCGGCTGGGGGATTTGGACGACGCCTCGGATCAGGACATCCGTCGAGCCGCCGAGCAAGTGCTTGCGGCCCCCGGCGGCGATGGCTTGGCCACCGACGATGCGGTGTTGTTGCGCATCGAACTGGAAGCGGACCAAGACGTCCAAGCCACGACGAAGTTGCTGGACGACATCGCCGCCGACAGCGACGTGGAGGAGGTCCTCGCTGCCGGGCTGCTGCACATCGAACGCGCCCAGCAATCCAGTGGCTCCGAGGACGTGGCGTTCATCATGCCACTCTCCGTGGGTGTCATCGTCCTCGTCCTGAGCCTGCTGTTCCGGCGCGTCAAGGACGTCGCCGCCCCCTTGGCCGTGGGATTCCTTTCCATCGCCATGGCCTACGGCACCGTGGCCTGGGCTGGCATGCCCTTGGCCCCTCCAAGCTTCGTCACCATGCCCCTGCTGCTTGGATTGGGCATTGACTACATGCTCCACATCATCTACGCGTTCCGGGACCAAGACCCGGATTTGGACGTCCCGGAGCGTTTCCGACGGGCCGCCGGCGAAGTGGGTGCCCCCGTGTTCTTCACGGCCCTGACCACCCTCATCGGCTTCGGCTCCTTCTTGGCCAGCAACATCCCCCAGATCCGGGTCTGGGGTCTGCTCATCGGCAGCGGCGCCTTGTATGCGTTCATCTTGGGCTTCGTCGCCCTGCCCGCCATGTACCGGATTGGCCGCGGCGCCCAACACAAGCACCAACGACTCCCACTGGGTGGCGTCATGACCACGTGGGGCCGCTTCATTGTCCGCAATCGCAAGCCCACCTTGCTGCTGGTGGCCATCCTCACCACCGGCCTCGCCGTGGCCGCCAGCCAACTCAGCATCGAAACCGAATTGGAATTCGACCTCGACGACTCCATCCCCGAAGTGCGCAACTTCAACGAGATTGAGGATCGGTTCGGTGGCCAAATCACGGCCCAGTTCTTGCTGGAGGCCAACGACCGCCGCGACCTGGAGGACCTGGAAGCCGCCCTCGACGAAGTGGATGGCCTCGGATTCATCGATGGCCCCATCCACCGCCTCGAACGCATGGGCCAACCCAACGGCAGCCTGCTGCAAGACGCCACGGCCGACGTGGTCAGCGGCAACTGGTGGCGTGTCATCGTGGGCTACGAAGAAGACGACGAAGCCGTCGTGGACGTGCTGCGCGACTTGGTCGACGACACGCCGGATGCCCGCTTGACGGGCCAATCCATCGTGCAACTGGAAAGCCAATCCAAGGTCCTGGACAGTCTGTTCCTGAGCACGGGCATCGCGCTGGCTCTCGTGTTGCTCCTGTTGCTGGCCGTCTTCCGCGACGTGCGCTACGGCACCCTGGCGTTCCTGCCCCTGGTGATGATCATTGTGTGGCAACTGGGCATCCAGGCCGCCATCGGCATCCCACTCAACCCCATCACGGGCGTCATCATTGCCATGACGCTGGGCATCGGCGTCGACTACTCCCTGCACATCGTCAGCCACTACAAGGGCCAACGCCACCGCGGAAAGAAGGAAGCCACGCGGCGCGCCGTGGCCAGCGTGGGTCGCCCCGTGCTCGCGGCCAGCATGACGACCGTCTTCGCGTTCTCGGTGCTCGGTTTCAGCAGCCTGCTGCCCCTGCAACAGTTCGGATACACCGCGGCCATTGTCATCACCTGCGCCTTCATCGTCAGCCTCACCTTCTTGCCGGCGCTGACCAGTGGGCGGGGCACCGAGGCCGTCGCCGTCGGCGAACCCCGCGTCGTCGAATTCCGGGAGCGGCCGGGACAAACCATAACTCCCAGGACGTCGCAATCCAAGCGATGAGCGACGACCTGAAGGAGCGCCTCACGCCCCTGCAGTACCACGTCACGCAGGAAGGTGGCACCGAGTACGCCTTCAGCGGCCAATACTACAAGCACAAGGAGACCGGCGAATACCACTGCATCTGTTGCGGTGCGGCCTTGTTCACGTCGGACCACAAGTTCGACTCTGGCTGTGGTTGGCCAAGCTTCGATGACCCCATCGACGGGGCCATCCGGTTCATCGAAGACCGCAGCCACGGCATGGTGCGCACGGAGACCCGTTGCGCTGCATGCGACGCCCACTTGGGCCACGTCTTCGACGACGGGCCACGGGATACCACCGGCCAACGATACTGCATCAACTCCGCCGCCTTGGATTTCAAGGGGGCGTAGGCCCCAAAGGCCATCCGGGCACAGCACCCAGAGCGACAGGGGCTAATCCGGTGAGCCCCGCCCCCAATGTGCATGCACGCACAGGAGGCGGCCCTGGATCGCATCGTCATCCGGACCCTGCGCCCCCTCAACCTAGTGCTGGGTGGCTTCCTACTTTGGACCGCCGCCACGGAGAGCGGCAGCTACACGGGACCCTACGCGGACGCGCCCATGATGGCCGACTTCTTCGTCGGCACCGCCCTCATCGCATCCTCCATTGTCGCCTATGCATGGCACCCTGGACCCAAGTGGGCCAACCCCTACGGCTTCACCACGGTGGTCTTGCTGTCCTTCACCTCCCTCGTGGCACTCGCCGTCCGAGGCAGCGCCCAATCGACGCCCACCATCCTGCTCGTGGTCCTCGGCTCGGGCATCGTCATGCTCAACCTGGGCTGGCTGGCCGGCGCGTTGGCGGTGCTGGCCGTTGGCTGGATTGGCGTGACGCGGAGCCTCGGCATGACGGATCTCACCCAACCCGAGTTCCTCCTACAGATTGGCTTCATCCTCTCGCTGGTGACCGCCTACGGCCGGCGCACGGCGTACCTGCACCTCACG
>JBFKTF010000013.1:0-21253 GCA_041636435.1 Thermoplasmatota archaeon
TCCAGTTGCGGGTGAGGCGCCACCATTGGGCCTCGCCGCCAAGCGGTGCGGCGCTTGCGTTGGACAGGTTGGAATCGACGTCCCGGACGGTCCAGCCCGCATCCAGCGCCCGTTGCCATGCGCCATCGTCAGTCCAAATGGCGTGGCGGCCATCCTCCCGGCAACCGTGTGCGTAGTCAAAGCAGCCGGGAAGCAACAACAAGGCCAGCACGGCAAGCGCCGGACGCATGCCGCACCATCGCGCCGCAGCTAATTGAACCGACTGGACACGGTTGGAAAGCCCCCAACCCGACAGCCATGCAGCTGGTGCATTCAGCGCCGCTGAATGCGCCGCGGCGTTTGGGGCGGAGCCCCATGCCCCCTGAGAACGTCGCGAAGCGACGGTCTCAGAGGAACTCCATGCCGCCGCTGCCGCCGCTGGCGACCTTCTTGACCGCGGTCTGGCCAAGTTGTTCGCTGAGGCGGTCGTAGTACTTGACGACCTCATCGGTGACGCTGCTGCGCACGGTGCGCAGGGCTTCGTCGAAGTGGTGCTTGCCGACGGTGCGGGCCTTCTTGTCTTCGCGCAGGGCGATCATGGCGGCTTCGCGGCACAGCGACTCGATGTCGGCGCCGACGTAGCCCTTCGTGACCTTGGCCAGGTCGCTCAGGTCGACGTCCTTGGCCAGCGGCATGGCGGCCGAGTGGACCTTGAGGATGGCGAGGCGGGCCGGCTCATCGGGTGCGGTGACCTTGATGAGGCGGTCGAAGCGACCGGCGCGCAGCAGACCATTGTCAAGGATGTCGGGGCGGTTGGTGGCGCCGATGACGACCACTTCTTCCATGCCTTCCATGCCGTCGATGCTGGTCAGGAGCTGGTTGACCATCGATTCCGTGACGTGGCTACCTTCGTAGGCGCCACGGCGCGGGGCGATGCTGTCGATTTCGTCGAGGAAGACGATGCTCGGGGCCGATTGCTTGGCCTTCTTGAACAGCTCACGAATGGCCTTCTCGGATTCGCCGACCCACTTGCTGAGGACCTCGGGGCCCTTGACGCTGAGGAAGTTGGCGCCGGATTCGTTGGCGACCGCCTTGGCCAGCAGGGTCTTGCCGGTGCCGGGGGGCCCGTAGAGTAGGATGCCGCGGGGCGGCCGGATGCCCATGCGCTCGAAGGCGTCGGGGTCGTCCAGGGGCCATTCGACGGCTTCCTTGAGTTGTTGCTTGACCTCTTCCAGGCCGCCGACGCTTTCCCAGGTGACGTTGGGCACCTCGACGAGGAACTCGCGCAGGGCGCTGGGGTCGACCATCTTGAGCGCTTCCTTGAAGTCGTTCATCTGGACGCACATCTTCTCCAGCACTTCGGCGGGGATGGCTTCGTCCAGGTCGATTTCGGGCAGGTAGCGGCGCAGGGCCTTCATGGCGGCCTCGCGGGCCAGGGCCATCAGGTCGGCGCCGACGAAACCGTAGGTCATCTCCGCCAGTTCGTCCAAGTCGACGTCCTCGTCCTTGGGCATGTTGCGCGTCTGGATCATCAGGATCTCCAGACGGCCTTCCTTGTCGGGGACGCCGATTTCGATTTCGCGGTCGAAGCGGCCGGGGCGGCGCAGGGCTTCGTCGACGGAGTCGGGCCGGTTGGTGGCGCCGATGACGATGAGCTTGCCGCGACCCTTGAGGCCGTCCATCAGGGTCAGCATCTGGCTGACCACGCGGCGTTCGACCTCACCTTGGACCTCTTCACGCTTGGGCGCGATGGAGTCCATTTCGTCGATGAAGACGATGCTGGGGGCGTTCTTTTCGGCCTCTTCGAAGGTCTTGCGCAGGTTCTCTTCGGACTGGCCGTAGAACTTGCTCATGATTTCGGGGCCATTGATCGTGTAGAATTGGGCGCCGGCTTCGTTGGCCACCGCCTTGGCGATCATGGTCTTGCCCGTGCCGGGGGGACCGTAGAGCAGGACACCCTTCGGGGGGTCGATGCCGAGGCGATCGAACAGTTCGGGGTGCTTGAGGGGCAGCTCGATCATCTCGCGGACGTTTTGCAGTTCGTCGCGCAGACCGCCGATGTCCTCGTAGCTGATGCTGGGGCCGGCCTCCGTGGTGGTGGCGGCCTCCTCGTTGACCTTGATTTGGGTCTCCTCGTTGATCAGCACGATCGACTTGGGGTTGGTGTGGATGATGCTGAATGGCAACGCGTTGCCAAACAGCGCGATGTTGGGGACCACGACGATGTCGCCTTGCACGACGGGGCGCTTCAGGAGACCGCGCTTGGCGAGGGCGTCGATGCCTTCGCCGAACTGGATCTGCTGATCCTGGCTAATGGCCGGGGCCAACGTGACCGCCTTGGCGGGCTTGACGTCGGCCTTCTTGATGGTGACCTTGTCGCCGATGCTGACACCCGCATTCTTGCGGGTCAGGTTGTCGATGTGGATGATGCCCTTGCCTTCATCGCCGGGGTGGCTGCGCCACACGACGGCGGCAGTGACCTTCTGCCCGTGGATCTCGATGATGTCGCCCGGACTCAGGTTGAGCTCGACACGGGTCTGCCCGTCAAGGCGGGCACGGCCGTACGAGACGTCCTGTTGTAGGGCTTCGACGACGCGGAGGGTGGCTTCGGTCTTCGGCATGGGAGCGACCTGGATGTGTTTGCACTTCTACATATAGCTGCTGGATGTTGCCACCCACAACAGCCTCCGCTTCAGTGCACCCTCCCATCGCCCCGTGCCTAGATAAGCGCCATGGACAGGGGCAGCGACGGACCTGTCAACCCACATCACCTGAAGCCCTAAGAACGAACGGGACTCGCTGCCACCGTGGAGGACGCACCCGCATCCGCCCGCGGCTGGTTCGAGTTCCGACACAAGGCGAAATTCGTCTGGAAGTCGGCGACCCTGCTCATCACCTTCGCCGCCGCCATCCCGATCCTGCTGTTCCAGCACGCCATCGGCGCCACCTGGTACCTGGCCTTCTTGGTCGCCGTCCACGTCATTGGGCTCGTGGTCTTTGGATGGGGCGTCGCCAAGGACGACATCGCCCCCACCACATGGGGCTTCGTCGGACGACTCATCGGGCTGGTCACCGTCGGCGTCCTGCTCTACTTCATCTCCAAGGGCGTCACCGACACGCCCGTGGGCAGCGCCATCTTCTGGGGCAGCCTGTTCGGATTGTGGTTCATCCACACCGCCGGCCTCTTGCTGGTGCACTTGCGGGGCCGCGAAGGCAGCGGCTGTCCCTTCATCTGAACGTCAGTTGATGGGCACCATCATCTGTTGGATTTCGCCACACACCATGCAGCGGCAGCTGCCCGGATCCTCCGACCGATGCGGCCGGATGTCCCCACATTGGTCGCAGTACGCATCCATCTCCCGTTCCATGCCCCCCACCGGGCGGCTGCGCTGAAGAAGCACGACGACAGGAGACGAGTGGACCCACGGACAAAGCACCGGGTCCATATCGGGGCGCAGAGGCGCTCGAAGTGGAGACGGGGGGATTTGAACCCCCGGCCTCTGCCTTGCGAAGGCAGCGATCTTCCAACTGATCTACGTCCCCGAGGTGTGGGTCGACGGGGCGAACAAAGGATGTCCACCCCGCCGACCGCGCAGGTGGGCCGCAACAGATTCGAACTGTCGACCTTCCGGTTATCAGCCGGATGCTCCACCAGGCTAAGCTAGCGGCCCATATGGCGCAGAGCCGCCGACATAGGGCCCCTACATAAGCGCGGCGGTGGGCCTTCGGCAGCCAACGATGACCGGCCCCCAAAGCAACGCGGCATCGGCGAGGTTCCGGACGAGTGGATTTATGTGCCCCACGGCCGATGGGCCGTCAATGCAACGCGCCGCCGCCCTGGTGATTGCACTCTTGTTCCTTTCTGGTTGCATGCAAAGCCAGACATCCGCCGAGATCCAATTCCCCGGCCAACCCGAGCCCAGCCACGACCGCGAGTTCGACCCAGTTCCCTGGGTCATGGGTCTGGTGTTCCTGGGCTTGGTGGTGGGCGTCATCGCCGCGGCCGCCGCCGGTGCGGGCCAGCGCCAACAGCAACAACAACAGGTTGTCGTCATTCGCGAGCCCAGACGCGAGGACTGAAACACACTTGAGGCCGCCGCCGGTGGGACGACCCCTGGACGCGTGGCACAGCCTGGATACTGCACCGGCCTTCTAAGCCGGGGGTCACCGGTTCGAATCCGGTCGCGTCCGTTTGTCGGCAACATCGCGTTGGATCGACGGCCCAGCGGGCCGCTTGGACAGCCGCTGGCATGGCCCCGAGGACGGCGCCCCCGTGCTGGTGCTCCACCCCCACCCCTTGCATGGAGGCACGAAGGGCACCCGGCTCGTGTACTGCATTTGCGAGGCGTTGGCCGACGCGGGCTACCGCGCCGTTCGGTTCGACTTCCGTGGCGCCGGCCGCTCGGAAGGCACGTACGATGGCGGCCCCGGCGAGACCGAGGACGCATTGGCCGTCTGGGATTTGCTGCACGAAGAGACCGGCCGAACGCCGGCGGTCATTGGATTCAGCTTCGGTGGCGGCGTGGCGGTCCGCGTCGCCACGCGGCGCGACGTGCCGGCGTTGTTGCTCATCGCCACGCCCATCGCGGTGCGGGACTCGGACCTCAAACCCCTGCAAGAGGCCGCGGACGTCCACTGCACCAGCCACGTCGTCATCGGCACCGCCGACGAATTGGTGCATCCACAGGATGGCGCCGACTTGCGAGCCGTTCTAGGTGGCCGCATCACCGTGCTGGAAGGCGCCGACCATTTCTTGACGCCGACGCACCATGACCGAGCGGTTCGAGCGGTGGTGCAGGCCATGCAGCGCATGTGGACTGGAAGCGACTGACCAACCCTTTTGACACACCCACCCCTGGACCCTGCTGGGATGCAGGTCCTGGAGGCTCCAATGGAGCGCATGAAGGAACTCGTGGCGCTGTTCGAGAGCCATGGGGCCCTTGCGGATCCGGACCTGTTGCGTGAACTGGCCAGCGCCGACGACGGCGCCGTGCGCGTCCAGGCCGTCATCTCGAGCCTGGAAGAGATTCCATTCCACTTCGACCGCGCGCTCTGGGAACGCCTCGAGGAGAAGGCCCAGGAGGAAGCCACCGCGCCGCCCCCGGCCGAACCAGTCGAGGGCCCGGACGCGGTGCGCGCCCGCAAGGAGGCCCTGCGCAAGGCGGCCGCCGCCATCTACGACCAAAAGGCCCCCACGCGGGACGTGGACGAGGAAGACGACGCCGTCGACGACCACGAGGACGAATTGGTCATCGAACCGGGCGAGTTGGAGGACGCGCACCAGCGGGCGCGGGACTTCGACATCAAGCCCCGCAGCGATTGGCAACCGATGGCCAAGGACCACGAGAGCCGCCTGGAGGTCCAGCAGGACATGACGGGCAACTCCACGTGCGAAGGCACCACGGGCGACTTCGTGACGTACTTCCAGGACCGTTACCGCAAGATCGCCAAGTTGCTGCGCCAACGCCGCGAACTGGCCAACGCGACCCCCGTGGAGCGCGTGCGGCCCGGCCAAGCGGAGGTGCAAATCATCGGCATGGTGGTCGAGGTCTCGTCCACCAAGAATGGCCACAAGTTGCTCGAGATTGAGGACGAGACCGGCGCCATCCGCGCCCTCGTCAACGCCAACGAGAAGCAGCTCTTGGCCATGGCCGATACCTTGGTCCGAGACGAGGTCATCGGCATCGTCGGCCAGGCCGGCAACAAGGGCGACATCCTGTTCCTGGAATCCATCATCCGGCCCGACATTCCCCGACCCGACCACACGCGAGCCACGGGCGCCGACGTGCCATTGATGGCGGCGTTCCTGAGCGACATCCACGTCGGCTCGGACACGTTCCTGTCCGAGAACTGGGAAGCGATGTTGAAGTGGATCAATGGCCACGGCCAAAGCCGTCGCGAACGCGAAGCCGCTGGCCGCGTCAAGTACCTCGTCATCCCGGGCGACTTGGTCGACGGCGTCGGCATCTACCCGGGCCAGAACGAGGAGCTGACCATCGGCGACGTGTACGACCAATACGGCGCCTTTGGCGACTGGATGAAGTCGGTGCCCGACTGGATTGACATCATCATCCAGCCTGGCAACCACGACGCCAGCCGACCCGCCGAGCCGCAGCCCGCATTCACCAAGGAGGTCAAGGAGCGCTTCGAGCACCACGACGCCCGCTTCTTGGCCAACCCCGCGACGTTCAACATGCACGGCGTCAAGACGCTCGGGTACCATGGCAGCAGCCTCATCGACTTCGCCACCAGCGTCACGAACCTGGAGTACGAGAAGCCGATGCCGGCCATGAAGCAGATGCTGCAAAGCCGCCACTTGGCGCCACTATACGGTGAGCGCACCCCGGTGGCCCCCGAGCACCACGATTACCTCGTCATCGACGACGTCCCCGACCTTTTCGTGACGGGCCACGTGCACGTGCCGGGCATCGAGACGTACCGCGGCGTGACGATGATCAACGCGGGCACGTGGCAGAGCCAGACGCTCTACCAGAAGATGCTCAACTTCACGCCGGACCCCGCCCGGATGCCGCTGATTGACTTGCAATCCCTGCGCGGCACGTTGGTGGACTTCCAGAACCCCGTGGCAGAGTAGCCCCAACAACCCTAAACGCCCGAGCTCCGTGAATCGGTTGGTCGATGGTGTTGAGCGAAGCTGTCCAGAATGCCCTGTCCAAGACGATGCGCTGGAGCGCACGCAATGCGCTGACGGTGATTGGCGTCGTGGCCTTGGTCACCATCGTCGCAGGCGCCGTGTTGGCCACGGTGGAGCCCAACGTGGAGACGGACATCCAGTCGGGTTACTTCTCCCAGGACGACGAGCAGGCCAACTTCTTCCGTGAGCTGCGCGAGGACGTGGCCGGCGTCAACTCGGAAATTGTCTATTTCGAATTGAAGGAGGGCGCCCGGGCGCCGGATGCCGATGATCCCCGTTGCAGTCCCGACGCGCCACAATTGGCGCAACCGGATTGCCCGATGGTGCCGGTGACGGACGTGCAATCCATGGAGGCGCTGCGAGCCCAAGAGGAATTGTTCCGTTTTGTCAAGGCCGAGTTCTTGCACCGCACGGCCCAGATGGGCATCAACGGCGGCCAAGGCGTGGACAAGGTGGTCAGCCACACCAGCCTCGTCTACTTTGAGAAGCTCATCTACCAACAATTCCCCAACGGCTGCTTCTGCTTGGCACCCGACGAGGCAAGCCACGAAGCAAGCCAAGAGCTCCTGCGCCAAGCCGACTCGACGGGCGCCGTGGCGTTGTATCGCAGCGACGACAACCGGTCGGCTGTGATGTTCATCATCTACGAGCCCGACACCTCGCAGCTTTCCAAGAAGGAGACGGGTGGCCTCATCAACGAAATCGTCACCGACTACCGCCTGATGCAGGTGGGGCAACGGGGCGAGGCGGGCGTCTTCAAGACCACGGACCTGTGGAAGGACGAGTACTTCGACTCCTGGGGCGTCCAATCCTGGATTTACCGCATCGACGAACAAGTGCAGGAGGAATCGACAATCTTCGTGGCGGCCGTGTTCGGCTTCCTGACCGTCGCTCTGTTGGTCCTGTTCCGCAACCTGAAGCGGGCGCTCATCGGCGTCACCACGGTGGGCATCATCCTGACCTGGACGCTGGCGGGCATGACGCTTGGGGACGTCTCCATTGGGTTCGTGTCGATGGCGATGTTCCCGTTGCTGCTTGGCGTGGGCGTGGATTACGTCATCCACATCGTCAACGAATTCGGGACCGAACGAGCACACACCGAACGAGCGCGGGACGCCTTCGATTTGATTGGCCGCCGCGGCGCGGTGGCGTTGCTGATTTCGACGTTGACCACCATCACGGGCTTCGTGGTGATGATCAGCAGCACCAGCCCCATGATCGTCGAAATCGGCACGGCGACGATTCTCGGCATTGCCAGCGTCTTCGTGCTGAGCATCACGTTCGTCCCGGCCCTGTTGCAGCTCTCGGTGCGCAACGAGAAGAAGGAAGTCTTCCGACCCAGCAAGGCGGTCGGCGCGTTCTGCCATTTCTTTGGCAAGAACAAGGCCGTCACGATTCTATTCCTGGTGGTGGGCACCGCGTTCTTTGGCAGCAGCATCCCCAACACGGAGTACGTCATCGGCACCGTGGAAGTCAATCTCCCGCAGAAGGAAATCTGGACCCACAACGACGACCGCGCCCACATGTTGGACATGTACGAGCGCTTCCAAGTCCGGATTGAGTCCGTGGGCCAGGAGACGGTCATCACCAAGGCCCGCAATCCCTGCATGCCCGGCGAGACGGGGCCATGCGGCTTGGCCACCAAGGCCGCCGTGGACGACATGATCGCCATCCACAAGGCGATGGTCGCGGAGCCGTTCGTGCAAGCCGCCGGCGGCGCCGTCAACTCGGTGCCGTTCATTCTCAACCTATATGCCCTTCTCGAAAGCGGTGCCTTGAGCGCCGGCACCGGCATTGGCCAGGGCGTCGTCCAGGGCGGCCAGTTCCTCCCCTGCGATCAATTCCCCGAGCAAGCCCCATGTGGCTTGGCGGAAGCCCAAGGCGCCACGTGGGACAACGACTTCGGGCTCATCGCCGACTGGGAGGACGAGGACGTGCGCGCCGCGTACGACGACATGATGGGCCGCGAAGAGTTCGCGCCGTTGTTGTTGACCTTCATGGCCGAGGATTACAACATCGCCTGGGCCTTGACCTTCGTGAACTTGGAAGTGGATCAGTCCTCCACGGAGCGCGCCGATGCGGCATTCTCCGGCGTGCTGGAGACGGCCGCACCCAGCTCCACGGACAACCACTACTTCGGGACCCTGACGGGCATCAAGAAGTACAACGACTACACCAACTATTGGCTGACCCTGAGCACCGCCATCAGCCTGCTGATTGTCGGCTTGCTCGTGGGCGTCTTCACCCGCAGCATCCGCGCGGTCGCCGCGACGGTGACCCCCATGGTGGTGACGTTCGTGTGGTGGCTTGGTGCCTTGCCGTTGGCCATCATCGACATCGACTTGGCGTTCATTTTCATGATCCCCATCGCGTTCATCACGAGCCTTGGCTCCGATTATGCGGTGCACATGACGTGGAACTTGGAGCAACAGCCCGATCCGCGCAAGGTGTTCCAGACGGTGGGCAAGGCGGTGGCCTACAGTGGCTTCACCACGGCCGTGAGTTTCTTCGTCTTCACCCGGGGCGCCATCCGGGGCAGCTACGAGATGTTCGAGGCGGCCGTCATCGCCATCGTGTTGATGACCGTCATCAGCCTGATCTGCATCCCGTTGTTCTACGTGGGACGCAAACCCAAGGCCACCTGAGGCGGCTCGCAAAGGTCAAGCCCATCGCGCTTGTGGCATGACCGTGGGCATCCCCATGTTCATGACGCGCAAGCTGTACCGACGGGGTAGCTTGCGCGAGACCGCGGATGGCCGCTACACGTTCTGTTTGCAGAATCCCTTGGCGACGGCCACGATTGTGGCGCCTCCGGTGTTCACGATCAATGGCATCCGCCACCAAGCCAAGGACGTGGAGTCCAAGATTCCATTGGCGAACCTATCCAAGGACAATCCCCTGAAGTTCGCCAAGGGCGACGAATTCGAGGTGAGCTTCTCGGGCCGCTTGTTGCGCGGAGCCAACCGCATCCACCTCACCGTGGTGACGAAGGAATTTGGCGACATCGAGATGTTCGTCGAAGACAAGGAAGCCGATTACTGCGAGCTTCCCCGCAGCTTCGAAGAAGAGTAGCTTCTTTGCACAGCGCGGCCATGGCGCTGCATGCGCGCGTTGGCTGTGCTCCTGTTGGCCTTGACGGCATTGTCTGGCTGCACGAGCAGCGCTTCATTCCCCTCCGACTACTTGCCCCAGGCATCCATGTTGCCCGAGGACTATGTCTTGGTCCCAACGGACTCCAACTTGTGGCGTGAGGTGGAGGGCGACATCGGCGAGGCCGACAACCCGGGCAGCTTCGACGTGCGGGCGGCCCAGGACGTCTTTGGCGGCCCCGAACCGGCCCAGGCGCACATCGCATTCTACTGGACGGGGGACGACGACGAGCGCTTCGATGGCCAATTCCTCTGGGGCGTGGCCATGGTGTACCGCGACATCGAGGCGATGCGCGAATGGCTCGATGGGGAGTTGTTGGAGGAATGCGGCGACGGCCCCATCCTTGTCCGAGGCAACCGCGTGGCCATCTTGGATGGCAACGACGAGGATTTGCTGGCCGAGGTGGCGCAGCGCATCCAGGCCAAGACCGGGGCGCAGGACTGGTGCAAGCAATCGATTCGGGAGGGCGCCATGGGCGCGTCGCCGTTGCCCGCCGGGCGCAGCGGCCCATACACGCTGGCCGTGGGCGATGACATGTGGTTCCGGTTGGTCCACGAGGGGGGACGGTTGGCCATCGAATTGGATGGCGGCAACGGCGACAGCGTCGGGTCCCTCTACGACCAAGACCTCGACCTGCGCGCCGAGGACGACGATGGCGGCGACGACACCTGGAGCCGCATCGACGAGGACCTGCCCCGGGGCACGTACTACCTGCAAGTCCGAGGGTTCGACGGCGATTCGTTGCCCGAGTTCCACATCACCTGGACCGTCTAGGGCCTCCAGGCGGGGTGGGGATGCCCAGCTCGGCTCCGGGAGAGGTTTGTAAGGGGCAAGCCCCCTGCGCGCCGCATGCGCGTCATCAGCTTGCTGCTGGTCCTCTTGATGGTCGCCCCCACGGGCATCGCCGAATTCGGTCATGAAACCGGCATTCCCATCGGTGTGGACGGCCCCGTGTACCCCTTCATTCCCGCCGACCTGGCCGAGCGCCACCCCGAGGAGACGGCCGCCGCCCTCGCCGCGGGCGAATTCGTTCTCGACCCAGAGATTGCGGAAGCCGACCCCCTGAACAAGGTCGGCGGCTACACGCTCTACCCGTACTACGGCGTCCTGACCGCCGAGCTGCGCCGCCTGGCCGAGGAGTTCCCCGGCAAGATGCGCCTCAGCACCGCGGGCCAGAGCCACCTGGGCCTGGACTTGTGGCTCGTGGAAATCGCGGACTTCGACAACCCGGACCGCGTCCCGCTGAGCGAACGTGAGGTCATCTACCTGGATGGCGGCACCCACAGCAACGAGTACTCGGGCGTCTACTTCACCACCGAATGGCTGCAATTCTTGCTGGAGGAGTTCGAGACCAACGAGACGGCTCGCTGGATTGTGGAGAACCGCCACACGTTCATCATGCCGATGATCAACCCGGACGGCAGCCACGCCTTTGGCCGCGTCAACGCCATCGACGTCAACATCAACCGCAACTTCCCCGGCACCTGGGGCACCGTCGACGAGACGCCGGTGCTGAACTGGCCCGGCCCCTACCCGGCCAGCGAACCGGAGACCCAGGCCGTCATCCAAGTCATGAGCGAGACCCGGCCCGACTTCGTGCAATCGACCCACTGCTGTGGCAACTTGTGGCTCCACCCCTACGGCGCAGCCCAGCTGGGTCACGCCCCGGACTACGACATGTACACCAACATCTGTGGCCACGTCTTCCCCGACTTGACCATCGATGTGCAGCGCAAGAAGTGCGGTGAGATTTGGAGCACCATCTACCCCGCCAGCGGCACCACGGCCGACGAAGGCTACGCGCTGGTGGGCGCCAGCAGTTGGACCTATGAGATGAGTGGCCGCGCCAACAAGGCCGGCCTCTGGGGCGAACCGATCACGGAGTTCGATGTCCGCGAACAAGAAATCGAGTCCTGGCGCGGCGTCATGCACGGCTTCCTGCACGCGGAAATGTACGGGGCCCTGCCCGTCCTGACGGATGTCGCTGGCACCGCCGATGGACTCACCGTCACCGTGCAGAACCAAGGCTGGGGCAACATCACCCAGGCCACCCTGAGCTTCGGTAGCCACTCCGTCAGCCTCCCGGCCCTGACGCCTGGCCAGAAGTTCATCCTGGAAATTGAGGGCGACTTCACCGAGGAGAGCGTCCCGGTGGACATCGAGTGGAAGAAGCGCATGCACCCCGACAGCAACTGGGGCCGCAAGCTCTTCGCCGTCGACCTGGTGGCCGACGCCAGCGGCGACTTGGCTGGCTTGATTCCCAGCCTGCCGCCGGCTCCGAGCATGGGCGACTTGCTGCCCGCCACGCCGGAAAGCGTGCTGGCCAACGTCACCGGTGCCCCCGACATCGTGCGGAGCATCCAGGCCCTCAACGCGGCCGATGACCGCGGCGCCCCGGGCCTGCCCATCTTGGCGTTGCTGGGCGCGGTGGCCGCCGCGCTGTTGGTGCGCCGCCGCTAAGCCGGCACGCTTCCTCTTCCCCTTTCTCCTACTTGTCTTCGAATTCCACGTCGACCACGTTGTCGCGGTCGATGGGATCGTCTTGGATGTGGATTTGATGGACTGGGCCCTCGTCGGTTCCCTGCGGCCCTGGAGTGGCGCCGTCCATGCCCGGCCAATTCATGGTGGTCTGCAGGCGCCCGGCACTCCATGCCAGGCCAGCACCCACGAGAAGCCATGGCAAACCCCAGCCCAAGACGGCCAAGAGGCCGATGAAGGCGGTGGCCCAGCCGACGCCGCGCACGACGTAGGCCGTCCAAAATGCCCCTTGCCAGAGGGCACGCAGCAGCCGCCACAACGCAATGCTCAGCACGACGCTGAAGGTGCCACCCACGAGGGCAACAAAGCCGACCAATCCGTCGGACCAGCCGGCCACGAGCCGGCATTCGGGGCCCAGAAGGCAGGCGTTGCTGGCGCGGCCAATGAACAACAGCAGCGCCGTCACCGAGGCCATGGCCTGCAGCAGCACATACGCCGCGAGGGCCCCGACGGTGGCACGCCACCACGTGTCCTTGCGGAGCTGGGGGCCGAGTTGGCCGATGCCCATGTTGCTCCAGACGCGGAACATCAGAGGTCGAACTCGATGCCTTGGGCCAGGGGCAAGTCGTTGCCCCAGTTGATGGTGTTCGTCTGGCGGCGCATGTATTGCTTCCAGGAGTCGCTGCCGGATTCGCGGCCGCCACCCGTTTCCTTCTCGCCGCCAAAGGCGCCACCGATTTCGGCGCCGCTGGTGCCGATGTTGATGTTGGCGATGCCGCAGTCGCTGCCGGCGTGGCTCAGGAAGGCCTCCATTTCGCGCATGTCGTTGGTGAACAGGGCGCTGCTGAGGCCTTGGCGCACGCCGTTGTGCCACTCCATGACCTCCTCGAAGGACTCGTATTCGAACAAGTACAGCACCGGAGCGAAGGTTTCGTCTTGGGCCAACGGGAAGTCGGGGAACGCGATGTGGGTGCAGTCGAACACGGTGGGTTCGACGTAGCACTTGCCCAGGTCGCTGCGTGGCTTGCCGCCGACCAGGAGCTTGGCCCCTTGGCCTTCCGCGGCTTGCACGGCGTTCTGGAACATGGTGACCGCGGCCTCGTCGATGAGGGGGCCCATGTGGTTGGAGGCGTCCAAGGGGTCGCCGACCTTGACTTGGCCGTAGGCGGCCGTCAGCTTGGCCTTGAAGTCGTGGGCGACGGACTTGTGCAGGAACACGCGGCGGGTGCTGGTGCAGCGTTGCCCGGCGGTGCCGACGGCGCCAAAGAGAACGCCCGTGATGGCCAGACCCATGTCGGCGCTGGGGGCGACGATGATGCCGTTGTTGCCACCCAGTTCGAGGATGGTGCGGCCCATGCGGCTGGCGACCACTTCGCCGACGCGGTAGCCCATGCGGCAGCTGCCCGTGGCGCTGACGAGCGGGATGCGCTTGTCGGCGATGAGGGCCTCGCCGATGGGGTCGGCGGTGCCCTGCACCAAGGCGGCGAGGCCGGGGTGGCCGGCTTCTTCGCAGACCTCCACGAGGGTCTTGTGGAGTGCCACGGCGGTCAGCGGCGTCTTCTCGCTGGGCTTCCAGATCAGGGTGTCACCGCACACCAGGGCGAGGGCGGCGTTCCAGCCGTAGACGGCCATGGGGAAGTTGAATGCGGTGACGACGGCCACGGGGCCCAGCGGGTGCCACTGCTCGTACATGCGGTGCTGGGGGCGCTCGCTGTGCATGGTGTTGCCATACAATTGGCGGCTCAGACCGACGGCGAAGTCGCAGATGTCGATGATTTCCTGGACTTCGCCGAGTCCCTCTTGGTAGGACTTGCCCATTTCCAGGCTGACGAGTTTCCCGAGGGGTTCCTTCTGGGCGCGCAGGCGTTCGCCCCAGAGGCGCACGACCTCGCCGCGCTTGGGGGCCGGCACCATGCGCCAGGCCTTGAACGCCTCCGCGATGGTGGCCACCGCGGATTCCAGTTGCTCGGGCGTGGATTCGTGGATGGTGGCCAGCTTGGCGTCGTCGATGGGCGTGAAGACGTCGCGCGTCGGGCCGCCACCGAGCCATTGCTTGCCGTCGTGGGTGCCTTGCACCGTCTGGCTCGGGTCGATCCCAAGCTCCTGTAGGAGGGCGTCGTGGCTCTGCATGGTGGCCTGGCTCATGCGTGGGCCACCCGAGGGGGACGTTTGAAAGCCTCGGCCCCGGTCGGCGATGCGTGCCGCGGCCGCTGCCCGTCGATTATCTGCAACCCGGAGAGAGCATCGTCCGCCAAGAGGGACGGCACGGGTTGTCGGTGGTGGACGAACTGATTGGCGCCACGCTCCTGGCGGCGCTGCCCATCACCGCGGTGCTGGTGGTGACCTTGGGGTACTTCCCGCAATGGGTCCTGCCCCTGGCGGTGCCCGTGTGCATCGTCGTGGGATTGCTCCTGATTGGCTTCTTCATCGGCCGGTTTTGGCGGGTCACCACGAGCCAATACACCATCACCGACGAACGGGTCTACACGGCGTGGGGCCGCTTGCGCTTCCAAATCAGCCAGACCACGTACGACAAACTCACAGACATCCACGTCCGGCAGGGCATCTTCGGGCGCATCTACGGCTTTGGCACGCTGCGCTTGGAGACCGCCGGCACGGGCATCGTGCTGCACGGGGTGCGCGCCCCCTTCGACGTCAAGCAAACCGTGGAGGACGCCCGCGCGGCCTTCATCCGGAGCCTCGTGGGCGACGTCGCACCCAAGCCGACGTTCCAAGAAGCCGACGCCGCGCCGCGGCCCCTGCAAGCCCAGGACACCGTGTGGTCGAGCCGGCCGGCGATCGCCTCGTTCATTGGCAACATCGTGGGCCTGGCGGTCGTGGCGGTGTTCTTGGCGGTGGGTGGCTTCGGGGCGTTGCTGGCGGCGGGGCCCACGAACGGCTTGTCGTTCATCCTCCCGGCCGTCATCCTGCTGGTGCTGGGATTGTCGGCGTTCGGGACGTTCGTGCGCTACCGCTACACGTTCTTTGAGATCGGCACCCGTGGCGTGGTGGTGACCCGCGGCCTCCTGACCCGGCAGCGGGTGGAGACCACCTACACGAAGGTCACCGACGTCACCGTCTACCAAGGCCTCCTGGGGCGCATCTTGGACTACGGCAACATCACGGTCAACACCGCGGGCAGCAACAACGCGCCGGTGGTGTTCCAAGGCGTGCCTCGCCCGGAGCAAGTGAAGCAACTCATCGACGCGCAGAGGAACGCATGAACACGTTCAAGCCCAGCTTGCGCGCGGCCTTCGAACGTGGACTCGTGGCCCTCGGGGCGATCAGCGGCTTCTTTGCCACGCTCATCGTGGGCTCGCTGTTGGGTGGCAGCGGCCCCCGCGGGCCGGCGATCTTTGCGGCCCTGGACATCATGGGGAGCCTGGTCATCCCGGCGTTGGTGAGCTTCGCGCCCGCCGTCCAGTTGGCCTTCACGCGCTACACCATGGACGACGAAGGCTTGCGCGAGGAAGTCTCCATCCTGAGCCGGACCCAACGCCGCGTCACGTGGGACAAGGTCACGGCGCTGCGACACCACCGCACGATTCTGGACCGCGTGCTGGGCCTGGAGCGCCTCGAAGTCATCGCCTACGGGGAGCGGGGCGCCACCATCCGACTCATTGGCCTACGGGACGCTGCACCGCTACGCAACGAGGTCGCCCAGCGCATGCGTTCCCATGCGGACATTGGGCGCTTGCTGGCCAACGATTAGCTGGCTTCCTTGGCGTCCTCGAACATCTCCATGTCGAGCATGTCGTCGCTGGGGCCATCGATGGCATCGAGGCGTGCCTTGACTTCCTCGGCCATGGGGCCGTCGCGGGCCCAAGGCAGGAGATGGGATTCTTCGTTCTGCACGAAGTCCCGCAGCACCCATTCGGTCTGTTCCAACGGGGCACGCAAGGATTCACCCAGCTCGACGGCGCGGCGCAGCGAGAGCAGTTGGGCTTCGATGGCGTCCGCCTTCTTCTGGCCGGCGGCCAGCAAGTCGGCGGGGCGGCCTTGTTCTCGCATGACGGCGAGGATGGCCTGGTCCTGGCGGTACAAATGCATCCGGAGGACCTGGTCGTTGAAGTCGATGATTTCGAAGCTGAGTTCTTCGAGGTGAATCTTGGTGGAGGGTCGCGAAAGGACGGCGGCGATGTGGTCCGCCATGGCCATGACCCGCATGTTGTCGACCAACAGCCGGTCCACCGGGGAGTGCATGGACTAACCTCCTCTGGACAAACATATGACCGGGACGATGGGTCCGCTGGTCGTTTCAGGGCTTTTGGGACCGCTCACTTGCGGGGCTCCACGCGTCCGTGTGCTCCACGTCGCGCTCCGCTTCGGCCCGCAGAATGTCGCTGCGCGTCAGGATGCCCACCAGGCGGCGCCGCTCCCGGGGATCGACCACGATGAGGCGCCCGATGTCTTGGTCGAACATGCGGTCGCGCGCCATGAAGAGCCGCTCGTGGGCGTACGCGGTGATGAGGAGCCCCGACACCACCTCCGAGAGCCGCATCTCGCCCTTGCCCTCGTGGATGTGCTTGGACAAGTCGCGGCGCGTCACAACGCCCAGCAACCAGCCTTCCTCGTCCACCACGGGGTAGCCCGTGTGGCCCACGTCCAGCATCTGATCGAAGGCCTGGCCGACAGTCATGGTACCGGCCAGGGTGTCGACCTTGGTGCTCATGACCTTGCCCACCAACACTTGGTCCAGGGGACTCTGGGTGCGGTCGTGGTCAAAGATGATGCCGCGTTTGCTGAGGCGGATGGTGTAGATGCTGTCCTTGCTCAGGCCCACGGACACCGCGTCGGCGGTCACGGCCGCGAACATCAGGGGCAAGATGATGGTGCGGCTCCCGGTCAGTTCCATGAGCAGCACGATGGTGGTCAGCGTGGCGCGGCCGGTGGCGGAGTAGAAGGCGGCCATGCCGACCAAGGCGTAGGCGGAGACTGGACCCACGGGGAATGGACTGATTTCTTGGGCGATGATGCCGAAGAGGGCGCCGTACAGGGCCCCCTGCATGAGGCTGGCCGAGAACACACCACCGCCACCGCCGCTGCCGATGGTGATGCTGCTGGCCAGTGGCTTGGCCACGATGAGCAGCATGAGCAGCGGCACGACCAGCACCAACTGGTTGCCGGCCAGGATGGCGGATACCGTGCCGTAGCCGGTGCCAAAGATGTGGTATTGCCCGTCGCCGCCCAGGAACGCTTGCGCGGAGACGTAGAACACCCCAAGGCCCAGCACGCCGACGATGAGACCACCAAGTGTTGGCTTGAGCCACGTGGGCAATTTGAGGGACTCTCCGCGGTCGCTGGCGGCCCCCAACATTTTGATGAATCCCACGCCGCCGATGCCGCACAGCAGCCCCAGCAGCAGGTAGTTGCCCAGCTCGAAGGCGGAGGCCAATTCGAAGTCTTGGGGAATGAAGAAGCTGGGTTGGTCCTCCAGGAAGAAGTGGCCCACCGTGACGCTGACCACGGTGGCGATGACGACGGGAATGAAGGCGTGGGTGCTGAATTCCGGCAGGATCAGCTCCATGGCAAACAGCACGCCACCCAGGGGCGCGTTGAACGTGGCCGCGATGCCGGCGGCGGTGCCTGCCCCGAGCAGGACCTTGATGTCCCGGGCCCGGAAGCCCAAGCGTCGGCCGATGCTGCTGCCTAGGGCGGCGCCGATGTACCCGATGGGGCCTTCACGGCCGGTCGAACCACCGGTGCCGACGGTCACGGCGGAGACGACCGCATGGCCCCAGGCCGTGCGTCCTTTGATGATGCCGCCGCGAGCTTGCACGGCGGCCATCACTTCGGCGATGCCTTGCCGTTGCAGGCCCGGGATGAATTGGCGCAGCAAGCCGACAATCAAGCCACCGATGCCGGGCACGAGGAACACGAGCGCGCCCCAGGTGCTGACGATGTAGCCAGTCTCCTGGGCGGTCGCGGCGACCTCGCCCCGGAAGGCGAGATTCTCGATGAAGCTGATGAAGAAACGGAAGAGGACCGCCGCGACACCCGCGATGAGCCCGATGATGAGCGCGGTGCCGTTGAGCGCCGTGAAGCGCCGCGTGACCAACAACGGCTCAAGCGACCATGTGCCAGGTCATAAAGGACCGGATGCCGCTCCGCCAAGCTCCAGGGGGGTTTGGACGGCGCCAGTTTCCTCGTCGCCAAAGACCAGGCCACCGTCGCTGGCGTACGTGGCAAAGGTCGGGAACGGCACCAGCGGCGAGATGCGCATGACGTCGTGGAAGCTGCGGGCGGGGCGCAGTTTGGGCGGCAGCAGTTCGGGTGGGATGACGGCGTATGGGCTGGACCAGCCACGCAATTTGCGCAGTTGCGCTTCCAGGCGATCCACTTGCCAGCGTCGCTCTTGCATCGCCTCATCGAGCTTGAAGCGGTGGCTGGCGACGTGGCACGTGTGGCACAGCATGTACAGGTTGTCCCACCGGTAGGAGAACGTCACCGCGCGGTGGTCGCCAGCGGCCCGCACGAAGCTGACGGCGTCGGTGATGTGGGCCATGTCCAGTTGCACGTCGGGGGTGCGTTTCGTGACGGAGGCCTTGCAGTTGCGGCAGCGCTGCTTGTCCCGGTCGAGGATCAGGGGCCGCCACTTGGCTTGCAATGGCGCCCGGTACTTCTGATACGGCTCCGGGTCGCGCCAGCGTCGTTCGCGGGGCACGAAGCGTCCAGCACCGCAGGATTGTTGGCCTCGTCGTGTGGGTCGGTGGAACCACTTGTCCCTGGACCCGGACGCGGTCCCCAAGCGGACGTGCCGACCCCTCGACAAGTTGAATGCTGGGCTGGACCGGCCCGACCCATGCGCCCCATGGATCCGGGCCGGGCCTCCCACTTGGTGTTCGACGACCAGATGCTGGCCATCGCCGATTCGTACGGCAACATCCTGTACGTCAGCCCCGAGCTGGCCACCTTCCTGGGGCGCCCGGCCGAGGCGCTGTGCGGTAGCAACGCGTACGACGTCGTCCCCGACACCGCCTGGGAGGCCGTCATCGAGTCCCACGAAGCGCTGTTGTCCGGTCACGACGACTTGGTGGCAAGGAAGGTGGAGTGGCTTGGCCAATGCGTGACCATCACGGCCCATTTGCGGCCGGGAGATGGGCGAGGCCACCTCATCGTGAACTTGCTGCAAAGTCGGAGCCGACCGGCGCGTCGGCCGGACCGCACGGTGCGCTTGCGCGACCCGTTCACTCGACCGTGAACCACGGCGTGCCTTGCGGCGTCACGCGGTCCCCTGCACAGCAACGTGCGAACCGCTTCCCCATGCGCAACGCATGGACCCGGGTGAAGGCGATGCCATCCACGCGGGGGCAATCAATCGCGTGCACCAGGCCCGTGGGCGAGATGACGTAGTGCACGGAGGCCGGCACCAAGATGGAAGAAGAAAAGGGATGAGGATTCGAACTGCCGCCTGAAGGACCAGGCGCGCAGCGCACTCGGGGGCGACCGGAGCCGCCGCTAGGCGGCGAGGATTGCCCCCGACGTCTCCTGGTTATTCAGCGCCGAAGAAACCGCGCAGAACAGGATGCATTTCCATGGCCTGTTCCTTGGCGATTTGCTCGTAGGTGCGGATCAGGATACCCACACACAGAAGCAAACCAGTACCGGACGCGTTACCGACGGTGCCGATCATGTCGGCGATGGCTGCGAGGCCACCCACGATGGCACCACCCAGCACCGTGATGGTGGGGATGTAGCGGCTCAGGATCTTCTGCAGGACACGGGGGTCGCGGCGGAAGCCGGGGATCTGCATGCCGGAGCGCTCGATCTGCTTGGCGACCGATTCGGGGCCCATGTTGGTGGTCTCGACCCAGAACTTGGCGAACATGATGCTGCCACCGACGAACAGGCTGAGGTAGATCACGATCTTGGTCATGATCTGCCACGGGGCGTGTCCGTAGGCGAAGCTACCATACCGTGCCGGGTCGAAGATTGGCAACAACCAGTCGCTGAGACCGTTGAAGGTGCTCAGGTACCAGGCGCCACCCGCGATGGGTTGCAGGCTGCCGCTGCCACTCTGGTAGGTACCAATCCACCAGGCCTCACCAATGATGGGGGTCTGGCTGAAGAACGGGTGCTGCCACAGAAGCAAGCTGAAGATGTTGATGTTGGCGATGAGCGCCGCCATCAAGATGACCGGAATGTTGCTGGCGTAGATGAGACGCAGCGGGTAGCGGCCACGAGCACCACGGACCTTGCCGTGGGCCAGGGGCAGTTCCACGCGGCTACTCTCCGCGAACACCACGAACACGAAGATGGCGATGGTGCCAAGGAACGTGATGATGGGGTTCGGGAACCCTTGTCCAGCACCAATGAACATCTGTTCGAAGCCACCACCGTTGACCAGGCTCGCGATGCTCCGCGTCGAGAAGACGTAGATCACCATGGGGATGGTGCCGGCGGGCGGATTGAACTCGGGGTCGTAGGGCTGGCCGTTGATCGCGGGCTGCCAGTTCAGGGTACCCTGGAACAGGGCCTGGCTGACACCGGCGGCGATGAACAGCGAGATACCGGAGCCGATGCCCCACTTGCTGATCAGCTCGTCCATCAGGAACACCACCAGCGCACCAAGGGCGAGCTGGAGGACGATGAAGGAGCGACCCCAGGCGGCACCGCCGGCGGCGTCTCCGGCCCCGCCGGCGTCCACGAACCATTGGTTGAACGCGGTGTCGGGTTCCAAGAAACCGAACACCTGGGGAATGGACTCGATGAAGATGAACAGAATCACCAGAATCTTCTGGGTGCCTTGGTAGATCGACTTGTCCTCGGACTTGGTCAAGTCGAGGTTGATGATCTTGGCGCCCGTGAAGAGCTGCATCACGATGGAACCGGTCACGATGGGACCGATACCCAGGTGCATGACGGTACCCGAGGCACCGGCCAGGATGGCACGGAAGCCCTCGAAGATGTCAAGCTGGTTCTGGCTGACACCGAACAAGGTCAGGTTGGCCAGCGCGAAGTAAAGGAACAAGCAACCGGCGGTCCAGAGGA
>JBFKTF010000014.1:0-21010 GCA_041636435.1 Thermoplasmatota archaeon
ACCGTGACCGCGCAGCCTTCGCTTCCCCGGCGGCATGCGACGATGGCGGTGGCGGCGGTCATGACTCGGTACATGTCCCGCCATGCCCGTGGGTCCGGGTCGGGGACCCCCAGTTTCTCGGCCGCGTAGTGCAGCAGGTCTTGTCGGGTGATGACGCCCGCGAGGCGTTGCTTGCCATCGACGACAAAGACGCCGCGCAGGTCGTTGTGCCCAGCGAATTTGCGCACCACCTCCGTGAAGGGGGTCTGCTTGGGGACGACAATGGCTTCGCTGCGGTCGATGTCGAACACGTCTTGGACGCGAAGGCCGGCGGGCATCGGCCAGCCATTCGGGCCGTTGGACAAATGCCTTTTGCGCAGCCGCGGGGCGGGCCGAGGCGGCCGCTTGGCCGAGCCACTCCGGTGCGTCGCCGCAACGATGCATTCTTGATGCGACATGGTCGTCGCCCGCCCAATTGGTGGACCCATGGCCGAAGAACTGAACCCGTTCAAGATCGCCCAGTCGCAACTCGATGCGGCGGCCAAGAAGATGCGTCTCAAGAAGAGCATGCACGAATACCTCCGGGAGCCCCAGCGGTTCCTGCAGGTGCGCATCCCGGTCCGCATGGACAACGGGACCACGCAGACGTTCACGGGCTTCCGGTGCCAGTACAACGACGCCCGCGGCCCCACCAAGGGCGGCATCCGCTTCCACCCCGAAGAAACGGAGGACACGGTCAAGGCGCTAGCCGCGTGGATGACTTGGAAGACCGCCGTCGTGGACATCCCCCTGGGTGGCGGCAAGGGCGGCGTCATCTGCAACCCCAAGGAGATGAGTCCGGGCGAATTGGAGCGCCTCAGCCGTGGCTGGGTGCGCGCCGTCCACCAAATCGTGGGCCCGGAGAAGGACATCCCCGCCCCGGACGTCTACACCACGCCCCAAATCATGGCGTGGATGACCGATGAACTGTCCGTCATCCGTGGCTACAACACGCCCGGCTTCATCACGGGCAAACCCATTCCGTTGGGTGGCTCGGCCGGTCGCGGCGACGCCACCGCCCGTGGCGGCATGTACTGCCTGCGCGAAGCGGCCGACAAGGTCGGCTTGGAGTTGAAGGGCGCCACGGTCGCGATTCAAGGCTTTGGCAACGCGGGCCAACACGCCCACCGCCTCGTGGAGAAGATGTTCGGGTGCAAGGTCGTCATGATCAGCGACTCCAAGGGCGCCATCCACAACAAGGACGGCATCGCGTTCAAGGACGCCCTGGCCGAGAAGCAGAAGGACGGCACCGTCCAGGGCCTCAAGGGCACCACCAAGAAGACCAACGCGCAACTGTTGGCCGCCAACGTGGACATCCTCATCCCCGCCGGCATCGAGAACGCCATCACCAGCAAGAACGCGGACAAAGTCAAGGCGAAGATTGTCTTGGAATTGGCCAATGGCCCCACGACGCCCGCGGCGGACAAGGTACTGCACGAGAAGGGCATCCACGTCATTCCCGACTTCTTGGCCAACGCCGGCGGCGTGACGGTCTCCTACTTCGAGTGGGTGCAGAACACGTACGGATACTACTGGAAGGAAGACAAGGTCCACCGCGAATTGGACGACAAGATGACGGCCGCCTACCACGCCGTCTACGATCGCCACAAGCGCAGCCGCTGCGACATGCGCACCGCGGCCTACATGGTGTCCGTGGCGCGCGTGGCCGAAGCCGTGGAACTGCGCGGCCTCGTCAGCTGAATGACCGACGATTCCTCTTCCCCTTCCCCTTGGAACGTCCGCCACGCGGCCTGGTTGACTCTGGGCTTCAGCGGCATCCTACTCTTCGTTGCGCTGGTTTGGGGCGTCGACGACGTCTTCGTCTGGACGGCCGCGGTCCTCGTGCTGCTGGCCTCCGTGGGCCAGTTCATCGTCATGCAGCGGTGGAAGCGCCAATTGCTGGAGCGCATCGACGAACCATAGGACCTGGGGCCCCGAACGCCCCCGCCCAAGAGACTATCCTCCGCACCCGCTAGAGCCCTTGATGTCTGCCCGGTCCGTGTTGGCGCGCAACGCAGTCCGGGTGCGCGGCGACGGCGACACGCGGGTGTACGTGCACGGCTTTGGTTGCGACCAGAGCATGTGGGAGCCTCTCATCGGATGCCTACCAGCCCATCGGGCCATCACGTACGACCTGACCGGCATGGGAGCCTCGGATTACAGCCAGTACGACCGCACCCGTCACGGCGAATTGCGCGGGCACGCCGACGACTTGCTCGAAGTCCTCCAAGCGGCCGACGCCGGCCCCGTCGAACTGGTGGGCCATTCGGTATCGGCCCTGATTGCGGGCATGGCCGGCGGCATGGCACCGGAGTTGATTCGCCGGGTCGTGATGATTTGCCCCAACCCGTGCTACATCGACGACCCACCATATGTGGGCGGCTTCGACCACGACGCCATCGAAGGTCTGTTGGTGGCCATCGAGGACAACTACCAGGGCTGGGCGCGCTCCTTGGCCGGCATGGTCGCCGGACCCGATCCGGACACGGCCACCACGCTGGAGCAGCGGTTTTGCCGCAACGACCCCATGATTACCCAGCACTTTGCCCGGGTGACCTTCCGCAGCGACCTGCGGGCTGCGCTGCCGGACATGAGCCGCCCGACCTTGATCATCGACACCAGCGACGACATCATCGCACCCCAAGCCACCGGAGCATACACGACGGCGGCGTTGCCCGACGCGCGGCGCGTCACCATCCAAGCAACGGGACACGCACCCCACATGACGCATCCACAGGCCGTGGCCCAGGCCATGGAGTCCTCCGGATGACGCTGCCCCCCTCAGCTTGGGGCTGCGGCACCCTCGTCCTTGCATCCGATGGATCCGTCCACGCCTCCGACGACGTGGCCAAGGCATGGTGCGCCGGGCGCGCCTGGGAGGCGATGCTCAGCCCTGGCTCGGCCGCCTATTGGACGATGGCCGTGGAACCGCTGCTCCTGACGACGGGGCAGGTGGCGGATGTGGCGTTGGAACTGGCCGACGGGCAACGCGTCCTGGCATTCGCATTCCGCGATGACCAGACCCACGTGCTCCTCGTACCCGTCGAAGGGCGACGCCGTTACGAGGAAGCGCTGCAGGAGGCCGCCGATCGCGCCGCCGAGTCCCAACGGGCACTGAACCGCCTGCGGGACCAGAACGCCATGCGCATCGATTTTCTCAATTCCATCTCCCATGAATTGGCGACTCCCATGACGCCCGTGAAGTTGCAGTTGGCCGCATTGGAGCGCCGGCTCGAAGGCCAGGACCGAGCCATCCTGGACAAGTTGGCTGCCAGCCTTCGCCGAGTGGAGAGATTCCATGAGCGCTTGCAGGAAGCCGCCGGCCTGCAAGCCCGTCGCGTCCCGGTGAACATGCAGGACGTCTCCCTCGATGGCCTCCTCGATGCCGTCGTGGGGCGCTGGCCCGCCCAGGATCGCGTCGAGCTCCAAACGGCCCCGACGACGGCGCGAGGCGACCCCCAAGCCATCCAGCGCTGCATCACCCACGTCTTGGAAAACGCCCTCAAGTTCTCGCCTCCCCACACGCCAATCCAGGTCAGAGTCCGAGATGGAGCCATCACGGTGCGCGATGCGGGCCGCGGCATGACCCAAGAGCAATTGGCGCAGGTAGGCCGGCCGTTCCACAAACTGCACGACGACCATGAGTTCGCCGGCCTGGGCGCGGGGCTGGGACTCTACGTGGTGCAAGGCTTGATGGCCGCCATGGACGGGACCTTGGAGGTCACTAGCCCCGGGCCGGACCAGGGGGTGGTGGTGACGCTGGGCTTCCGTTCGTGACCTACAGTCCAATGGGCCGCATGGGCCGCAACCCATCCTTGGGCCCTTCCAGATCCAACAGGGTACGCTTGAGTCCGTTGTCGGTGCCGGAGCCCATCCAGCCGCCCAGGCCGCCGTCGGCGCTGAGCACCCGGTGGCAGGGCTGCACCAAGGGCAGCGGGTTGCGGGCGTTGGCTTGTCCAACGGCGCGCGCCGCGCCTGGCTTGCCAAGGGCTTGCGCGACGTCGGCGTAGCTGCGCGTCTCACCGTAGGGAATCTGGGTGAGGGCGTGCCAGACGGCTTGTTGGAAGTCGGTGCCCATCGCTTTGGTGGGCAATTCGAAGCTGTGGCGTTGCCCCTGGGCGTATTCCTGGATTTGCCGCACCGCGGCATCCAAGATGGGGTCCTCGACCTGGGCTGGCACCTCGTCAGGGAACCAGCGCGCCACTTGGGGCCGCCAGTCGTCGTCGGAGCCGGGAAGTTGGATCTTGACGATGACGCCGTCGTGGGCGACCACGGTGAACGTGCCCAAGCGGGTGTCGACGGTGGTCCAGGTCAGGCTCATGCGACGGCAGAGGTGCGCGGCTTGATGAACGGTGCCATGGCCCAGACGAACAGACCCAAGGACGCCGCGATGACGGCGAAGCCGGCCACGAGCCACGTGTCGGTGGGGCTGGCAAAGCGCCCGAACATGGCCAGTGCGATGCCGGCATTGAAGGCGTAGAAGCTGAGCTTCATCTTGGCGTCGAAGCGCGGGGGTTGCATGCCTTGCACCATGGGCAGTTGCCGCGTGACGAGGGCCAACAGGAGCTGGATGGCGCCGCCCAGCAAGCCGCTGTGCAAGTGGGTGAAGCGGAGGGCGCCGCGCAGGTGCTCCATTTGCTCGGGGAGTGCATTGATGAAGATCCCCATGAGCACCGCGGTGACGGCCCAGAAGACGGAACTGAAGATCCATGGGATGTAGACGAACTCGGGCCGGACCGAATTGCTGGGGCTCTTGTTCTTCATGATGTTGGCGCCGATGACGCCCATCCAGACGAAGAAGCCCAAAAACACGAAGGGCCCCAGGCCGACGAGGAAGCCGCGGCCGACGCTGGTGTCGTGGCCAATGAGGAACCCGACGGTGACGCCGACGATGCCAAGCAGCGTGGTGTGCAATTCGCCCTTGATGGCGCCCCCGGCGATGGCGGGGATGCCACTGAGGCGGGGGACCCAGAAGTGGCTGAGCCCGTACATGGAGAGCAGGCCGTAGCCGATGACGAGGATGTGCACGGCGGCGGTGAAGATGCGGGCGCCCCAGATGTTGCCATCGGGGAAGCCGCTGGCGACCAGCAGGACGAGCAAGCCAATGGGCAGGAACCGGTGGGCGAAGTGGACGTGCTTGAGGCAGGCGTCGTCTCCCTTGGTCAGGGGGTCCTTGTCCACGTCGGTGAGGCCGCTCTTGGGGGCGCGGGCCATCACCTGGATGGCCCAGAGGGTGGCTCCGGCGACCAGGAGCACGGTGCCGATGGCGGCCACGGCCCACAGGGGTCCGGGGCCCACCGGGCGGAACGCGGTCAGCAAGGCGCCGGCCAGCCATAGGTTGGCCGCCATCGCGACGCGCGGTCCGTCGAATGTGGTGCCGGCCAAGCGTTGCAGGGTGAATGCGTGCATGGCGGCCAAGCCGGGCAAGACGCATCCCAGGGTCAGGACCAGGCCGTGGCTGGTGAACCATGCACCGGGCACGAGGCCGGACAGGCCGATGGCCAGGGCGAGGAAGCCGACGGCGAGGCTCACCAGGCTGGTGCGGGTCAGGGCTCGGACGGCGTCCACGGGTGGCCGACACCGGGGCCCTACATCAAGTGTGCAGCTTGTTCAGCTCGTGTTGACCCAGGCCGACGACCACGTAGATCCAGACGTTGATGAACAACGCAAGCAGGACGTGGGCAACGGGGGGCAGGGCTTGTTGCAGGCCGTGGCGTTCCAGCGCGATGCGGGTGTTCTCGGTGGCGTGGTAGACCATGATGAGCATCAGCACCGTGCCCGCCAGGCCGGCGATGATCATGACGACCGTGGAGACGAGCAGCAGCACCAATGTGCGGACGGGTGGGTCGCCTTGTCCGCCGTTGGCGATGTCGTTGAGGGCGGTGGCAAAGGATGCGAACATGTAGGCGGCCAAGGCCAGGAGCATGACGATCCAGCATGCCAGGGCGAAGCCGAAGACCAGTTTGGCGCTGTGTTGGCGGCCGTTGGATTCGGCGGTGCTGCGCCACGTGTCGTACAACCAGTAAAGACTGTAGATGCCAAACGTGACGATGCTCAGGATGACGACGACGGCGACGTTGCGCTGCACGGCGCGTCATGGGGTCGCGTCTTAATCAGCATCGGTGGACCACAGCACGACCCAGAACGCGACGGCTCCGATGAGCCAGGCCGCGAGGCCGCCGAGAAACAGCGGGATGCCCCAGCCTTCTGGCCACCAGGGCGGGTCGTTGGGGTAGGTCAACGCCTGGATGAGGCCCAGGGGCAGCAGGATGGTCAGCGCCAGGCCAATGATGCTGACGAGCCAAGCGATGCCGGATCCGATGAGGCTTCGCTTCCACCGAGTGGTGCGGGAGCCGTGGCGCGCGACGTGAATCCAGGCACTGATGCCGAACGTGGCGATGGCCAGTGGGAAGCGCCACGCTCGCGGCGTCATCTCAGTACTTCGGGTTGGTCGGCTCGTAGTCTGGCGGGATGTTGACCAGGGCACGGACTTCGGGGACGCGTTCCTTGACGATGCGCTCGACGCCGCTGACGAGGGTGACCTCGCTCATGCTGCAGCCGTGGCATGCTCCGACCATTTGGACTTGGACGACGCCGGTCTCGGGGCTGAAGCCGAGGAACTCCAGGTCGCCGCCATCGAATTGGAGGGCGGGACGGATTTCGTCGAGTGCCGCTTGGATGCGGGCTTCGACGTCGCCGTCGCTCTGGGTCTCGGGTGCGGCGGTCTCGGACATGGTGGTTCCTTGGATTCTCCCTTACTTCAGGCTTGGCGTTACGGCATCGCCATGGCGACGAGGCTGCGCGCGGCGTCCATGCTGACGTCCACGAACCAGCTGGGCCAGACACCGACCAGGAGGATCAGGCCAGCGCAGACGCCGATGGCGACCATGGCGCTCTGGTCCACGTGGATGGGGTTGCCGGCGGGTTCGTCGCCGCCTTCCACGTACATGGCGCGGATGACGCGCACGTAGTAGTACAGGCTGATGGCGCTGTTGGCCACGGCGAAGACGGCGAGCCAGATGAGCCAGCCCAGTTGCTTGGTGATGGCGGTGTCGACGGCGGCGCTGAACAGCACGAACTTGCTGGTGAAGCCACCCAGGGGCGGGATGCCGGCCATGCTGAGCAGGAAGATGGCCATGGCGAGGGCGAGGAACGCGTTGCGCTTGCTCAGGCCCTTGTATGCTTCCAGGCGGTCGGGGATGCCGGCCAGAATCAAGACGCCGACGATGAGGAAGGCGCCCAGCTTCATGGCGGCGTTGACGATCAGGTGCAGCATGCCGCCACCAAGGGCGTAGGTGGCGTGGGTGCCGAAGGCGTTGGTGCCGGCGGCGGCGCCGGCCACGACGACCGCGATGAGCAGGTAGCCGGCCTGGGCGATGCTGCTGTATGCGAGCATGCGGCGGAGGCTGTTCTGCTTGAGGGCGATGAGGTTGCCCACGAACATGCTGACGACGGCCACCACAGCGACCACCAGTTGCCAGTTCTGTGCCACGCCGATGAGGCCGACGAGGAAGACGTTGAACACGGCGGCGAAGCCCATTGCCTTGGAGCCAGCGGCGAGCATGCCGGCCACGGGGCTGGGGCTACCGGAGTAGACGTCGGGAGCCCAGAGGTGGAATGGCGCGCTGCTGATCTTGAAGCCCAGGCCACCGAGGAAGAACACGATGGCGATGAAGCTCATGGCGTCGAAGGCGCCGCCGGTGGTGATGGCGGTGCCCAGGGCGGCGATGTTGGTGCTGCCGGCCACACCGTAGAGGAGGCTGATGCCGTACAGGGTCAGGCCGCTGCTGACGGCACCGAACAGGAAGTACTTCATCGCGGCTTCCGCGCCGATGCGGTCGCGTTGGAAGCCGGCCAGGAGGTAGCTGCTCAGGGAGGCCATCTCGATGCCCAGGAAGAGCACGATGAGGTCCTTGGCGCTGGCGGCGACCATCATGCCGACGGTAGCGAACAGAATCAGGCTGAACAGTTCGCCGTAGTCGTCTTCGGTGCGGCGGTCCAGCAGCTTGCCGCTGCCCAGGACGGCCAGGAAGGCGGTGCCCAGGAAGATCAGCTTGAAGAGCAGGCTGGCGGGGGTGACGGCGTAGACGTTGCAGGGGCTGCTGACGCCGTCGGCGATGGCCTGGGCACACGCCTCTTGGTATTCGAGGGTGAAGTCCAGGTTGATGCCGGGGATGGCGAAGTTCCAGCTCAGCAGGCTGCCCAGGGTGACGACGAAGGCGCCACCGAGGCCGAAGAGCGCGAACATGCGCATCGCCTTGCGGTCGGGGTCGCGGGCGCCGATGAGGGGCGCCAGGAGCGCGAACAGGACGACGATGAATTCGGCCGTGAAGATCTGCCAGTGCAGGTCGGGGCTCAGCACCGCGTTGAGGACGTCCCGGCGGAAGATGGCCAGGTACGCGATGGCGGCGATGAGGCCGAGCAGGATGATGTTGCCGATCATGCGGCTCTTCTTGTCGTCCATCAGGCACCTCCGAACAGGGTGATGATCGTGCTCGTCCATTCACCCATTTGTCCGGTGAGGACGGCGGGCAGGATGCCGAGCGCGATGGCGAGAATCACGAGGACCACCATGGGCCATTGTTCGCCGGGGACGACGTCGTGGATGTGGTCCCAGTCGACTTCCACGTGGCGCTTCTCGCTGCCGTAGAAGGTGCGTTGCAGGGCCCAGAGGTAGTAGCCGGCGGTGATGAGGACGCTCCAGATGGGGACCATGATCCACCAGCCGAAGGCTTCCCAGATGGCCGCGAACATGGTGAATTCCGCGATGAAGCCCATCATGCCGGGCAGGCCGAGGCTGCCGAGGAAGAGCGCGGCGGTGAGGCCGGCGAGGATCGGGGTCTTCTGGCCGATGCCGCCGAGGCGGCTGATGAGGCGGGTGCCGGTGCTGTGTTGCAGCGAACCGGCGGCCATGAACATCCCGGCGCTGATGACGCCGTGGGCGACGTTCATGTACGCGGCGCCGACCCAGCCCAGGTCGTTGAAGGTCACCAGCGCGATGGTGATCATGCCCATGTGGCTGACACTGGAGTAGGCGATCATGCTCTTCATGTCGTCTTGCGCAAGGCACAGGAAGGCGCCGTAGAGGACGCTGACGACACCGAGGATGAAGAGGGGCCACTGGAACAGCATCGCCGCATCGGGAAGGATGGGGAAGGCGATGCGCATGAGGCCGTAGCTGCCCATCTTCAGCAGCACGCCAGCCAGCATGACGGAGCCCGCGGTGGGGGCTTGCACGTGGGCGTCGGGCAGCCAGGTGTGGAACGGCACGCTGGGCAGCTTGACCAAGAAGCCGATGGCCAGCAGCGCGAAGGCAAGGATGCCAAAGGCGCTGGTGAAGCCGGCTCCTGCGGCCGCCTGGATGGTGGGGATGTGGAAGGTGCCCACGCCGGCGCCGAAGTACAGGGCCATGAACCCGAGCAGCATGATCAGGCTGGCGCCGCCGGTGTAGACGACGAACTTGTAGCTGGCGTACTTCCGGTTGGGTCCGCCCCAGATGGCGATGAGGAAGTACATCGGAATCAGGACAAATTCCCAGAAGATGTAGAACAGGAACAAGTCGAGCGTGGTGAAGACACCAATGACGCTGACGTTGAGCAGCACGAGCATGCCGAAGAACAGGCGGGGCTGCTTGGATTCGTTCCAGCTGTACAGGATGACCAGGGGCGTCAGGAGGCTGGTGAGCCAGGCGAGGCTAGCGCTGAGGCCGTCGACGCCGAAGCTGAACGTGATGCCAAGGCCTTCCACCCAGGTCCAGTTTGTGACGAAGCTGTACTTGCCGCCGGTGGTGATGCCCACTTGCAGGAAGATCAACGTCATCACGAGGAACGCGGGGACCGTGAAGATCAGGGCGACCTTGCGGGCGTTGCGTTCGCTGCTGGTGAACGTCGCCACCGCACCCAGGAGGGTGATGAGCAGCGTGATCGGAATCAGGCCGAGCGTGTTGGTCTCAAGGAGGTCGAGGACGTTCATTCTTACCACCGGATGATGGGGATGATGGCGATCGTCGCAGCCAGCAGGACCGTGGCCCCGATGGCGATGCTGGTCAGGTACGTGGTGATGCGGCCGTCTTGCCAGCGGCGCAACCAATCGGCCTTCCACTGGGCGGCGCGGGCGACACCGTTGACGGTGCCGTCGATGCCCTTGCGGTCGACGATGTTGCTTAGCTTGGCGATGCCCACGGCGAAGACGTTGCCAATGGGCTCATAGACGGCCTGCGTCACGTAGTAGCGGTTGTAGAGGACGGCGCGGAAGCCCTTGGTGGGTTCCTCGGCTTCGGAGGCGGGCAGGCCCTTGCCGTACTTGCGCCAGGCCAGGAAGATACCCAGCGCGGCGACGCCCAGCGAGAGGTACGTCTTGGGTTCGGTCATGATGCCGACCAAGATGTCCATGGGCGCGGCGGCGTGGGGGTGGCCCAGGTCCTCGCTGTAGGGGTAGGTGATGACGGCCTCGAAGCCACCCGTGAAGGGCGTGACGAGCCACAGACCACCAATGGCGGCGAAGATGGCCAGCACGATGAGGGGGCCGGTCATGACGCCGGGGCTTTCGTGGGCGTGGTCGGCGTGTTCCGTGCGGTGTTCCCCGTGGAAGGTGAGGAACATCATGCGGAACATGTAGAACGCCGTCATGAGCGCGGTCAGCATGCCCATGACCCAGAGCAGCGTGAAGACGGGCTCGATGCTGCCGGCCTTGAAGGCGACGGCGAGCACCTCGTCCTTGCTCCAGAAGCCACTGAAGGGGATGATGCCGGCGATGGCCAGCGTGCCGATCATCATGGTCCAGTACGTCTTGGGCATCTTGTGCTTCAGGCCGCCCATTTCGCGCATGTCCTGGTGGTGGTGCATGCCGAGGATGACGCTGGCACTTCCCAAGAAGAGCAGGGCCTTGAAGAAGGCGTGATTCTGGAGGTGCAGCATGGCGGCGGTGAAGCCGATGCCGTTGCCGTAGTCACCGGTGCTGGCGGTCTTGTAGTAGTACAAGCCGCCGGCGCCCAGAGCCAGGAACATGTAGCCCAGTTGCGAGAGCGTGGAGAACGCCAGCACGCGCTTGATGTCCAAGGCGGCCAGGGCCATGCTCGCAGTGTAGAGGGCGGTGATGCCGCCAATGACACCGACCACGACGAACGTGTCGGGGTTCAGCAGGAACAGCGGGAAGCTGCGGGCGACGAGGAAGACACCGGCCTTGACCATGGTGGCGGCGTGGATGAGGGCCGACACGGTGGTGGGGCCTTCCATGGCGTCGGGCAACCACAGGTCCAGGGGGAACTGGGCGGACTTGCCCACGGCGCCACCGAAGATGAGCAGCGCGGCCGCGTACATGAGGCCCTTGTGGGATTCCAGGTCGGGGTGGTGCCAGATTTCGCGGTAGCTGAGGGTCTTGAAGGTCACCAGCAGGATGATGATGCCGACCATCAGCAGGATGTCACCAAGGCGCGTCGTGAGGAACGCCTTCTTGGCGGCCGTGGCGGCGCTGTCCTTGTGGTACCAGAAACCGATGAGCAGGTAGCTGCACAGACCCATGATCTCCCAGAAGATGAACATCAGGAGGTAGTTGTCCATGAGCACCGTGCCCAGCATGCCGCCAATGAAGAGGGCCTTGACGGCGTAGTAGCGGCGCAGCTTCTCATCGGGCTCCTCGTGCATGTAGTGCGTCGAGAAGAGGACGATGAGGAAGGCCAGGATGCTGACCAGGGTGGCCAGCCAGATGCTGAGGTTGTCCAGCAGGAAGCCGAACGTGAAGGCGTAGGGGCCGACCTCGAACCACGTGATGCTCCAACCCACGGGGTCGGCGCCGCCAATGATGTGGCGCACGAACAGGTAGAGCATGCCAACGACGCTGAGGCCGACGGCTCCGACGGCGAAGGCGGCGCCGCCGCGCCAGCGGTTCTTGCCGATGAGGAAGATCAGCAGGCTCGCGGCGATGGGGGCCAGCAGCACGAGCAGAGCGGCGCTCAGCTCGGGCGTGGAAGCGGCCAGCAAGTCGGTGCCGTGGGCGGCGTGTTCGGAAGCACTGGTTTCGGCCATGTTACCACCTCAGGGCCGTCGCGGAGTCGCCGTCGACGGTCTGGATGTGTCGGTACAGGTGAATCAGGATCGCCAGGCCCACCGCGGCTTCGGCGGCGGCCAATGCAATCGAGAAGAGCGTGTAGGTGAGCCCGTGGGCGTTGCCGTGGTGCTGGGCGAAGGCGACGAAGTTGATGTTCGCCGCGTTCAGGACCAATTCGACGCTGATCAGCATGCGCAGGGCGCTGCGGTTGATCAGGAGCCCGAAGACGCCGATGGCGAAGAGGGCGGCACTGAGGGTGAGCGAGTAGCTGACGGGCAGGCTCATTCTTCTTCCTCCTGGGGCAGGGGGGTGTGGGTGAACGTGGCGCCCAGGGCCGCGGTGGCCTGGGTCTTCTCGAGGGTGGCGTCATCGACGCGGGCGTAGGCGTCGGAGCCGGTGACGAGGGGGCGGGCGATGACGAGGGCGCCGATCATGGCGCCAGTCAGCAGCACACCCAGGACTTCGAAGGCGACGAGGTTGTCGGTGAAGAGGCTCTCGACGAGGGCGTCGATGTCTTCGGTGCCTTCGGTGCCGCTCTGCCAGGGCTCCGTGCCAGCAATGGCGTAGGCCATCACGAGGAACAGGAGGCCGGCGGTGGCGCCGGCGAACATCAGCCGCTGGTTGCGGTTCATTGCTCGCCTCCGGGTCCGGCGGGTTGTTCTTCTTCTTCGTCGCCAGCGACGAACATCACGGCGAAGACGAGCAGCGTCAGGATGCCGCCGACGTAGACGAGCACTTGGATGACGCCAATGAACTCGGCGTTCAGGAAGATGTAGTAGGCGGCGACGCCGACGAGGGCGACACCGAGGCCAAGGGCACTGTGGAAGGTGCGGGTGGCCATGGCGCTCCAGAGGCCGCCACCGAGGATGACCGCCGCCAAGATGGCGAAGGTGATCTGTTGGCCAATCATTGGAACGGCCCCCGTCCAAGGGCGGCTTCGTTTTGGCTCAGGCGGTCGGGCTTGTAGTCGAAGTCGCGCACGTAGGCGCCGGTCTCGAATTCCTTGCCCATGCGGATGCTGTCCGTGGGGCAGGCTTCCTCACAGAGGGAGCAGTACATGCACTTGCTGATCTCCACGGCGGGGAACTTCTGGCGCTTGTTTTGGGGGGTCTCGAAGCCGGGGTCGTAGTCGACCATGTAGCAGCTGCCGTTGGGGCAGGCTTGGCTGCACAGGGTGCACCCGATGCAGGTCTCCAGCTTGAGGTAGATGCGGCCACGGAAGCGGTCGGCGACCGGGGTCTTTTCCTCGGGGTATTGGACCGTCACGGGCTTCTTGAAGAAGTTCGAGAGCGTGACGCCCATGCCCTGCAGGATGGGGACAAGAGGGGCCTTCATCCGAGGACCCCCATCTTGACGGCGATCGCGGTTCCAACGAAGTTGAGTAGGGACACGGGGAGCATGACCTTCCAGGCGGTGCTGAGGTAGCTGTCGACGCGGACACGGGGAATGGATGTCCAGACCCAGAACACGACGAAGCTCATCAAGAGAGACTTGGCGGCGAACCAGAAGACGCCGGGGATGACCTTGAGGGCGGGGATGAGGTTCCCGAAGGGAGCCTGCCAGCCTCCGAGGTAGAGCATGGTCATCAGCGCGGAAATGAAGAAGACGTTGCTGAACAGCACCACGAAGAACATCCCGAAGCGCATGCCGGAGTATTCGGTGGTGAAGCCAGCCACGAGTTCCGACTCGGACTCGGCCAGGTCCGTGGGGGCCAGGCCGGCCTTGGCGAGGGCGGTGATGAAGAAGATCACGAAGCCGACGATTTGCGGGATGATGAACCAGAGGTTGCCTTGCGCCTGCACGATGCTCTGGGTGTCGAGGCTGCCGACGATCAGGATGATGGCTCCAATGGAGAACATCATGGGGATCTCGTAGCTGACGTCCATGGCGGCGGCGCGGACGCCGCCGTACAGGCTGTACTTGTTGTTGCTGCCCCAGCCGGCCATCATCTCGGCCAGGGGCGCGATGGCGCTGGCGGCGAGGATGAACAGGATGCCGGTGCCGACGTTGGTGAAGAAGATGTCTTCACTCCAGGGCATGGGGCTCCACGCGATGACGGTGAAGATGACGGCCACGTAGACCGCGGCGCCCCAGGCGATGCGGTCGACCTTGGCGGGCCGGATGTCTTCCTTGGAAATCAGCTTGATGCCGTCGGCGAGGAACTGGAAGATGCCACTGGGACCGACGCGGTTGGGACCACGGCGGGTGCCCATGCGGGCGAAGATGCGGCGGAAGGCGAAGGTGAAGATGCCACCGGTGGCCAGGACGACGGTGAAGACGAGCACGCTGCCGATGATGGCGGCGAGGGTGCTGTCGAGCCAGCCGGGCGTGCCGGGGATGACGGTGTCGATGAAGTCTGTGAGTGCTCCCATGATCAGGCCTCCTTAACGGTCGACGTCCCCCAAGACGATGTCAATGGACCCCAACGTGGCGATGAGGTCGGCGATCTTCTGGCCGCGCGCCATGATGGGCAAGGGTTGCAGGTTGGCGAAGCTGGGGGCGCGCACCTTGACGCGCTGGGGTTGCAGCTTGCCGTTGCCGATGACGTGGACGCCGTACTCGCCCTTGCTGTGCTCGATGCGGGCGTAGGCTTCGCCCTTGGCCTTGACGCGGAGCATCTTGCCACCGGCGTAGGCGGGGTTCATGTGCAGGCCATCCAGGTTGCCGTCGCGCAGCTTGGCGATGCATTGCCGGATGAGGCTGCAGGTCTGGATCATTTCTTGCCAGCGCAGTTGCAGGCGACCGTAGCAGTCGGACTGCGTGGTGGTGGGGACCTCGAAGTTCAGCTTGTCGTAGACGCTGTACGGGTCCGCCTTGCGGACGTCGTGGGCCACACCGGTGGCGCGGAGCATGGGGCCCGTGACACCGTAGCGCAGGGCATCCTCGCGGCTCAAGGGACCGGTGCCGTTGAGGCGGTTGACGAGGATGTCGTTCTTCTGCAGGAGGCGCTGGTATTCCAGGACCTGAGCCGGCATGCTGGCGATGAATTCGTCGACGCGGTCCAGGTACGTGGGGTCCTCGGGGAGGTCGTACTTGACGCCGCCAAAGCGCATGTAGTTGAACGTGAGGCGGGCGCCGCACAATTCTTCCAGGAAGCCAAGGACCGTTTCGCGCTCGCGCAGCGCGTAGAAGATGGGCGTGATGGCGCCCAGGTCCATGATGAAGGTGCCCATCCACAGCAAGTGGCTGGCCAGGCGGCTCATCTCGGCCGAGAAGGTGCGCAGGTATTCGCCGCGTTCGCTGACGACGTGCTCGTCGGGGCCGCCCAGCAGCTTCTCGACCGCCATGACGTAGCCCTGGTTGTTGAGCATGGCCGCCAGGTAGTCCATGCGGTCGGTGAGCGGGATGAACTTGACCCAGTTCATGCCCTCGGCCAGCTTTTCGCTGCCACGGTGCAAGTAGCCGATGACGGGCTCCACGTCGTGGACAATCTCACCGTCGAGGGTGAGCTTGAGGCGCAGCACACCGTGGGTGGACGGGTGCTGGGGCCCCATGTTGAGCTGCATGAGGTGCTTGTCGCCACCCAGCGGTTTCAGGGTCGCGCTGCCATCGTAGGCGGCGGGCAGGCTGGCCAGGACATCGATGTTGGACATTACCAGGAACCCTCCTCTTGGGTGCGGAGCGTCACGTCTTCACCGTGGCGCATGGCCACGAACTGCTCGGGCTCCTTGTAGTCCCGGCGTCCAGGGAAGCCGGTCCAGTCGTCGGGCATGAAGATGCGGCGCAGGTCGGGGTGACCTTCGAAGCGGATACCGTACAGGTCCCAAATTTCGCGCTCTTGCCAGTTGGCGGCCGGCATGAGATCGCATAGGCTGGGGACAGCAGGGGTCCAGCTGCCATCGGCGCCTTCGGGGCGGGGCAGGCGGACGCGGAGGCAGACTTCGCCCCAGTCCTCGGGGGTCTGGGCGAGCTTGAGGAAACTGTAGAAGATGCCGAGCTCGTTGTCGACGTCGTAGCCGCTCATGACCGACATGAGCGGGTAGCGCTTCTGCAGGTAGGCAACGACTTGGAACAGACCGTCGGGGGTGACCTCGCTGATCTGTTGACCGTCGGCCAGGACATCGACGGCGACGATGTCTTCGGGGAACTTCTGGGCCAGCTTGGCGTGGATGCCTTCTGGTTGGATGGTGTCCTCGGACATTAGAAGCCCAACTCCAGGGTGTGGTTCTGGTCGCGGATCTTCTTTTGCAGCTTCAGGAGGCCGTCCATGAGGGCCTCGGGGCGCGGCGGGCAGCCGGGGACGTAGACATCGACCGGGATGATCTTGTCCACGCCCTTGACGACGAAGTACGAGTCTTGGTAGGGGCCGCCGTTGATGGCGCAGGCACCCATGGCGATGACGTACTTGGGGTCGGCCATCTGCTCGTAGAGGTTCTTGATGCGGGGCGCCATCTTCTTGGTGACCGTGCCGGGCACGATCATCAGGTCGCATTGGCGGGGGCTGGCGCGCATGACTTCGGAGCCGAAGCGGCTGAAGTCGTGGTTGGGGCTGGCGACCGTCGAGATCATCTCGATGGCGCAGCAGGCCAGACCGAAGCCGAACGGCCACAGGCTGTTGCTGCGCCCCCAGTTGATCGCCTTGGAGAGGACCGTCAGGACGAGGCCGTCCTTCTGTTCCTCCACGACGATGGGGACCTTCATGTCGCTCGGGTCGTCGGTGGCCGCGTCGAATTCCTCGATCGCTTCCGCCTCGACCGCCGCATCGGGGGTGTGTTCGTCACTCATTCGAGAGCCCGCCAGTTGAGCAGTTTCTTGCGCAGTTCGTACCAGTACCCGATCAAGATCAGGGCCACGAACGCGGTGATCGCGACGATGGGGCCCCAGTCCAATCCCTTGAATCGCAGAGCGAAGGGAACCAGGAACATGACCTCGACGTCGAAGATAAGGAACGTCAAGATGTACATGTAATATTGTACATCGATGGGGCCGCGAGCACCTGGAGCCTGGTGTTCACCACACTCGTAGGGCGTCAACTTTGTGACGCTAGCCCGCTTGGGACCCATGAATTTGTTGCCCAGTAGCGTCACGAAGACGAGGGCAAAAGCAACCACAGCCAAAATGGCCAGGGGGAGGTATTCCAGCGCCACGGAGACCATATATAAACCCCAGTTGGGACGCGCCCAAACCAGTCCCGCATATGAGCGTTGGCATCAACGGGTCGCCGCTTCCACTGGAGCCGACGCCTTCATGGACGACCCCCGCCGTGGCCGCGTCGTGACCCTGTCCGAGCGCCTCCGCGACCGCATCGCCGAGGGCCCCATCAGCTTCCGCGACTGGATGGATGCGTGCCTATACGACCCCGAGGAGGGCTACTACACGAGGCGCCGTGGAGCGGCCCGCACCGGCACGGAGGACGGCACCGATTTTGCCACCAGCCCCACGCTGCACCCCTTCATGGCCCAATGCATCGGCCGCGAGATCCACGCCGCGTGGGATGCGCTGGGTCGGCCCGATGACTTCGTGGTCGTGGAGTACGGCGGCGGGGCCGGGGACATGGAGCGCGACGCCTCGGCGTGGCTGCAAGCCGCACACGGCTGGAGCCCGCGGTGGCACCACGTGGAGGTGAGCCCAGACCACCAGAACTTGCAGGAGGGTGCCGTTGGAGCACCCGAGCGGTTCCAAGGCGTCGTGGTGGCCCACGAGTTTCTGGATGCGCTGCCGGTGCACTTGATTGAGCGCCGCATGGGGCACTGGGCGGAAGTGGTGGTGCATGGCGAGCCGCCGGAACTGATGACCGGCATGCCAAGCCAGGCCGGCAACGACGCCGCACCCGCCATCGACGTGCCCGACGGGCACCGCGTGGTGGCCAACAAGGCGGCCAAGGATTGGTTCAAGGACGTCGGCCGCCGCATGACGGCGGGCCGCGTGGTGGTGGTGGATTATGGCGCCGAGGGCATGGCGTTGTGGGGTCGCGACCCCGAATGGGGCACGCTGCGCACCTTCCGTGCCCACGCCCACGGCGGTAGCCCCTTGGACGACCCAGGGGAGCAGGACATCACCGCCAGCATCGACTTCGCGCAGACCCGGGCCTGGGCACAGGCTGCCGGCTTGGAGGAGGTCTCCCTGGAGAGCCAAGAGGAGTTCTTGCTGCGCCATGGGGCCTTGGACGCCATCAACGCCGCCGATCGCAGCACGCAGGAAGGCGCCAGCCAATACCTGCGCTTGCGGCAGTTGTTGCTGCCCACCGCCATGGGGCAGGCGTTCAAGGTGCAGGTGCTCGAGAAGGGCATGGGTTAAGACGGGGCTCCAAGTCGGCCGGCATGCCTCCTGCAGGATTGGTCTAGAGGTATGACTTCGGCCTTCCAAGCCGCCAGCACGGGTTCAAATCCCGTATCCTGCACTCTCGTGGGCTCTCGGGCCCGATTCGGCGTCCTGCGCCACACCACTCCGGCGTAGCGTCGGCTCAGCGCATCCCGTCGTCGAACTTGCTGGCAAACTCCTTGCGGTAGACGCCCAGGATGGTGACGAAGATGGACAGCACCAGGGGCCCGAGGACCAGGCCGCTGAAGCCAAAGACACCGATGCCACCCAGCACGCCCAGCAAGACGATGACGGGGTGGATGTGGGCGCGCGCCCCGATGAGCTTGGGGCGGATGATGTTGTCCACCGTGCTGACCAGGATGGCGCTGTACACGGCCAGCCCGATGCCAGCAAACGTGTCGCCCTCAATGAACCACAGGTAGGCCGCCGCGGGGCCCCAAATCAGGGGCGGGCCGATGACTGGTAGCAGGGCCAGCACGAACATCAGCACGCTCCAGAAGATGATGTTGGGCACACCGAAGATCCAGAAGCCGATGCCGCCGATGACGGCCTGAATCAAGGCCGTGAACACTTGCCCGTACATGACGGCCTTCGTGACGAGGCCAATCTCGTGGAACATCAGGTCCCGGTGGGCTTCCTGCATGGGCAGGATGTCCTTCATGAAGGACACCAGGCGGTGCCCATCCAGGTACGTGTAGTACATCACGTACAACAGCACGAAGATGCCGATGACGCCGCCGGCCAGGGCGCGGAACAGATCCGCCACGATGCCGGTGACGAACGCCTGGGCGTTGCTCTCGATGCTGTCGATGACTGGGTCGTTCTCGGCGGTGACGTCGCTGCCCGTGATGGAGGCGACCGCTTCGCGGACCCGTTGGATGATTTCATCCGTCTGTTGTCCACCAATGGCGGCGCCGATTTGTTGCATCTCTTTGGCCAACTCGGCGACCAAGAAGCCCATGGGGACCACCACCGCCACGGCGATGCCGATCAGCAGGATGATGGCGGCGATGTGTGGTTGCCGGACGTATCGGCAGAGCCAGGGATAGGCTGGGTACGTGAGGTAGGCCAGGAACAACGCCACCAAGACGTAGTCCAGGAACGGGCCCGCGATGCGGAACGCCACGAACCCGATGACCAGCAAGAGGCCGAATAGGAACCATGGGCTGAGACGCCGCTTGCTGAGCACCAACGCCCGGGCCAATGAGCGGGTGGTCTTGAGTGGATTGGTTGCGAGGGGCGACTATCGCTTGCCCTTGGCCTTCTTGTCGGCGATGAGCTTGACCGCTTGCTCCATGGTCACCGCTTCGGGGTCGGTGCCCTTGGGGATGGTGGCGTTGGTCTTGTCGTGCTTGACGTAGGGGCCGTAGCGTCCGCTGAGGATTTGCACCGGCTTCTTGGTGTCGGGGTGGGCGCCCAGTTCCTTGAGGACCGTGGGGCCACGGCGGCCGCCCTTGGGTTTGGCCAGAATCTCCAGCGCTTCGTCGAGGCCGATGTGTTGGACCTGTTGGACGTCGGTGAGGCTGCGGAACTCGGGCTTGGAGCCGTCGCCCTTGTCGTGGGCGACGTAGGGCCCGAAGCGGCCGATGTTGGTGCTGACTTCGCCGCCATCGGGGTGGTCGCCCACCTTGCGGGGCAAGCTGAGCAGGAACACCGCTTGGTCCAGGTCCGCGTCCTCCATCTTCTTGCTGGGGATGCTGGCGCGCTTGGGCTTCTTCTTGCTGCCTTCCTCTTGGTCGCCCAATTGGTAGTACGGCCCGAAGCGCCCATCGAGCACGTAGATGGGTTGGCCCGTGGCGGGGTCGGTCCCCAGGACCTGGGGGCCGGCCATCTTGGCTTCCAGGAGTTGTTGGACGCGGGCGGCATCCAATTCGTCGGGCGTCAGGTCCTCGGGGAGGCTGGCGCTGACCTTTTCGCCGTCCATCTCGGATTCCACGTAGGGTCCAAAACGGCCGATGCGGATGGTGAAGTCGTTGCCTGGGCCGATGTCGATGATGCGGGCCTGCTCCGGGTCGATGCTCTCGAGGCGCTCGGCGATTTGCGCTTGCAGGCCGTCGTCGCCCAAGAAGAACTCCTCCAGGAACGGCACCCAGTCGGCCTGGCCGGCGGCGATGTCGTCGAGGGCTTGTTCCATCTTGGCGGTGAATTGGGTGTCGACCAGTTCGGGGAAGTGGGTCTCCAGCAAGCCAACCACGGCGAAACCGGTGAAGCTCGGAACCAGGGCCTTGCCCTTCTTTTGGACGTAGCCACGGTTCTGGATCACGTCCAGGATGCTGGCGTACGTGGAGGGCCGGCCAATCGCTTCGGCCTCCAGGGCCTGGACCAAGCTGGCTTCCGTGAAGCGGGCTGGCGGCTTGGTTTCGTGGCCATCCGCGTCCACCTGTTGGCAGGTGGGTTGGTCGCCGACGGCGATGGGCGGCAGTTCGGCGTCGTCGTCGCTGCGGCCACCGTATGCGGCGCGGTGGCCGGGGAAGGTGACGACCTTGCCGCTGGCACGGAAGCGCGCCTCGGCGGCCTCGATGTCGGCGGTGGTCTGCGTGTAGCGTTCGTTCTCCATTTGGCACGCCAGGGTGCGTTGCCAGATGAGGCGGTAGAGCTTCTTTTCTTGCCCATCGAGGCCGGACTTGTCCGGGTGGACGAACTCTTCACCCGCGGGGCGGATGGCTTCGTGGGCTTCCTGGGCGGC
>JBFKTF010000015.1:0-18398 GCA_041636435.1 Thermoplasmatota archaeon
CGACACCACCGGCGAATTGTCCAGTGGCTCCATCGGTTCGTCGCAGACCGGGCAATGGAACCCAATGTCCATGGCGTCTTCGAACACCATGCGGCGATGCAAGTGGCGGCACGCGTAGAACTCGTGGTCCTCTTCGAACTTGAGTTGCTTGCGCAGGTGCATCAACTCGTCTTCCCAGCGGCGGCGCAGCACGATGCCGACCTCCGCCAAATCCAGGTGCCACGTGAAGGTCTCCCAACCCTTCTGGTCGGTGTCCTTCTCGTATTCCGCGGCGTGGGCCTCCATGAGGCGGTACAGGACCTTGCGGACGTCGCTGGGCTTGCGGTCTCCGAAGTGCTCCAACAGATCGACACCGGAGATGCCGTCGTTGTCTTGCAGGTAGTGGGCCAACTCCAGAGCGTCCTCACCGGCTTCCTCGAACAGGTAGCGTTGGACTTCGGGGTCGTTCAGGCTTGGTTCCCAAGCGGAGTCGCGGACGGTCACGGTCAATCGACCATCGATATGAGCGGGATAATCATTTGCCAGGGGTCGAGGGGTCGTCGAGGACGTCCATCTGCTTGCCCCGCTCCGACGGCACCACTTGCACCTTGGCGCCGGGGAACTCGTCGGTCTCCCAGGCACCGTCCCGGATGCGGTCCAGTAGCAGCGCCAATGCGGCGACTTCGCTGTGGGGTTGGTTGCCCACGGCGACGTTGTGGTCCGCCAACTGGTAGACCTCGGCGGGGACCTTCTCCGCGCCCACGACCACCATGACGTCGCGGCCATCGGCCCGCACGGCCTCGGCGGATTCCCCCAGGGGCTTGCCGTACATGGTGAGGTGGACCACTTGCCCGCCGGCGTCCTTCCATTGCTTGAGGCGGCCCTTCCAGCCGGTGCCGCTCTCGACGGTGAATTCGCCGCCAAAGCGGCCCGCCACGTCGCGCACGGATTCCACGACATTGCCGTCTTCCTCCGCAATGTGCACCGCCTTGGCGCCCAGGGCGCGCGCGGTGAGGCAGACGTGGGTGGTGATGCGCTTGTCCCGCTGCGGGCGGTGCCCGAGGCGCAGCACCTCGATGCGCATCATGCCTCCAAGCGGACGGTGACCTCGAGTCGGTCGCCGTCGTTGCAGGGCAGTTCGTCGCGCAGGCACACGGGAGCAATGAGCTCCAAGACGCTGGTGTAGTGGCTGCGGTGGGGCAAGATGGCGCCGCATTCCTGACCGTTGACGGTGGCCGGATGGAGGGTCACGCCGCCGAAGGTGCGCCCCTCGGCGCTGAAGCCCTCCACGACGTGCACGGGGTTGCGGCGCAGGAACTTCAGCTTGTTTGCCTCCGCGCCGCCCAACTCCAAGTTCAGGGTACCCGGGTAGGGGGTCCAACCCATGAGGCGCTCGAACTGCTTCTCGTAGCCGGGACGACTCAGGTAGTATCGACCCTCGCCCAGACCCGTCTGCACTTCGCCGGCGATCAGCACCCGGTCCTTGTGCTCGAAGAGGCGCTGGTAAAGCATGTGCTCGGCACGCAGGATGGCGCGGCCTTCGTCGGTGATGGCGATGCGCTGCTTGCGGACGCCCATCTCGCGGCGAATCAAGCCGCCTTCCGTCAACTCAATGAGGCGGCGGCTGGCGGTTTGTTGGCTGGCGTCGATGAGGTGGCTGAAGTCGCCGCTGGCCAGCTCGATGGGTTCTTCCAAACCGCCCAACAGGGCCAGTTGCTTGAGCGCCTCGACGTCCGCCGGTCGTGCCACGGCGCCGCCGATTCGGAGCGGGTACTTACCCGTTGACCCGTTGCAAACGCTCCGCCAACGCCGCGTACAGAGCCCCTTCGGCGCCCCGCGTGGCCGCCGCCAGGCGCTGCACGATCAACTCGGGCGTGGAGCGGGCCTTGCGACCAAAGACCGGTTGGCGGTCCACGACGAGGCGGTGTTGTTCGTCGAGGCCCTTGGCTTCGATGCCATCGATGCGGATGGCGCCCTCCGGCAGCCGGTCGGTGATGGCGTCGGGGACGTGGCTGACGATGATGCCCAAGCTGTCGGTCTCCAGCAGGCGCTCGATGAAGAACGCCAGGATGGCACCCGCGGCTTGCAGTTCCGTCACCGATTCCACTTCGTCGGCCAGGACCAGGCGCTTGGCGCCGCCGATGCTGGCGGGCATGAAACTGCGCAAGAACGTCTCGAAAGCCCCCGCATCCAGGCCCTTGCGGGCCGTGACCAGGTGCACTTCGTCGAGCCACGGCACGCGGGCTTCGCCGGCCACGGGCAGCCCCATGCGGGCGAGGATCACGGTCTGGCACACCATCTCCAGGAGGGTGGACTTGCCACCGGAGTTGGCGCCGGTCAGCAGCGCCACGGGGGCGTCGCCGCCGACGGCGTAGTGCACGCGCTGGGCGTCGGGGTCTCGGGCCAGGTCGATGTGGATGCCATCGTCGATGCGCAAGGCATCGCCTGGTGTCCAGGCCCGCAGGCGGTGGTCGTGGGCGAAGCACCCGAGGGCGAAGTCGGCGTCCCATTCCAGCCAGTGGGCGACCTCTGCGGCCAGGGCGTCTTGGAGTTTGGCGATGGCGCGTGCGGCGGTGCGTTCGCTGCACTCCCGTTGCAAACGGCCTTCGGCGCCGATGCGGCGTTCGGCCCGTTCCAGTTCCTCCTCGTCGATTTCCAATGGCAGTCGGCGCGGCAGCAAGTCGACGTCCAAGCCGGTGGCGTCCTTGAGGGCGGCGTGGGCTTGGCGCACCTCGTCGTCCACGACCGTCTGCACTGCGGCGGGCAAGTCGCCGCCCCGCATGGCCGCCAACAATTCGGTGCCGCTCAGTTGCAAATCGCCGATGCGCCCATCGATGGCGGTCGCCGCGTCGTTGCGGATGCGGTCCGCCACCTTGGCCAAGCCATGGGCGTCCACCTTGGGAATCTCGACCCCGTCCCGGGCATCCAGGATTGCCTGGGCCACGGAGTCCCGGCCAAGGATCAAGGCCAGGTGGTGGCACGCTTCGATGACGGTGCGGTTGGCGTCCGCCCAGGCCAAAACGGCGGCCGGGTTCAAGTCGCACAGGGGGGCATCGCCGGGAATCTCTTCCACGGCGTCCAGGCCGTCCGTGTCGACGCCTTCGTCGTAGGCGACCACGACCAGTTCCATGTCGCCGGCCATGGCCAGGTCCCGGCGGCTGCCCAGGATGTTCCATTGGCCCAAGCCCATGGCGTGGAGTCGCTCGTGGATTTCGTCGTGTTCGGCCACGACCAGGCGCGTCGTGTCGCACCGGGGCTGGGGTTCCTGCAAGGGGCGAAGCCGGCGCAATTGGCGGCGCACGTCGTGGGCGTCCAGATGGGCCACTTGGCCAGCCACGTCGAGCACGTGCTCCATGCGTTGCTGGGCCGCGCCGGCGTCGTGCAGGAAGTCGAGCAGGCGCAGGCGGTTGCGCCCATGCTTGGTGCCGGCGCGGTCCTGGATGAGTTGCAGCAAGCGTTGGTGGATGGCGCGGGCGGCGGGCGTGGCCAGGAACACCTGCTCGTCGCTCTCGCCGCGCACGGCGCGCACCAATTCCATGGCGCGGCGGGCGCTGATGCCGTCGACCGCTTCCAGGGACTCCAGGTCGCCTTCCTTGGCGGCCCGCAGGAACCGCGCGTCGTCGCCGAATTGGCGCCGGATGGCGGCGGCGAGTCCAGGGCCCACGCCGGGCAGGCTCTCCAACGTGGCGCTCACGTGGTGGCCTCCACTTCCGTGAGGCGTGGCGCGCCGGCGTCGTCGGCGTCGTCGCTGGCCCGGATGCGGTTGTCGGCTCGCAGCTCGAAGTCTTGTTCGAGCTTGTAGACCTGGAAGTACTGCCGATCCAGCCACTCGCCGGTGGTCTTGTGCTTGCGGGCCGCGCCGCCCACCCAGCGCCAGATTTCCACTTGATCAAAGAGCGGGTCCCAGGGCACCTCGGCCAGGTCCTTCTTCTTCTGGCCCATGCCGCTGTGGGCCGTGACCTGAATCCACCGGGTGCGCTCGCCGCGCTTCTTGGCCACCAAGTCCACGCAGCCAAACACGTCGTTGCTCTGGCTGAAGTACATCTTGCCTCGCTTGACGCCGGTGCGGACGCAGCGGTGCACCTTGTAGCCCCAAGATTCCAGGATCTTGATGGCGCGCAGTTCGATGGCGGTGCCCTTGGCGGACGTGTTCACGGCCACGCCCTTGGACCCCCGAATCGGCCTTTGGGCATGTGGGAGGGAGGAGTGAAAGCACCGTGAAATGGCCACATCGGAGCAGTGGCCGCCCGCCCGTGGCGATGCTTGTTTAAGGCCACAGACCCATAGTATGGAGTGGTGCAGGAACCAAGCCGTTCCCATCCTCCCATGACGCGCCTCCACTTGAGGCGGCGCCCCGCATCCAGGAGGCACCAGACGATCTTTGGATCGTGAGGCGAGAAAATGAAAGTGCGAGACATAATGACCGCGGATTTGATTACCGTGGACAAGGACCGCAACCTGAAGGACGTCCTCCACATGATGGAGGAACATGGCGTCACCAAGGTACCAGTCGTCGATGCCAACGGCAAGCTGTTGGGCATCGTGACGGACGGGAAGATTGCCGACAAGCTCGGCCGCGCCCACAACAAGAACATCCAGACCGCGACGTTGCGTGCCAGCAGCGTCATGGAGAAGGACATCATCGTGGCCCACCCCGACGAGGCCTTGGACAACCTCCTGGTCGACGTCGGCAAGCCCGGCTTGACGATGATTCCCGTGGTGCAAGGCGAGAAGTTGGTCGGCGTGGTGACGAAATCGGACTTGCTCCCATTGGTCTCCAGCGAGGCAGCGCTCTCCAGCGTCATGCATCGCGAAGTCCATGCCGTGGCTCCAGGCGAGCGCTTGGTGCATGCCCGGCGCATGATCCTGGACAACGACATCGCACGGCTGCCCGTGCTCGAAGCCGGCCGCATCGAGGGCATCATCGCCGAGCACGAGATCGCCAACGCATTCGCCGGCTTCAAGGAAGCCGACGCGCACGTGCAACACGCCATGGTGCGCGATTTGCATGTGGGCGACTACATGCGACGCGACGTCGTCACGGCCAGCCCCGAGTTGAGCTGCAAGGACGCCGCCGCCCTGATGCGCGAGAAGCACGTGGGCGCGCTGCCCATCGCCAACGGCGACGGGACCATCCAAGGCATCGTCACCCGCACGGATCTGATCCGCACCTACGCAAGTTAGCCCCGTGCAGGACCCTTTTCCTCTCTCCCCTTTCCTGTTGAGGCTTCCCTGAAGCGACACCAATCTTTATTTGAACCACAGCCCAGTGGAACCTGTGGTGTCCACGATGCGTTCCATCGTCGTTGTCCTGACTTGCATGCTCCTGGCCGGCCTCGCTTCGGCCGTCAGCGACGGCAGCAGTCCTGTGAACGAGCAAGCAAACGAGTGCCAAGAGAACAGCGAATTCCGCTGCTGCGGGGACATCCAACTGGTGTTCCGCAACCCCGACTTGAACCCCCAGGGCGCCGACCGCATCAGCGCGGAAGGCCAACTGTTTGCCCAGTTCCAGGCCATCGGCGCCAACGCCGACGACATCGCCACCTTTGGCTTCAGCTTCAGCGCCGCCAGCGCCCAAGCCGAGGAAAGCCAAGTGTGCAACCAGCAACCCTGGGGCCCCAGCGGTGCGTACATCATCAACTACCGCGCCGACCAGGACCCCAGCGACGGCTACTTCATCAACCTCCAGACCACGCTCGTCCCCGATGGCGACTACATGGCGTCCGTGCACGCCTACGACGCCAACAACAACGAGATTGCCCGCGCCTGGACGCTGGCCACGGTGGACAACTGCGCCGGCGGCCCCGGCACCCGCTGCGACTCCGACGACTACCCCACCCAGGAACACGTCGACCAGGACAACACCATGCCCTGGCCCATCATGCTCCCTGGCGACGGCGAGCTGGACACCAGCAAGAACAACGCCCCCGGCGACGCCACCCTCACCCTCGAATTCGCCGAACCCCTGAGCGAACTGCGCGTCTTCCTCAATGGCAAGCTCCTCCACGACAAGGTCAACGGCCCCATGAACATGACCGAGTACGACGGTCGCCAATGGGACGACGACCTGCTGCCCGGCTACGGCCCCGCCGGCGTTGGCGGCATCGTGGCCGAGGAGTGCAGCCAACAGCCCCCGCAACAATGCGGCTTCCTCGGCGAGGCCTGGTACCTGGCCGGCACCCCGATCACCGACGACGACATCGTCCGGGTCGAAGCCATCGACATGGCCGGCAACCTGGCCAAGAAGGAACTCCACATCGGCAGCGGTGTGGGCGGCGCCGTCACCGACACGCTCCCCAACCTGGCCATCACCGTCGACACGCTCGAAAAGCAAGTCGCCCCCGGCCAAGAGGCCATCTTCCGCTTCGAACTGCAGAACACCGGCGGCACCACCGCCCACCCCTTCCCGAGCGCCGAAGTCCCCGCTGGCTGGGAATGGCGCTTCGAGCCCCAGCACCAGCCCACCCCGCCCGGTGGCACCAGCGTGCAGGAACTCAACGCCCGCCCGCCGGCCGACGCGGCACCTGGCATCTACCAGGTCAACGCCACGATCACCTACCCCAAGGGCCCCGACGAAGAATCCCGCACCTGGCAACTGACGGTCCTCGTTGGTGACGCCGTTCCTGCCGAAGGCGGGGGTGGCCCTGCGGGCACCGACGACGAAGACGAAGGCGGCGAAGGCGAAGAGAGCCCCATGCCGCTGGTCGCCGCGCTGCTGGCCGTCCTGGCCGCCGTGCGCCTGCGTCGCCGCGACTGAACTGCCGGCTCAAGCCCTCCGGCCCCTGGCGCAGTGGTCAACGGCTAAATAGCGCACAGGAGTGGGCGCGAAACAGGCCTCCTCCTGGGCGGAGGCTTGAGCTGACGGGCATGGCAAGCTTTACATTCCGCGTCGCCGGCGAATCCGGCGAAGGCGTCATTTCTGCGGGCGAAATCGCGACACTGGCGATCAGTGACATCGGGTTCAACGTATTCACCTTCGAATCGTACCCGGCCGAGATCAAAGGTGGACACTGCTGGTTCCAGGTCCGTGCGGCCTCGGACGAAGTGTTGTCCGCCGGTTCCGCCGTTGACGTCTTGTGCGCTTTCAACCAAGAAGCGATTGACAAGCACCTGGACACGGTCCGTCCCGGCGGCGTCCTGATCTACGACCCCGGTCAGGTCAAGAACGTCCCCGAAAAGCCGGACCTGAAGGTCTACGAAATCGACTTTGACAAGCTCGTCAAGGAGATGGTCGGCTCCCCCAAGAGCAAGAACGTCTTCGCCGTCGCTTGCTTTGCCGCGCTCTACGACATCCCCGCCGAGAGCATCAAGTCGACCGTTCGCAAGAAGTTCAAGGGCAAGAACCCCAAGATCCTCGAGAAGAACGACGAGGCCGTCGACGCCGCCTACCAATACATCACGCAGGTCGGCCGCCAACACGAGGACACCCTCGCCGTCGCCGACGAGAACGACGAACGCCTGCTCATCAACGGCAACGAAGCCATCAGCCTCGGTGCCATCGTCGCCGGCTGCGACTTCTTCGCCGGCTACCCCATCACCCCCGCCAGCGACATCCTCCAAAACCTGGCCAACGAGCTGCCCAAGTTCGGCGGCACCGTCATCCAGGCCGAGGACGAAATCGCCAGCATCAGCATGTGCGTCGGCGCCAGCTACGCCGGCAGCAAGGCCATGACCGCCACCAGCGGCCCCGGCCTCAGCCTGATGCAGGAAATGTTTGGCCACGCCAGCACCCTGGAACTGCCCCTGGTCATCGTCGATGCCATGCGCGGCGGCCCCAGCACCGGCCTGCCCACCAAGGCGGAGCAAAGCGACCTGAACGAGATGGTCTACGGCAGCCACGGCGAAGCCCCCCGCATCGTCATCGCCCCCACCGGCGTCCGCGACTGCTTCTACCAGACCATCTGGGCCTTCAACATGGCCGAGCGCTACCAAGTGCCGGTCATCATCGCCACGGACCACGCGTTGGCCAACCGCCGCGAGAACCTCACCTTCCCCGAACTGGGCGAGACTCCCATCGAGCGCCGCATCTTCGCCAGCGACGATGACCGCGCCGAGGACTACAAGCGCTACAAGTTCACCCCCAGCGGCGTCAGCCCCCAAGCCATCCCCGGCATGAAGGGTGGCATGCACGTCGCCGAAGGCCTCGAGCACAACGAGAAGGGCGACCCCACCTACACGGGCGAAAACCACACCGCCATGATGGAGAAGCGCATGGGCAAGATCCAGGACGCCTGGAAGTACCCCATGGCCGTCGAGCAATTCGGCGACGAGAACCCCGATGTCCTGGTCGTCACCTGGGGCAGCACCAAGGGCCCCGTCAAGGAAGCCGTCACTCGCTTGCTGGAGGACGGGAAGAAGGTCGGCTACATCGTCCCCAAGATTCTCTGCCCACTGCCCCGCGAAGGCTTCCTGGACGTCATCCAGGCCGCCAAGCAGGTCGTGGTCGTCGAGATGAACTTCACTGGCCAACTCGAAGGCATCCTGCGCAAGGAAACCGAGCGCCCCTACCACCGCCTCAACAAGGTCATGGGCACCCCCATGACGTGGCTCGAGATCGTCGAGAAGATCGACCAGGTCCTCGGTCACACGAGCGAGGCCACCAACAACATGCACGAGGTGAGCAATTGAGCGAACAAGCCATGGAGCCCCTGAAGCCCAAGGACTACAAGGGCCGCCTGCCGCCCGTTTGGTGCCCCGGCTGCGGTGACTTCGGTGTCCTGGCCGCCACCCAGCGCGCCTTGGCCGAACTGCAATGGATGCCCGAAGACACGGTCTTCATCAGCGGCATCGGCTGCAGCAGCCGCTTCCCCCACTTCATGAACGCCTACGGCTTCCACTCTTGCCACGGCCGCAGCCTGCCCGTCGCCATTGGCGCCAAGCTGGCCCAGCCGGAGCGCAAGGTGCTCGCTGTGGGTGGTGACGGTGACGGCCTGGCCATTGGCCTGGGCCACTTCATGCACGCGTGCCGCCGCAACCCGGACATCACGTACATCATGATGGACAACGAGATCTACGGCCTCACCAAGGGACAAGCCAGTCCCACCAGTGAACTGGGTCTCAAGACCAAGACCAGCCCCTTCACCAACTCGGAAATCAGCGCCGACCAGCCCCTGAACCCGCTGGCGATGGCCATCATGGCCGGTGCCACGTTCGTGGCCCGCGGCTACTCGGGCAACATGAAGGAACTGGTCCAGCTCATCATCAAGGGCCTGGAGCACCCCGGCTTCAGCTTCATCCAGGTCATCAGCCCCTGCGTGACGTTCAACGACATCTACCAGAAGGCCAAGGAAGAGAACCGGCCCCTGGAAGTCCAGCACGAACTCACGGACCGCGCTGCGGCCGTCACGGCCGCCATGGGCGACCCGTTCGTCACCGGCGTCTTCTTCGAAGACACCCGCCAGACGCTCGAGCACAGCATCGAGCAGGGCATCGAACTGGCCAAGGCCAAGCTCGACAAGGGCCTCGCGCCCGTCGCCGAGCAGATCTGGAGCCAGGCCGGCGTCCGCCCCAGCTTCAAGGCGACCGAATAGGGTCGCCGGCGCGACCTGGATTGGCACTGCGCATCCAGCGCATGCCAGACCCAGGTCCGAAAAAATGGGAAAGGCATCGACCGCCCGCTTAGTGGCGGCGGACGATGGCCGCAAGACCAAGCAGCGCGGCACCAGTCAGCACGATGCCAGTGGTGGGCGTATCGACTTGCTCGGGCTCATCGGCGGTGGCGGGGGCAATGCGCAATTCGTGCGCACTGAAGCCGTCGACATTGGCGACGGCTTCGATGTGGCCCTCCGCTTCGACGATGGTGTAGACTGCCTGGTCGGTGGTGGCGTACACGTCGGTGACGGCGTCGACCTTGGTCATGGCCTGGCCATCCATGGTCATCTCTAGGTCACTGGAGCCGGCGGCCGCGAGTTCGCTGTCAATGTCCAAGCGGACCACACGTGGCTCGGGGTCCTCGCTGCGCACCTCGACGCGGACTTCGTCCTCGTTGGCGGTGATCAGTTCCACATCGACACTGTACTCTTCGGCGTGGGCAATGGCGGTGCTGGCAGTGGCTTGACCCGTGGCGGCGATGTTGGCTTCGGCGCCCAGGCGGCCATCGGCGTATGCGGCTTGTTCGGCCTGCCAGTCGGAACGGCCATCATCCGCTTCGAAGCGGAGTTGGCTACCAGACGCAAGGACGGTCTGCATGCTGCCGTCGGCGGTGGCCTGGAATTCGCCTTCACCCAGGATGGCGAACGCGGCCTGTTGACCCTGGGCCTCGATCCAGAGAATCTTGCCCTCGGCTTGGGCCTGGGCATCGGCGGCCAAGGTCATGGTGGCGGTGGTGGCGGCGTCGGCCTGCACCAAGACGGTACCGGCCGCGTCGTCGCTGATGGTCAGCTGCGCCTTGTCGGTCCACACGTGGGCCTTGGCGGCGGCCGCATATTCGTCCTGGACCTCGCCATCAAGCGACAAATCCTGGAAGAACTGCACCTGCGCATCGCCATCGGCGGCGACGCTGTGGTCGATGACGGCGGCCTGGTCGCTGGCCATGCGGGCCTCGACGAAGCTGCCGGTGTAGGCATCGCCTTCGACGTCGAAGAAGCCGAAGAGGCCGCTGGCTGCGGCTTGCGCTTCGGCCTGGGCCTTGGCTTGGGCGTCCAGGGCCGCGGCGACGGCGGCCTCAGCTTCCGCCTCGGCACGGGTCTCCGTGGACAGACTCAGGTCGGAACTGATGTCTCCGCCCGTATCGATGCTGCTGTCGGCGTCACCGGTCACGTCGCCCGTGACGTCGCCCGTGACGTCACCCGTGGCGTTGCCGGTGACGTCGCCCGTGATGTCGCCGGTGGCGCTGCCACTCGCGTTTCCAACGGCATCGGCGGTGCCGTCGAGTGTGCTGTCGGCGCCAGCGGCTCCGCTGGCGGTTCCGCTTCCCGTGCCCGCCACATCTTGTGCAACGGCAATCGGCGCCAATGCAAGGCTGGCGACGACAAATGCGGTCAGGAAGCGGCTCTTACGTTTGCGGTGTTGTTGGCTTGCTTCGGTCATGGTGACCAATCCCAATGCCGTTGTCCATCGCATATAGCTCATCACGATACGGCCGGAAATCCTGCAAGAAAACCGCCGTTAACATAGCCAAATATTGCACCATATTGGCGGCGTCTTCAAAGGGGTTGCTGTGGAATCCACGGTGGGATCCGATTCGATGAAAGGGACACATCGGCAGAGGTGCTTTACACGAGGAACCGCCTTTCCGTCCCATGCGACGTGCTTGGATCCTCATGTTGTTGTTGGTCCCGGCCGTGGCCGCCGATGCCAACGTCACCGTGGAGCACGAAGGGGCGGTCAACTTCGCCCTCGCCAGCTTGATCGACCTGGGCTGCGACGGCAACGCCACGTTGCAAATCGACGGCGGTCTGCGCTTCGTACACGGCCACGGCACCAGTTGCGCCGCCGCCCGGCTGCGCCTGCCGTTGCCCCTGGGTGCCGACCAAATTGAGGTCCAGATGCACCACGCACGGACCCCCGGCGATGGCCTGCTCGCCGTCAGCGTCGGCTTGGCCGGCGACGACGTGGCCGAAGCGCTTGCCCCCGCCCATGCCGGGCCCCGCGCGAACCTGAGCAGCCACACCTTCCCCGTGGCTGGCGACCACGTGGTGCTGGAGTGGCGCTTCGATGCCACAGGGCAAGGTGGCGACATCCTGCTCGACGACTTGTGGGTCACCATCGTCGGCGACCCCGTCGCCACGCCCGCCCTGATCGGGGATCCGGGCCTTGACGGCGATTTCGTCGACGAGCGGCGGCTGGAGGTCGTCCTCGATGCGACGCCTGTGGCGGGCCTGCGGCCCAGCGCCACCATCGTCCTCGACGACGAGGCCGTCATCACGGCCGTCGTGGCGCCCGACGGTGCCATCTTGGACATCGGGGGCCATCGCGACCGCATCCACTTGGCCGCGCCGCTCTTGGAAATGCACGGCAGCGGGCAATACAGCGTGGCCTACCGTGTCCCCGACCCCGTGGCGGCCCAAGGCGGCCTCATCGTGTGGTTCGGCATGGTCATGGCGACGCTGTTGGCCGCCGGCGCCGTGTGTGGATACCTCGTGGTGCGCCACCAGGCCGATGGCGGGCGCGCCCGCATCGTCGCGACCGGCACGTACGCCGTCTTGGTCTTGGCCGGTGCCGCCACCATGGTGCGCGTGCTGTTCACCGGGGACGTGCGGCTCATGGTCCAGACCCCCCTGTCCAGCGTGGCCACCATCCAATACGTGGTCATGGGCATCCTGGCCATTGCGTTCGGCGTTCTGGCACTCATCCTTGGCGCGGGGCGGCTGCGCCACCTCATGCGCCGCCTGCGGCTGCGTGTCCGGCAAACGCAGGAACTGGAGGAGGCCCAAGAACAACTGGAGACCTTCACGGCGGCCGCGGCGCACGACCTCCGAGCCCCGTTGCGCGCCATCAGCGGCCACATCGCCTTGGCCAAACGGGCTCTGCCAAGCAAGCACCACGATGCGGTGCGCTTCATGGACCGCGCCGTGGACGGCGTCAAGCGCATGGACGAACTGGTCACGGCGCTGCTCGACCACAGCCGGGTCGCCAGTGCCCAAGTGGAGCCCGTCACATTCCACGTCGAAGAGGCCGCGCAGCAGGCGCTGCATGATTTGCAAGTGCAGATTCGAGGTCGCGGCGCGGACGTGGCCGTCGAAGGCGAGGCCACCCTGCATGGGGACCCTCGGCTCGTGCGTCAAGCCATCCAGAACCTCGTGCAGAATGCCATCAAGTACAGCGACGGCGAGCCCTGGGTCCGCATCCGACTGCAGGAAGACCACCACGGCACCCACATCCGCGTGGTGGATCGTGGCCGCGGCATCCCGGAGGCGGAACAGGAATCGGTCTTGGACGCCTTCCACCGGGGCAGCAACGGGCACGATCGGCCCGGTACTGGCTTGGGTCTGGCGACGGTGCGCAAGATTCTGGAGATGCACGACGGGGACCTGAGCTTGCAGAGCGTGGAAGGCCAAGGCAGCACGTTCACCCTGTGGTTCCCGCGGGACCCCATCGACGAGGTCCTGCTACCTGGCGAGGATCCCGTCGAGCTCGTGCGGGCCTGATCAGAGCCGCGCGGACTTGAGCAAGCTCCGTTCGCTTTCGACGCCGGCGCGGTATGCCGCCAGACGCTCGCGGTCTGGTTCTTGCTCCTGGCCATCCAAGACGAGGGTCACCTCGACGGGGTGGCGTCGCTTGGGTCCTGCGTAGCGGCCCACGAGGGTCCGGTGCACGGGTTCCTTGGCACTGGCCACATCGAGGGCCGGGCCCCCGCGGAAGCGCAGGCGGACGCAATCCGCGCCGGGCTCACCAAAGGTCCAGCCTTCCTCGGAGGTCGTCAACGTGGCGCCGCAATCCGTGGCCAACTGCTCCAGCCACTCCTGGGGCGGCTTGGGTGTCTCGCCGCTGCACACCAGGCCCGGCATGGCAAAGAAATGCAAGCCCTGCTCCTTGGCCATCTCGCGGTACGCCATCAAGAGGACTTGGGGGTCGTCGTGGTTCTGCACGCCCAGCATGCAGGTGCGGGCCACGTGGCCTCGCTGCAAGAAGAAGCGGCGCTTGCCGCCAACTTTGTGGTCCAGCAGGCGGGGCACGGCGTCCAGCTCCGCCAAGGGCAGTGACTGCACCACGGCGCCCAGCACGCCTTTGTCGCGGCGGTCAAAGAAGCCGGGCTTCTTGCCCGCCACGATGCGTTCGATGCCGGCGCGGATCTTGGCAATCGGCTTGGGGTCGCCTTCGGGGCAGTCGGGAAGCACGCACAACGGGTCGTCCCGCAGGGCGCGGACGCGTTCCAGGTACTTGTCCTGGGCGACCCCGGCGGCGGTGCGGATCGACGTGCGGCGCTTCTTACGCTTGGCCATCGAGACGGTCGAGCAGGCCCTTGCGTTTGAGATGAACGGGGCCCGCCAAGATGTAGAACGCCACGCAGGTAGCCTGGCCCATGAGGGCCCAATGCAACCAGGCCGGCATCGCCATCGCGACGCCCAGCACCGTGACGATGATCAGCACGCCCATCACGCCGATGGCGCCGCGCAGCTTGGGCAGGGGCCAGCGGGACAGCATGAGCAGGGCCGCGAGGATGCTGGCGGCCAGGACGCCCCAGCCGCTCCACAGGATCGCGGCCGTCCCCAGGATCAGCGCGCCTCCGGGCGTGCTGAGGCCCCAGAAGTGGCGTGCGTCCGGGATGGTTTGGAACCGGGCGAGGCGTAGCAGCCCCGCAGCCAAGTAGACGACGCTGGCCGTGGCGGCGCCCACAAGCCCCACGTCGTGGTCCAACACCAACAAAGCGCCCACGGCGGGGGCGGCGACGAAGGTGATGCCATCGGCCAAGTTGTCCAATGGCGTCCCCAACGGTCCGCCGCCGCCACCGAGGCGGGCGACGAAGCCGTCGATGCCATCCACGATGATGGCGGCGAAGACCAGCAAGAATCCAAGCGTCGCGTCTCCCGCAGCGAATGCGGCGATGGCCAAGACGCCCATGACACCGTTGAGGATGGTGGCCAAGTCGGCGGGTCGGATGTCCTTCCAGATGGGCTCGATCACGTGAGGTCCCCGACGCGGGTCAGGTTGGCCAAGACGCGGTCGCCAATCTGGACGTTCCAGGACACAGATCCCTTGGGGACGTACAAGTCGCAGCGACTGCCCAGGCGGATCAGGCCCAGGCGCTCGCCCTTCTTGACGGCGTCTCCTTTCTGGCTGTACGGCACGATGCGGCGCGCGACGGCGCCGGCAATCTGCACCACCTTGACGGTGCCCAGCTCGGTTTGCAACACGGTCTCGACGCGCTCGTTGCGGTCGCTGTCCTTGTTGAACGCCGGCACGTGCTTGCCCTTGTGGTGCGTGACGCGTTGCACGTTGCCGGCCAAGGGGAAGCGGTTGACGTGGACGTTGAGGGGGCTCATGAAGATGGCAATCCGCTGGGACGGGCCGACGTCGGGGTCGTCCACTTCATCGATGCGGACCACCTTGCCGTCCGCTGGGCAAGCCAAGCCGGCCTCGGGCACGGCCCGGTCGGGGTCGCGGAAGAAGAACCAGAAGAACAGGAACAGGAAGAATGGGACGAAACTGAGTTGCAGCAACCAGGGTTGGCCAATGGCGGGGCCAATGCCGGCCATGAGGATGGCCAAGCCGAGGCTGGTGGTGAGCCAGGATGCGCTACCGTACGCGACGCGGAACAACGAGCCGCGCACGGGGATGCCACTTATAGCGCCCTTGCTGGCGCTTCAACGCAGCCAAGCATGCCGCTGCACGAGGGGGAGCCTTGCCCACCGCTCGCCAAGGCCCCAATGGCGGCCTGCGTCCACCACGAACAACAGCGCCAGCAGGGCGCTGTATTGGAGGTGCTCGTCCCAGAATGGGTTGTGGTCGGTGCCCCGGTCCATGGGCATGATGGCCAGCCACATCAGCAAGAACAGCGCAATGCCGCTGGCGCACGCGACGCGCATGCCGATGCCGAGGGCCAACGCAAGCCCGATGCCCAGCAAGCCCAGCATGAACAATGCGTCCACGACGGGGTGCCCCGCCATGGCGGTGAACATGCCATGCAGTGGCCCCGACGGGTCGGAGCCGAACTGCAGAAACCCATTGGTGGGGCTGCCGCCGCGAATCCAGGCGTTTTCTCGGGCCGTGCTGAATCCAAGGCCGAGGAGCTTGTCGAAGAAGGGCCACAGGAAAATCCAGGCCATGCCGATGCGGGCCACGCCGATGGCCGCCGTGCGCCAATCCATGGGGTCCGCCCCGCTGGCCAGGATTCAACAACGCCGGTGGGGGCGCAGGCCCATGCTGGTCCAATGCCCCAGGCGCTCCAGCTTATCCGTGCAACCCGTTGCCCTGGCCATGGAGGACCTGAGCGAGTCCCAGATTCACGAGATTTTGTCGGCCAGCCGGTTCGGCATCCTCTCCATGGCGGATGGGGGTCGCAGCTACGCCATCCCCATTTTCTTTGGCCACGACGGGCACGATGTCTATTTCCATAGCCACCCCGGCACGAAGGACCACTACATCGATTCCAGCAAGGAAGCCTGCCTTGTGGTGACGCACGTGGCCGGCGACGATGTCTGGGAAACCGTGCAGGTGTTTGGCGAGCTCGAACGCCTCACCCTGAACGACGACATCGACCGGGCCCGCGACGCCATCTACCTGCTACCGGACCCGCCCAAGGAGGGCCACTTCCCCAGCGGCAAGCCATTGCGGACGCCACAGCAAGTGTTCTACTTGCGCATGTCGCCGACGCGCATCAGTGGCAAGCAATCCACCTGGAAGCTGCCCCGCTAGGCCGGGACGGCGACCTTGGGGCGACGTCGACCGAACTTCAGGGTCCGCTCGATGGGCCCATCCCGGTCGGGCAGGTCCAACACGGCGCTGAGGCTGTGGAAGAATTCTGGGAACCAGCGGAACACCGCGAAGGCGATGCCAATCATCGCCAGCAGTGAGCCACCTTTGCCAATGGCGTTGTGCATGACCCAGAAGCTCGACAAGCCTTGGCCGTAGAACCAGATGATGCCGGTGTTGCGCACCAGGTTCAGGACGTAGATGACGGCGCCCACGATGAGGCTCATCTGGAGCTTCTTCTTCCAGTGCGCCTCGGTGCCCGCAAACAATCCCACGAAGAGCATGATGCTCTGGATCGCCGTGCAGGCCAGGATGATGCTGACGGGGACGATTTGCTCCACGGCGCCCTCCGGCGTGTAGAACAGGATGTTCTCCTCGAACCAACCCTGCGGCTCGGGGTACGTCACGACTCGTTGTTGCTCCGGGGGAAGGCCGGCGCAGTAGCGGCCCACGGCGTCGTTGTCGAGGCCGATTTCGGGTTCCGGACGGTACGGGTTGCAGTACTTGTCCGGGTAGAAGAACGTCACAGGGCCGTTGGTGTCCTCCTTGTCGATGACGAATTGGAGGTTCTTCGATTCGCCTTGGCCAAACAGGCCCAGCATGCCCTTGGTGTGGTTGCCCACGACGTTGATGAGCCAGACCCGCAGGAACGTGATCTTGGCGATGACGAAGTAGGTGCCCGCCGCCACGAAGGCGGTGACGTTGAGGAAATGCAGGCTGTGGGTCTCGCTTTCGCGGACCAAGTCCAGCCAGTTCTGGTAGGCCAAATAGGCGAAGAAGTAGACGCCGAACATGGCGAAGATGAAGTTCACGATGTCCTGGTCTTCGCTGGCAAACAGGTCAATCGCCGTCAGGCCCCAGTAGAACCCAAACAGCAACCAGCCAACCATGACGAGGCGCTTGCTCCAGGCTTGGCGGAAAAATCCGAAGCCAAGCAGGGCCAAGCCAATGAACAGCGGCACCAACGTCCACTGCTCCCACATCGAAGCATCGGGGGCGTGGTCGATGCGCAACAACGACGCCAGGAACGCCAGGGGCGTGCCAATCCAGCCCGGTGCTTGGGTGCCGTATTCACTGAAACGGTACGCCATGAGCAGGCCGGTCAGAAGCAGCACCGTGGCGCCGCCCAGCCACATATACGTCACTCGCTTGGCGTCCAGGCGCGCCTCCACGGCGCCGCTGCGCTCATGGGCAAATGGGTGGGGGCGGTCGCGCTGGGGCTTCTTCCGCAGTCCTTTCCAGAAGGGGCGGTCGTCCTGGCGGGGCTCGTCCTCCACGGAACCTGTTCAGGTGGAGCGGACTAAGTCCCTTGTGGTCGGAGACGCTGAATGTCGCGCCGCTTATCCGCTGGCCGACCCTGTGCGACGCGTGGCGACCGTGCTGCTGGTGGACGACGACGCCGGGGACCTCATCCTCTTGGAGCAGGCGCTCCGCCTCGCGGCACCCGATGCCGAGATTCGCACCGCCCGACGGCAGGCGGACGCCTTGCAGGAATCCGTGGGCGCGGACCTCATCGTGTTGGACCTCAACATGCCGGGCACCCACGGCTTGGAGGTGCTGGCGGACCTGCGCGCCGCCGAGGCCACGCGTTCCACGCCCATCGTGGTCCTGACCACCTCCGGTGCCAGCCGCGACATCGAAGGCGCCTACGCGGGGGGCGCCAACGCCTTCATCACCAAACCCGGCGACTTGGCCGGCACCATCGAGATGATGAAGACCATGGCTGGCTTCTGGCTGGAGGTCGCATGCGCGTCGTGAGCCTCGTCCCAAGCCACACCGAGAGTCTGCACGACATGGGCTTCGCTGACGACGTCGTCGGCCGCACCCGCTTCTGCATCTTCCCGTCCCCCTGGGTCGACTCCATCCCGCACGTGGGGGGCACCAAGGACGCCGACCTGGACAAGATCCTCGCCCTCGAACCCGACTTGGTCGTCGTCGACAAAGACGAGAACCCCTTGGCGTTGGTGGAGGCCCTGCAAGCCAACGGCGTCGACGTCATCCACTCCGAAATCGACACCGTCCAAGACGCCGCCGACTTCTTGGTGGAACTGGCACAGCGCATGGGC
>JBFKTF010000016.1:0-17958 GCA_041636435.1 Thermoplasmatota archaeon
ACCAACCCGGAATCCGAAGTCCCATGGCGTCCCGATTGGTCATCCTCGATGGTCCCCGGGAACGCCTTGCCGCTCGTGTCAAACACCTTGCAGCCGACCGTAGCGTGCTGGTGATCACCTCCACGGTGCCCATCCAGACGGTGCGCAAGGAGTTCGATGCCGCGGGCGTTGACATGAAGCACGTCTTCATCGTCGACACCGTGACCGACGAGCTGCGCGCCGTGGTGCAAGACCCCGAGCACGAAGCGTTCGTGCCCAACGCCAGCCTCCTGGAGTTGATTGCCAGCCGTGTGCGCCGCATCATCGTCGACAAGGCCGAGCGCCCGTGCACCATCGTCGTGGACGACGTGTCCGGCTTCGCGCAGGTCGCGCCCGTGGCGGCGCTGGTCGAGATTGCCAGCATCGTGCGCGCTTGGACGGGACGCAAGCACCACATCGAGTACGTGCTGCGCCCGGGTTCGGTGGCGGAAACGACGGAAGCCCATGTCCGGGCGACGCTGGACGACATCCAGCAAATCGCCGAGGATGGCTCGTTGGAACCGATTCAGCGGAAGTAGAGCAGGTCCACGGAGACGTCCAACCCCTGCACGACCTGGTCCGGCATCGGCTCGAGCGTGATCTGCACCTGGCTATCGCCACGGACCGCGAACTGGAATTCCTCCCCGGGCGTGGTGCTGCCACGGTAGGCCTCGTCGCCATCGATTGCGACGCGCAGATACAAGACCCCGTGCTCGGCGTCGTCCCAGTGCGCCTCCACGACCATCAGGTCCGCATCGGGGTGCGCCGCGAACCGCTCCTGGTACGGGTTGCCAATCACGACACCGCCTGCCTTGCCGGCCTGGATGGTGCCTTGGCCACTGTCGAAGCCCACTTGCCGGAACGGGGCGTCGTTGCCGACGATGGTCGCCGCCGGACCTTCTCCGGCCAAGCCGGCCGTGAACAAGGCAATGAGGATGAGGCCGGCCACGGCCGCCACGGAGCCGCCGACGATGACGGGGCGGCGTTGCTGTTGCGATACCACCCGGGAGTCGGAGCCGCCGTCGGCCAACACCACTTGTTGCTGCTGCTGGCCATCCCGCTGCGCCACCAAGAGCACCACACCCAAGATGGTGACCAAGAAGCCGAGACCGGCCGCCACGACGCCACCCATCATGGCGGCATCGTGGGCCATCTCGCGTTCGCCGTCCCGGTTGAACGGGGTGCGCTCTTCCTCGTAGTTCTTGGCGTCCACGGAGCCCGCAATGAACACCGCGGCCCCAGCCACGAGCAAGGAAATGCCCAGCAATAGCATCAGCACGCCAAAGACACGCGCCGTCGTTCCAGCCACGCCCCTCGACCCAGCCCGCGCTACTTCACCCTTTGTGGACGATGGTTGCACCCAGGACTATTCTTGGTCGCCGAGTTTCTGGGCGACCTTGGATTCGGCCTTCTTGACCTGGCCACCCACCCACGAATCGACGTTCTCGATGAGTCCATGGAACGTCTTGGGGCTCTTTTCCTTGATGAACGCCCGGGTCGCTTCGGTCTCGTCCTTGTAGCGTTCCTTGAGGCCCTTGTATTGGCCAAAGGCGGTCTTCATCTGGTTGTGCACCGCCTTCTCGACCTCGTGCACGTAGTCCTTGGCGTCCATTTTGATGCGGGGTTCGCGGGGCCCCGGGTAGATGATCAACACCTCTTCGCCCGCGTATTCCGACAGGCCACTGACCTGCCCGTTGGGGCTGACGCGCTTGGTGCCCAGGATCTTGCCTTCCGTGCCGATGTCGATCTTCATGTGGACTCCTGTATAGGCCACAGGGACGTGGGGCGCTATTAAACGGTCGCCTCGGACGCGGTCCGCGTGGTTCTTGGACCCGAGGCGGCCTCGTGGCCATGTGGAGCGGCGCGACACCCCCCAGGGCACGGTCCTTGGCACCATCCCTGGCTTCCTTCCCGACGGCGACGCCGTGACCAAGGCACTGGACGAGCTGCGGCCCGAGGTCGTGGCCCTTGGCGTGCCGCCGGAGGATCTGGCGGGGCTGCAGGCATTGGCCGAAGCCGAGGACCCGGCGTCTCTGATGCCGGACCCCGTGGACGTCCCCGATTTGCCTGGTGGCGCCGGGGCCCCGGGCCTGGAAGCGATTCTTGGCGCCGGCTCCAGCGACGCCCCCGAGAAGGACCGGGACGACGTGTTCTCCGGCCTCGACCCCATCCAGCACCACTTGCTGCGCTTGCTGCAGCGCTTTGGTGAGGTTGCCTTGCCGAGCCCCGATTTGGACGCCGCATACCGCTGGGCCCTGCAGCATGGCGCCCGCGTGGTGGCATTGGACATGGACGACGACCTGCACACCGACGTCTACGTGGCCGCCAACAAGTTCTGGGACGTGGTCCGGAACAACCGGATGCAGAAGAAGCTCCTCGCCATGGAATTCCAGGACGCGGCCGACGCCCACGAGCTGGTGCGGCGCTTCGACGGCGTGCAGTTGCGTCTCAAGGCGCTGCGCACGGTGGAGCAGGCCCGCGAAGAACACATGGGCCGACAATGGGCCGCGCTCGAAGGGGCCGTGGCCGTGGTGCCCCTGGCCCGCATGGACGGCATGCTGGCGCCCGCATAGGCGTGGTTCCAGCCACCGACACGGACCTTTCATCAACCCCGTGCGAGTCCCGCGGCCGATGAAGGACGTCTGGGTGGAGAAGTACCGCCCCCACACCCTGGGGGACGTCGTTGGCCAGGAGGAGACCGTCGAGCGGCTCAAGGCCTACGTGCAGAACAAGAGCATCCCCCACATGATGTTCGCCGGCCCACCCGGCACCGGCAAGACCACCAGCGCCATCGCGTTGGCCAAGGACCTGTACGGCGACGACTGGAAGGGCCGCTTCTTGGAACTCAACGCGTCCGACGAACGTGGCATCGGCGTCGTGCGTGGCAAGATCAAGGAGTTCGCCCGCGTCAGCACCACCGACCGCACCGGATTCAAGATCGTCTTCTTGGACGAAGCCGACGCCTTGACCCACGACGCCCAGTCCGCGTTGCGCCGCACCATGGAGCGCTACACGCAGACGACGCGCTTCATCCTGAGCTGCAATTACAGCAGCAAAATCATTGACCCCATCCAGTCCCGTTGCGCCGTGTTCCGGTTCCGCCCCCTCAACACGGACCAAATCAAGGGATACATTCGCAAGATCGCGACCCAGGAGAAGGTGGACATCACGGCCGACGGCGTCGACGCGCTGATCTTCGTGGCCAAGGGCGACTTGCGCAAGACCGTCAACACCTTGCAGGTGGCGGCCGCCATCGAAGGCACCATCGACGCGGACGCCATCTACAAGACCACCAGCACGGCCCGCCCGGACGAAGTCAAGGCCCTCATTGAGACCGCCCTGGATGGCGACTTCATGGGTGCCCGCAACCGCCTCGATGGCCTGCTCATCGATTACGGCCTCAGCGGCGAAGACGTGATTCGACAAATCCACCGGAGCGTCTTCGATCTCAGCATCGCCGACGCCCAGAAGGTCCGCCTCATCGACAAGGTCGGCGAAATCGAGTTCCGCCTCGTGGAAGGCAGCAACGAGCGCATCCAGATTGAGGCGCTGTTGGCCCACTTCGTGTTGGCCGGCAGCCAAGCGGCCTAGACCGTCAGTAGTGCTCGGGCGTGGTCTTCATGACCTCGCGCATCACCGTGGTGGCGTAGCTGCCGCGCCCGAGGGAGAACCCGATGACGGGGTCCCCGTCCACGATGTCCAGTTGTAGGTCGTCGACCCGTTGCAGGACGCTGCGGCGGCGGCCGGGACTGGCCAGCCGAGGCAATTCCCGGATGCGGAAGTCGCGGGCGTGGATGCCCATGTCGTCCAGGACGCGGGCTTCGATGTCGCCTGGTTCGCCTTGGGCTTGCTCGGAGTCGAGGCCGGGCAAGATGGCCGTGGGGGCGGCGCGGCGGCGGTCAATCTCCTCTTGGATGCGGGCCTGGTTGCCTGCGTGCACGAGGACGGTCTTGGTGCCGTCGTCGTCGATGGCCATGACGCGGTCACCGATGTGGGCTTCACGGATGCCGAGGCCGGCGTCGATGCGGGCCGTGAGGATGCGGTTGAAGGCGAGGCTCTGCCAACTGTGGATGAACAGGGTCAGCAGGTTGTTGGGCAAGGAGAGCAGCGCGTGGCGCCAATCGTCGGGGCGCTCCACGAGGCGCTTCAGGATGCCGCGCTCCAAGTCGAGTTGCTCCGGGAGCAATTCGAGAGCGGCGGCGGGGTCGCGGGTCTCTTCGTAGCATGTCCGCGCGGCGTGGGTGTCTTCCCGTTCGCCTTCCATGGGGTGGCCACAGTACAAGCGCACGGCTTCTTCCAGTTCACCGGCGACGAGGGCCTTGCCCATGAGGGGCGTGATGGGGCGCACGCCGCTGCCAAAGCGCTGGGGCCCAAAGTAGTGGGGCACCCCGCCCAGATCGTCGATGCGGGAGATGATGGCGCGGACGGAGTCCAGGTCGCCGTTGTGCTCGCGGATTCGCAGCACGAAGCGGTTGCCGTCGTGGGCGCCGGCGAATTGCTTGCTGGCGGTGCGGCGAGTCTCCAAGATTTCGACGTCTTGGAGTTCTTCCAAGGCGCCGAGCTTGTCGCTGCGGGCTTGGAACGTGAACCATTGCTCGGTGACGGCGCGCTTGTCCTTCATGCCGGCAAAGCCGACGCCCCCGCGGCGAATCTTGAGGCGCCCGGCGGCCTTGCCGGCAAACCGGTTGGTTTCCCAGTTGCGCAGCCGGATGCGGGCGGCGGCAAAGCGACCGTCGTCGGCGGGCTTGGGGCCTGGCCCGAGCTCGATGACGCGGAAATCTTCTGGTTCAGCGCGGAGACGTCCACCGATGCCGGGCTCGCCCGTCAGGTAGGTCCCCATGCCCATGGCCTGGTCGGCCGCGGGAGGCTTCACTTGAGGGCCTTGACGAAGGCGTCCTCGAAGGAGTCGAACTGGCCGACCAGCTCCTTGATGGCGCGCTGCAGGACCTTCTTGGGGTCGGCGCCGCTGGTGCGGAGGAAGATCTTGGGGACGCTGAGCTGGGGGTGCTCGATGATGTACTCGGCGATCTCCACGTCCGTGTCCGCCAGCAGGGTCTGCTTGACGGGGTTGAGGAGGGTCTCGTTCTCGCCCAGGACCTCGACTTCGAGTTCGTTGTCCTTCTGGTGGAGCACCCGCAGTTCCATATTGGGGCGGCCGACTTGGATGCCCTATATGTGGGTTGTGCTAGACCGTGGCTTGAAGGGGCCGCTTCAGACGGTCCCGCTGCCGTAATCCGAGGCCAACTTGCGCTTCTCGCGGTGGTTGTCCTCGGGGTCGACGACGACGTCGCCCTTGAGCTCCATCATGAGCGTGGGGTCGCGGCGGCTGAACGCCTTGATGCAACCGAACTCCGGCTTGTCGGTGGCCAACTGGGGGCCGCCCTTGAGGCCAATGACCTTGGCGCGGATGATGTCGCCGCAGCGGTATTCGTCGGCGACGTCCTTGATGTAGCGGTTGTCGATCTTGGAGACGTGCAGCGTGCCTTCCACTTGTTGCAGCAGGCTGCCTTCCTTGCCACGGATGGCGAGGATTTGGACGGAGGCGAGGGCCTCCTTGACGTAGGTGACGCGGCCGACGACGATGTCGCCCTTCTCGATTTGGGTGACGCGCTTGCCGTGGGGTTCCACGCTGATCATCATGGTCTCGGGATCCACGTTGGTGGTCCCGTAGACGGCGGCGCGGATGTGTTCGCCGTCGTCGTAGGTCCCGGTGCCAGGCAGCAGCTCTTCACTGTAAGCCAGCTCCTGACCGGGTTGGACGTTCTCTGTCATCGTGGCGTCCCACCCTGGCGCGGTGTAAAAACCCCAGGGGGCGGCTTCGGTGGGGCCGCAGGGGCGTTTTGGGCCGTGGGCGGGGGCGCCGACCCGTGCAGGCCCAAATACAGTCAGGGACCACCATTTTTGCATGGGAAAGAAATCGCACGACGCTCCATTGGCCGAGAGTCTGATGCGTCTCGGGGTCGGCCGCGTCGAGGCGACCCTGGTGGCGTGCATGGTGGCCGACTCGCCCGTACCGACCAAGACCGTGGTGTCCCGCACCGGGCTGCGACAACCGGAAGTCTCTGTGGGGATGCGCACGTTGCGGGAGCGGGGCTGGGTGGAATCCGAGCCGATTCCCCGCGAAGGCAAGGGCCGCCCCATGCATCGCTACAAGTTGAGCATCCCAGCCCAGGAGATTTACGAGCACTACGCCCACGAAGCGCACGAAGCGATTCGCGCCAAGCAGCAGGCGCTGGATGCGTTGGCCGAGCGCCTACCCGTCGCGGTGAAGGGTGGCCACGCCGTCGGCGCGCGCCACGAAGGCCGTGTCGCACAGACCTAGGAACAATCCGCATTCCACGACGCCTGGGTAGAGGTCCAGGGTCTGTTCGAGGGCCAGGGGGTCCTCGATGTGCGTGAACTTGGCGTCCAGGATGGGGTGCCCGTTGTCGGTGAGCACCATGTGTCCGTCGCGCTTGCGGACCGTGACGTCAGCCCCCAAGGACTCCAGCAGGCGTTGCACGGGAGTGAGTCCCAGGCGGATGACCTCCACAGGCAGCGGGAACGTGGAGCCCAGGAGTTCCACTTCCTTGCTGGCATCGGCGACAACGGCCATGCGCTTGCTGGCCTTGGCGACGATCTTCTCACGCGTCAACGCGCCACCGCCGCCCTTGATGAGGTGGAAGTGGGGGTCGATTTCGTCGGCTCCGTCGATGGTCAAGTCGACGACCGGGTGGGCGTCCAGGTCGGTCAATTCGATGCCGCCTTCTTGCGCCAATTGGGCGCTGGCTTCGCTAGTGGGGATGCCGACGATTTGCAGGCCCTCTTCGCGCACGCGGCGCGCCAATTCGAGGATGGTGTAGCGCACGGTGGAGCCGGTGCCGAGCCCGACCACCATGCCGTCTTCGACGAGTGCGGCGGCGGCTTCACCGGCCTGCTTCTTCAGGGCCTCTTGGTCCACGGGGCGGCCACCATGGGCTTGGTCATAGACGCAGCGGGGCGAGGACGGGGTCAGAGACTTCAAGAACCCAGGACAGGCATCCGAGCCCGTGCACCGTGTCCGACTCCTGTTGCTGGCCGCGCTTCTGCTGACGGCAGGGCTTGTGGCGGGACAAGACGGCACGGAATACGTCCCGAAGGACCAGACCGTGTGCTGGGATTGCCATGCACCGGGCCTTTGGAACCCCGACATGGACCCCAACTTCGAGGTCTTCCCCCTCTTGGTGGAGCCGGCGCCCGGCGACGAATTCACCCTGACGGCCGAGTTGCAGAACCTCTGGCGCGCCCAGCAGTTGGACATGTTCGTCACGCTCGACATCGGCCAGGCGCCGAGCCTGCGCTTCGTGGGCGGCGCGGATCCCGTGGACGCCACCGCCGCAGGCAGCATCGCCTTCGAGCCCTCGACGCCCACCAACCCGTTGGCGCCGCAGAACAACTTCCTCACGGAGCCGGCCCGGGCCAATGTCCGCGTCGATGTCCCCACCGGAGCCACCGCGCTGCGCTTGGCCCTCATCCCCGACGACCCCAGCCCCACGAACGGCGCGGACCTGACCATGCGGGTCTTCGATGCCCGCACGCCACTGGACGGGACCCCCCGCGCCGTCATCAACGACGCCGGCCAAGGCGCCACGGAGGTGTTCCGAGCCCCCGGCGCAGCGGACGTGGCCAGTGGCGGCTTTGGCAACTGGACCGTCCAAGCGGAAACCACCCTGGCCACCGCGGGCACCCAGGACCCTCAGAACATCGGCTTCACCGTCCGCATGGACGCCTGGTTCAACGTCACGGAAGAGGTCCAACAAGTCAAGACCAATGCCGGCCCGTTGGCCAAGGGCCTGAACCAAGTCTTCGAGTGGCGCCTGACCATCCTGCAAGAACCCGGCGCGGACGAGCAGATCCGGGTCTTTGGCAACGCCACCACCTACTACGACCACGAGCCACCCACCGAGGAAGACTGGTCCAACATGACCGTCATGCAGACGGCCCCCGTGCGCGCCACGGGCAACGGCACCGTCCAAGTCGGCCTGGAACCGGCCGCCATCGTCACGGATTCCTTCGTCCCCACCGGCGTCAGCATGGCCGCCATCTCCGAAGCCATCGGCTACGGGGCGACGCTGCTGTTGCTGATGAGCATCATCACCGGCGGCATCTTTGGCAAGACGACGCGACGCTGGCAGAACCAACTCTTTGGCTCCGCGCGTCGCCGCGTGGCATTCCACAACTTCCTCTCCTACGGCATCATCGCCGCCGCCATCGCCCACACCACCATCTTCGTGATGGACAACATCGAGCCCAACTACCCCTGGCAGCTGGGCTTGCTCTGGGGCGGTCTCGCCATCCTGTGCATGTTCGGGTTGGGCGTCACGGGCGCGGCGCAGGTGCCGATGATCCGCCACTGGAACTACAGCGTCTGGCGCTGGACCCACTTCTCTCTGACCATCGGCGCCATCGTGTTCACCTTGGTGCACATGATGCTCGATGGCCAGAACTTCGGCTTCATCCAAGAGGCGCTGAACTACACGGACCCCATCGTGCCCGCGGAACGAGCGCGCTGACGTTTCGACGACGCGCACGCCACAACTAAGTAGCCCCGGGAAGGGTTTCTCGATGTGCGGCGCGGATTGGTCCTCGCAATGGTCCTGTTGGCGGCAGGCGTCATCGCCCAGCCCGGCGACTACCCAGCGCCCATGGACACGGAGTGCGGCTTTTGCCATGGCCCAGGCAACAACGAGTTGACGTGGACCCCGCCCTTCGAGGCGTTCATCGAGCCGTCCGCGGCCGACGATGGCCGCATCCTGCTGCGCCCTGTGCTCGTCAACACGTGGGCCTCCGAGCTGCAGGAAGCCAGCATCGAGATCGACATCTCCGAGGCCCCGGCGTTGCGGTTCGAAAGCAGCGTCCCGCCAACGCACCAGACCATCGATGGCCGCATCCGCGTCGATGCCACGGGCGTGCACGTTGACCCCGTCACGGGCCGGCCGACGCTGTCCGCCACGCAAGAGCAAGTGGAGTGGATGCGCGTCCAAGTGCCCGCCGGGGCGACCGAGCTTCGCATCCACTTGGCCCCGACCGGCAGCACGCCGGCGGACCTGCGCCTATTGGTCAACGGCAGCATCGACCCAGACCGCACGCACCGCATCAACACACAAGGACCCGGGGGCAGCGAAGTCTTGGTGCTCGATGCCGAAGGCATCCAGGCCTTGGGCTACGGTGGCTGGAGCGTGGGCGCGGCCATGCGCCTGGCCGATGGGAGCGGTGCCGACCCGCAGGTGGAACCGGTGCCCTTCCAACTGCGACTGGACGCATGGGTCAACAACACGGAGCGGTCCTTCTTCCAAGGCATCGACGGAGCCCTGCAGCCAAACGAAGCCCAAGGCTTCGAATTGCCGATGATTCTCGACGCCGACCCCACAGGGCAGTGGTTGAACCTGCACGTGCGGCTGCGCATGCACTACGACCACGACGATCGCAACAACCCCAGCGACGCCGTCATGATGGACTCGTTCCGCATCCCCATCGGCGCGACGGACGGCGTGCCAACCATCGGCACCCAAGTCAACGAGGTCCCCGTGTTCGTGCCCCGAGGCGTCCAAGTGGCCTCCGTCGCCGAAGCCATCGGCTACGCCACGACGTTCCTGATGGTCGCCTCCATGGCCAGTGGAGGCGTCTTTGGCAAGGCAAGCCGCCGCCACCTCAATCGCATCTTTGGCACGGCGCGTCGCCGCGTCGCATTCCACAATTTCCTCTCGTACGGCTTGTTGGCCGCGGCCATCGCGCACCTCACGCTGTTTCTAATCGAGACCGCATACCACTGGACCGTCGGCGTGCTATGGGGCGGCGCCAGCATCGTCTGCCTCATCGGCTTGGCCGTCACCGGCGCCGTCCAAGTGCCCCTCATCCGAGCCTGGGGCCACGGCAAGTGGCGTTGGACCCACTTCGGCTTCGCCATGGCGACGCTCCTGTTCCTGGCCCTGCACTTGTTCCTGGACGGAACCAACCTCGGCATCGCCCACGACATCGGGTGGAATGACCCGCTCGTGCCGGACCCGCCCACCAGCTGAGACCCCGCTTTCCAGTGGAGACGCGGCGCATCGATGCACCACGGGTCGTCGGCAACCTTCAAACAGGACCCCTTAGTCGCGCCGAATATAGGGGAGCCCCGCTTCTCTATCCCTGGGGATTGGCGACATGCAAGTTGACACACAGATCCAGAACGATATCCTGGCCGCGACCGGAGGCATCCAGACGGTCGATGAAGCGCGTAAGCTCATCGAGTCCCTCTGCGACGAACCGAACCGCGCCAAGTTCGCGACCCTGTCCAACGAGGACGCCATCCTAAAGATCGCCAACGCGGCCCAGCTCATGCAGCCCAAGGCCATCTGGTTCAACAGCGGCTCCGAAGCGGACTTCGGTTACGCCCGCCAAGGCGCGTTGCTGCGCGGCGAAGAATTCGAGTTGGCCCTCCCCGGCCACACGTGCCACTACGACCTGCCCGAAGAGCAGGGTCGCCTGATGAGCCAGACGTACTACATCGTCGATGAGGACGAGCGCATCAGCAGCATGGCCAACAAGCAGCCCCGCGACGAGGCCCGCGAGTACATCGCGCAGCACATGGCCGGCGTCATGCAGGACAAGACCATGCTGGTGTGCTTCTGGAACCGTGGCCCCGTCGGCGCCGCCCCCAGCGTGCCCGCCATCATGATCACGGATTCGTTCTACGTGGTCCACTCGGGCAACATCCTGTACCCCAACGTGTTCTCCGCCTTCGACGCGGAAGCCGAACGCGCTGGCACGTTCTTCACCAACTGCCACACCATGGGCAGCTTCCGCAGCGAGGACGTCCCCAAGGCACGCGTCTACACGGACCGCAACTGCCGCACCACGTACTCGATGTTCACCACGTACGCCGGCAACGCCTTGATGCTCAAGAAGGGCAACCACCGCTTGACGGTCGACTTGTGCACCTACGAGCGCCGCGGCGAGCAGCTCTCCGAGCACATGTTCATCACGGGCATGACGGGCCCCCGCGGCCGCAAGACGTTCATCGCCGGCGCCGCGCCATCCGGCTGCGGCAAGACCACCACCGCCATGGTGGGCAGCGACTTCATCGGCGACGACCTGGCGCAGATGTGGATTGCCGACGACGGCACCGTGCGCGCCGTCTGCCCCGAAATCGGCATCTTCGGCATCGTCCGCGACGTCAACCGCGACAGCGACCCCTTCCTGATGCGCTGCCTGCGCGGCGAAGAGCCCGCCGAGGTCATCTTCAGCAACGTGCTCATTGACACCGCCGGCAAGCCCCGCTGGGAAGGCGACGGCTGGGCCCGCCCCAAGCTGGGCAAGCACTACACGGGCACCTGGGAAGAAGGCAAGACGGACGCCGACGGCAACCCGATTCCCTTCAGCAACAAGAACGCCCGCTGCACCCTGAGCGCCAACAAGATCCACAACTACAACGAGGAGCTCGCCTCCTCGACCGATGGCGTCCCCATCAAGGTCATCACCTACTCGGGCCGCGACAGCGACACCATGCCCCCGGTGTGGGTCGCCAAGAACAGCGACGAAGGCGTCGTCATCGGTGCCAGCATCCAGTCCGCGGCCACCGCCGCCGAGATTGGTGCCTCCGGCGTCAAGCGCGCCCCCTGGGCCAACGCCTCGTTCATCCCCGGTCCCCTGACGGACTACATGCAGGCCCAGTTCGAGTTCTTCGGCAGCCAGAAGCTCGACGACCGCCCCATCATGGCGGGCATGAACTACTTCCTGACCCACGCGGCCCGCGGTGGCGACCCCACCAACACGAGCCTGCTGGGCGAGAAGCGCGACGTGCGCGGCTGGCTCTCCTGGCTCGAGCGCCGCGCCCACGGCGACGTCCAGGCGATCAACACGCCCATCGGCTACCTGCCCCTGTTCGATGACTTGGTCACCATCTTCGACCAAATCGTCGGCAAGGACTACCACCAGGACCTGTACCAGCGCCAATTCAGCCTGTACATCGACAACATCATCGCGCGCATCGATCTGCAGACCGAGGCGTACAGCAAGGAAGAGAACTGCCCCGAGCGCCTCTTCGAAATCTACGCTGAGCAGAAGAAGGGCCTGTTGGCGCTGAAGGAGAAGTTCGGCCCCATCGTCACGCCCGAGCAACTCATCGAGTTCTGCGGCGTCGAATAGACAGCGCATGCGGCGGGCATCGTCGCCCCTATGAGCCCCGCGCCGGTGGCGGGCCCGTGAAGCGTCGTCTGCTGGTCGTGGTGCTGTTGCTCGCCACCGCAGCGGCGCAGACCGTGCAGGAGACCCCTCCACCAGAGCGTGGCACGGGCCTCGAGGAATCCAACTGCTTCCAGTGCCACGAAGAGGGCGGCGGTCGCTTCGGGCCGAGCCTGGCGCAGATGTTTAGCCTCGACGTCCAGGCGCCGCAGAATGTCAGCCTCAACGAGCCGGTGCGGGTGCAGGCAACGGTGGAGAACCAGTGGCTGGCGGAGCTGATGGATTTGCAGTTGACGTTTGACGTCCGCGGCGCGCCGTCCTTGAGCCTGGAACCGCGGCCGGAGCCCATCCTGGACCGGCGCGACTGGACGACGCTGCCAGCGCAGGAGGTCACGGAATACGACGAGGAGCGCCAAGGGGAGGTGCGGTTCGTGTTGCCGGCCAACGCCACCGAGGCCCGAGTCGTCTTCCGTGCCAACACCACGCAAGGCCCCGAGGCGCCGTCGCCTTCGCTGCGCTTGCGGGACCCGACGGGTTCTCGCTTCGACCTGCCCACCCCGGGCCCCGGGGAGCCCGTGCGGTTGCGTTGGCAAGGTGACCATGTGCCGGGCGAGCACCGCATCGAGATCACCATGCCCAGCGTGTTCTCGGGTCTGCCCGAGTTGAACGAGTCCCGCATGGCCCCCCAGTCGTTCCACGTCGTGGCGGATGCATGGTTCAACGTCACGTCCGATGAACGGATTGTGGTGCGCACCACCCCGGACACCCTCGACGGGTTGCAACCCGGCACGGACCAGACATGGACCACGTCGTTCACCGTGTTCCTCGTGGAGCCCATGCCGTCCCCCATCGATGTGACGGCCAACCTGACCGCCTTCTTCGAGCACCCGCGCAACGCGGCCGAATACGACGAGTGGCCATTCACCGCCGCCACGCGCATCATGATTGGACCCAATGCGCCGCCCCCCAACGCGACGGCGGGCGCGACCCCCAAGCCGGAGCGTGCGGACCTGGCACCCGCCGCCGAAGCGGTGGGGTACTGGACCGCGTTCCTGGTGCTCTCCAGCGTGACGACCGGGGGCATCCTGGGGCGCCGCAGCCGCCGCACCCTCAACCGGTGGTTTGGTTCGGCACGACGCCGCGTGGCATTCCATTCGGTGACGAGCTACGCCATTTTGCTGGGGGCCACCATCCACGCGATTCTGTTCCTTGTGGAGGCGGTGTACCATTGGAGCATTGGCTTGTTGTGGGGTGGCTTGGCGACGCTGGCCTTGTACTCGTTGGGCATCAGCGGGGCCTTGCAGGTGCTCATCGTGCGTCGCTGGAGCCACAGGGCCTGGCTGCGCTGGCACTTGGCTTCCGCGTGGATTGTGTTGTTGGCGACCACGGCGCACCTGTTGCTCGATGGCGTGCACTTTGCGCCCGTGGCGGAGGCCTTGGATTGGCGCGACCCACTGGCTGAGGCGTTGGGCGCCCCCGTGGGTTGAGTGCAATCAATTCTCGGGCCTTTTGGCCCATTTGTCCTTTCTCCACAGTGGCGTGAACGGCCCGGCCAGTGATACATTAGAACTTTTTGCTGCGTCATCTAAGTAGCCACGGTGGCGCTTGACCCATCATGCTCCGGTGGGTCGTGGCCGTGTTGCTGATTTTGTCGAACGTCGCCGTCGCGGAGGGCGACTGCGCCGATGGGACATGCCCCGCCCCGGGCACGAGTTCCAGTGCGTCCAGCCACGACGCCAACCAAACGTCGGATCCAGACCACGCCCACGACGGGACGGCGCCGGGCGAAGACCCGACGTCGCCCCACCATGGCGACCAGCCCAACTCCACGTCGAGCCACCATGCGAGCCACGAGGACCCGACGTGGTCCGAATCGGATCACTGGAACCAGTCGGCGCCCGGCACCATGGCGGAATCGTGCCCCGACGGGTCCGTGGCGCACCACGGCGCCTGCACGCCCCACGACGAAGCCTGCACGGACATGGGCGGCCGCATGTCCGGCAGCCACTGCGTCTTCGAGACCTGTGCCGCGGATGGGTTCCACGATGCCATCGCCCAAATCCACGACCAGTTCCGCCACCGGTACGCGGCATTGGAGGAACAATGGGCCGTGGGCAAGCAAGCCGGCCAGGAGGAAGGCTGGGACCAGGCAACATGGCAAGCGTTCGAGGAGGGCATGGCCCACGACGAGCAGGCCCTCGAGTGGGAGCTGATGGAGGCACTCAAAGCGGCCGAGCACCAGTGGCAACACGAGGCGGAAGCCTGTGGCTGGGAGGTCGACATGCCGTGCCCTGGTTGCGCAGCCGAGCAAGACGATCGCTTCGGCTCGTTTGCCATGGCCCACGAGGGGGATTACGTGGTCGTGGAGGGCAAGCACCTGCGGCTGGAGGGCCTGCCGGAGCAGAACACGGTCCGGGACTTGTCTTGCGATGGCCGACCGCTGCTCGACCGGGTGCTGCACGAGCACCCAGCGGAGGCCGTGATGCCCCACGAGGGCCGGGTCACGTCCATGGCGTTCCATGACGCGGCGGGGGAGGCGTTCCTGCAGTTGCACGACGACGCCAAGTGCACCGTGAAGATCGCCGCCACGCCGACCATCGGTTGGACCAAGCTGGCGATGCCGGCGTCCCTGGATTGCCACCTGGATGGCGACTTGCGTTGCCATGGCAGCGACCACGTCGTGGTCGTGCACGTGGAGGGCCACCTGGACGGCGTGGCGGAGCACATCTACCGCTTGGAGGGCCGGGCCGAATTGTTCATGCTCCCCGACGATGGGGAGTACGCGGATGCCTTGGCGGAGCGTCGGATTGGCGCAGAAGCCATCATCGGCCACGACGACGACGGCTTGGCCACGCAGACCGTGACGTTGGGCGACATGGACGTGCAAATCCAAGGCGAAAAGGGGCACGTGACCGCCATCATCGAATCGGAGGCAGGCCTCGGCAAGACGGTCAGTCTGGAATTCGCCCCTGGTATGTTCCATGGCGTGCCCCGCATCGAAGTGACCGAGGTCCAGCCCGATGGCTCGGTGCTGGCCTTGCAGGTCCGGATGGCCGATTCCCTGCAGGACGTGTTGGATCCGGTGGATGCCAGCGACGACCCGGACACGGTGGAGGCATGGGTCGTGGAGGACGCCGATGGCATGCACGTGATGTTGGCATTCTACCATTTCAGCGAGAAGCGCGTGGACTTGACCCAAGAGTTGGCGGATTCCGCCATCGAAGGCGCCATCGAAGGCATCCAGCAAATCCCCGTGCCGTTCTGGGCCCCCGTGTTGGCGTTGCTGGTGCTCGTGCGCCGTCGATGATGCCGCGTCGGGAGAACGTCTAACTAGGGCTCCCGACGCGTGGGATGCATGGCATTCGACGTGGAACGATACCTCGCGGCGAGCAAGAAGTTGGACACGTCCGATCTGGACTGGGAGCTGGTGCCCCACCATCCACTCAACGCCTCCGAGTTGGCGTTCCTGCGCTACGCCATGAACATCGAAGACCACACCCTGTTCTACCTCAAGGATCTGCTTTCGACGCCCGCCGCCGCAGAGCCCGACGTGGCGGCGTTCCTGAGTTGCTGGGTGTACGAGGAGCACTTCCATGGCAAGGCCTTGGAGCAGTTCGTGGCCGCCGCCGGCCACGATGGACGCCGCGACGCCGAGGCCCGCTTGGCGCGCAGCGGCCCCGTGGCCCGTGCGGTGAAGGCGGCAGGCACCTGGGTCGCCCACCGCATGAGCCCGGACTTTGCCGCCGTGCACATGACGTGGGGCGCCGTCAACGAGCTGACGACGCTCACCGGCTACGAACAGATGATGCGCAAGACCCAGCACCCGGTCCTGAAGGAGTTGCTTGGCCGCATCGTCAAGGACGAGCGCCGCCACTTCGCATTCTACTACAACCAGGCCCGGCAGCGCTTGGAAGCCAGCCCCAAGCAGCAACGCATCACACGGTGGCTCATGGAGAAGGCCTGGCGGCCGGTGGGCACCGGCGAGCACGACGTGGACGACATCGTGCACTCCAGCCGCTACCTGTTTGGCGACACCGAAGGTCAGGAGGCGATGCGATCCGTGGACGAGGCCATCGGACGACTGCCCGGGATGGCGGGATGGACGGGGCTGCAACGGGCCATCGATGCCCGTCCAGGCGCCCGCAAAGCGCAGCCCCTCGCACACAACACCTATACCTCGTGAGCCAGCCCACGAGCCATGCGCGCATTGCTGAGCGTCCTGGTGCTGGCTTCCCTTGCCTTCGCCGGATGCGCTTCCCAGAGCGAACCGGTGGACGACACCGCTTCCGAACCCACGCCCGACACCGTGGCGGTCCCCCCGTCCGTGAGCGTCGGCATCGTCGAAGGCCAGAACGGCACCGACCTGGTGCCCGGCTTCACTCTCGACCCCGAGCAATTCCCCCTCGGTGCCGCCAGCTACCTCGGCTTCAGCACCTTCGAGCCCACCATCGGCAGCGACGCCGATGGCTGCCTGTTCTTCACGCACTTCCGTGGCACGGGCGTCGGCACCCGCATCATCCGCAGCTGCGACCAGGGCGCCACCTGGGAAGAGAAGGGCCCCGACAACGCCGCTGGGCTGCCCTGCTTCCCCAACAGCAACGATCCCTTCGTCCACGTGGACAAGGACACCGGCCGCGTCTTCAGCAGCGACCTGCACGCCCTCGTGACCAGCACCCTCCACTTCTCGGATGACAAGGGCGAGACCTGGACCTGCAACCTCCTGGGCGGCGGCATCCCGCCGGGCGTCCACGACCACCAGAGCATCACCACGGGCACCCCCCGCACGGTGCAGACCATTGGCTACGAGAACGTCGTCTACTACTGCGTCAACCGCGTCGCCGACACCTGGTGCAGCACCAGCCTCAACGGCGGCCTCGGCTTCGGCCCCGCCATCACCGTCTTCCCCGGCGTCGCCAACCGTGGCAGCGTCACGACTCCCATGGACAACTTCTGCGGCGGCCTGAGCGGCCACGTGGAGACGGACAACGCCGGCCGCGCCTACTTGGGACGCAGCTTCTGCAACCAAGTGCACGTCGCCGTGAGCGAAGACGACGGCCTGACCTGGAACGCCGTCCCCGTCAGCATCACCACCGGCATCCAGCAGCACGAAGTGCGCATCGCCGCCGACGAGGCCGACAATGTCTACGCCATGTGGGTCGGTGCCGACTACCAGCCCTACATCAGTGTCAGCACGGACCACGGCAAGAGCTGGGGCCCCGCCATCGACGTCAGCCCCGAGCACGTCACGGGCGCCGCCCGCCCCGCCATCGCCGCGGGCGCCGATGGCAGCATCGTGGTGGCCTACGTGGGCATCGAGAACGAAGGCGGCCGCGACACGCCCGCCGAATCGATGGTTTGGAACGCGTACATGGGCATCATCTACGACGCCACCGCCGAGAACCCCACGGTGTTCACGGTCAAGACCAACGGCGACGACCCCATCCACGTGGGCCAGAACTGCGCCAACGCGCGCTGCGGCGGCATCGGTGACTTCATCGACGTCACCATCGACCCCGAAGGCCGCCCCTGGGCCGCCTTCAGCGACCAGTGCCTCGAAGACGGTTGCGCCTCCGGCACCAGCGGCGCCGCGGCCTTCGCGGGCACCCTGAGCCAGGGCCGCAGCCTCAGCAGCCCCGATCTGCTGACGCCGCTGTCGACGATCAGCCTCGTCGCCTAGGTCGCCACGACCTCCTCTTCCCTTCCTCCTTCCTTGGTACCTTTCTGGCCCTGGCCCTTGGGTACGAAGCCCCAGGGGTC
>JBFKTF010000017.1:0-17449 GCA_041636435.1 Thermoplasmatota archaeon
ACCCGACGCTCGGTTTCTTCGTCGCTCGCCTGCGCAAGGAGGACGCCTGATGCGCCGCCTCAGCCCCGAAGAGCACAGCATCATCGAAGACAGCCTCAACGCCATCGACCGCGGGCTGTTCAAGAAGTTCCTCAGCGGCAAGGCCCTGGGTGCCATCGACGGCGCCACCACCGCCATCGTGCTGGTCGATGAAGCCGTGCTGGCCCTCGGCCCGGACTTGACCGATGGCGCCAGCGGCGGCCTCCCCGTGGGCACCATGGACGAAGACGGCTTTGCCCTGGATTTGCAGGGGGCGGCCATCTTGGCCCGCGAGACCCGCAAGCAGACCATCACGGTCACGGAGAAGTCGGCGCGGCTCTTCATCTATGGCCGCGACGTGTTGGCCGAGAGCATCCTCAACTTCGATCCTCGCCTCAATGAGAACGACCACTGCATCGTCCTCAACCCCCGCCACGAAGCCCTCGGCATCGGCCTCGTGGTCGGCAGGTTCAAGGGACGCGGCCGGGCTGTCGCGGCCCTCCATGACCTCGGAAGCTACCTCCGGGACCAATGACCCCTACACGGTGATCGTCGCGACGCAGCCTGACGGGCGCTTCTTGATGGTGAAACACCGCGACCGGGGCTGGGAACTGCCCGGCGGCAAGCTCGAATCCAACGAGGGCCCGGTCCACTGCGCCCTGCGCGAGTTCCGCGAGGAAACCGGCCACCTGCTGGGCACCCCCAAGTTCGTCCTGAAAATGGAGAAGCCCAACGGCCTCTGCTACGTCTTCACCGGCCACCTGGGCGAAAGGGTCTCGGGCATGGAAGACGACGCCATCCAGGAGATGGAATGGTTTGAGCGCCTCCCCGAAGAGGACCTGGCCTTCCCCGACGACCCGTACGACGAAATCGGCCAGCAGATCGGCATCACGTTCCGCTGACGGCCAACGCTCTTACCATCCCTGCCGGGTCCCCCATCGTGCTCCGACCGCACCACACCTGCCCCGAGGACGCCGCCATCACCGTGCAAGCCGTCTGCGACGACGGCTCCGTGGGCGCCTCCGACGTCTTCATCCTGATTGCCATCGTCTTGGCGCTGGCCGCCGTGGCGTTCATCGTCTTCAACTTGACGCGCCGCCGCTTTCTATCCGAAGAGGACGCGGAGTCCGTCCCAGAGGAAGAAGAAGATGATGCAACGGACGCAGATGGCGACGAACGTCACCGCTAGGAAGATGCTCTTGCGCATGTGCATCACGGCGAACAAGAACAGCGGCAACGTGTCGCTCATGAACGGGAACGCGAACATCACGAAGACAATCGTGTAACCGTACTTCTGGGCCTGGTGCTGCAGCCAGGTCCAGCCCTGCTTCAGCAGCGGGTAGCGCCGCAGGCTACGATCCAATCCCGTGCTGGCTTTGTCGCCCATGAGCAACACCAGCACGGCGCCGGCGACCTTGGACAGGCTCGCCACGAGGATGGTCCACACGTAGCCCAATTCGCGCTGCGCCGAACTGAGCAGGGTCTCAAAGGGCAGCGGCAGGAACAGGCTCGTGGCGACGCCGTACATGAACAAGTTCCCGGTCGCCTTGAAGTCCGCCAGAGCGGGCCGCGCGGCCAAGGCGACCACGATGCCGGCCACGGCCCAAGCAAACAGGAACGTCCAGACAATGATGGACACCAACGCTTGCCGCCGACGCTGCGTCAGCAAGGTTTCGTTGGCCAAGGCTCGCAGCAACAACTTGCGGTCCAATGGGTCGCGCAGAATCTCCACGTCCTGTGCCCACTGCGCCGGAATGCCTTGCACCGCCGCCACCATGGCCGAGTTGGCGCGCACGAGCGACTCCAAGCCAGCCCGCACCGGGCCATGGCTTTCCTGGTCGCCGACCCAATCGGCCAGCACCGTCGGCTTGGCCACCCCGTCTTTCCCCCAGTAGTCGCGGAAGACGGTGCGGTCGCTCACGCCCGGCCACCGGCGGCTCCGGCTTAGACCATTGTCCCCCCACGGGGCGTCCCGGGCCGACGCGGACCCCGTCCGTTCAAATAGGGGGCGTTCGTCGGCGGCTTCCCCAAGGGGCGTTTCGGCGCCTCCTCGCACCATGCGGGGTCGTAACTCAGTTGGGAGAGTGCCGCACTGAAGATGCGGATGTCGCCGGTTCAAGTCCGGCCGACCCCATGCACGAAGTGGAGGGTGTGGCCGTGATGGTGGTGCGTAGCGCCACCGGACCGGCCGACCCCACTTTTTGCCCTCATCGGGGCAAGCCTTGAAACCTGGAATCGCCAGCGACGGCTGTGCTGCTCCACACCTCCGGCGGGTTCCCCGCCGAAGAGATTGTCTACGTCGTCTTCGGGGCCATGATGCTGGGCGGCGCCATCTACGGCCTTTGGCGGAAACGACGCGGGGACTGATTCTTTCAAGCCTCGTCGGGTCGCCCCGCCGTGGCCCGCAAGAAGTCGGACTGGGAGAAGGAGACTTACGAGCCGTTCGTGGCCAAGCGCCCCGAACGCCAAGACGAGTTCTCGGCCTTCAGCGGACGCCCCATGGAGCCGGTCTACGGCGCCGACGACTTGGGCGCCTGGGACGCCGACGAGAAACTCGGCTACCCTGGCCAAGCCCCCTACACGCGTGGCGTCCAGCCCACGATGTACCGTGGCCGCTTCTGGACCATGCGCCAATACGCTGGCTTCTCGACGCCCGAGGAATCCAACCAGCGCTACAAGATGCTCCTGGAGTCTGGCTCCACGGGCCTCAGCGTCGCCTTCGATTTGCCCACCCAGATTGGCATGGACTCGGACGACGACATGGCCGCCGGCGAAGTCGGCAAGGTCGGCGTCGCCATCGACAGCCTGCAAGACATGGAGATCCTGTTCGACGGCATCCCCTTGGACAAGGTCACCACCAGCATGACCATCAACGCCCCCGCCGCCGTGCTGCTGGCCATGTACATCGCCGTGGCCGAGAAGCAAGGCGTGGGTGCGGACAAGATCTCGGGCACCATCCAGAACGACATCCTGAAGGAATACATCGCCCGCGGCACCTACATCTACCCACCCGAGCCCAGCATGCGGCTCATCACGGACATCTTCGAGTACTGCGCCGAGCACGTGCCCCGCTGGAACACCATCAGCATCAGCGGCTACCACATCCGCGAAGCCGGCAGCACCGCGGCCCAAGAACTCGCATTCACCCTCGCCGACGGCATCGCCTACGTGCAAGCCGCCGTGGACAAGGGCCTCGACGTGGACACCTTCGCCCCCCGCTTGGCGTTCTTCTTCAACGGCCACAACGACTTCCTTGAGGAGATCGCCAAATTCCGCGCCGCCCGCCGCATGTGGCACCGCATCATGACCGAGCGCTTCCAAGCCAAGAACCCCAAGTCCACCATGCTGCGCTTCCACACGCAAGTGGCCGGCAGCACCTTGACGGCGCAGCAGCCGGAGAACAACATCGTGCGCGTCGCCATCCAGGCGCTGGCCGCCGTGCTGGGAGGCACCCAGTCGCTGCACACCAACGGCATGGACGAAGCCCTGGGCCTGCCCACGGAGAAATCCGCCCGCATCGCCCTGCGCACCCAGCAAATCATCGCCAACGAATCCGGCGTCACCAACACCATCGACCCCGTCGCCGGCAGCTACGCGGTGGAGAAACTCACCGACGACCTGGAACGCGAAGCCTTCGAGCTCATCCAGAAAATCGACGACATGGGCGGCGTCTTGGCCGCCATCGAGAAGGGCTGGATTCAGCGCCAAGTCCACGACGCCGCATTCCGTTTCCAAAAGGAGGTCGAAGACAACGACCGCACCGTGGTCGGCGTCAACGACTACCGCCTGGAGCAAGAGGACGAGCCGGACATCCAGAAAATCGATGATGGCCCGGAGAAGGCCCAGCTGGCCAAGCTGGCCACGCTGCGCGCCGAACGCGACAACGCGGCCGTGGACGCCAAGCTGGAGGCCCTCCGCGTTGCGGCCCAAGGAACGGACAACGTGCTGCCCTTCATCCTGGACGCCGTCCGGAGCTACGCCACGATCGGCGAAATCTGCGGTGTGCTGCGCCAGCAGTGGGGCGAGTACACGGGCAGCGGCGACCTGTAGTTCGATTCCCGCAGGGTGCAAGCAAGTCGTGGAATGCACAAGCATGTCCACCCGGACACAGCCCCTCACCACGCAAGCTAAGTAGGACTTGGCTCCGTTCTTGCAATCGTGGCTGCCCACGGCGACCTCATGCACCTGCGCGATTCGCGCTGCATGAAGCCGTGCGCCACCGTTTGGCCCATGTTCTTGACGAACGTGGGCATCGGCAAGCGCGTCTGAACACCCCGACGGCGTTTGCCGTTCGAGGTGTCCATGATGCGCTTGATCGAGCAACCCAAAGCCAGTGCTGCCCCCGCCCCCCACCTCCTTGGCATGACGTGCCTCAGCAGCGTCGACGGGACCATCCCGATGCTCGCCGCCAGCGGCGCGTTCGCCAACCCGGCCACCAGCGCCACCCTGGGGCTCACCGTGGTCGCCGGCATCGGTGCTTGGATCACCGCGTGGCAAGCCTATCCCGACAAGCTGGGGCGCCAAGACTGGCTGCGCCTCGGCGCGTATGCCGGCATCACCATGCTCGTCACCCTGGCCGCCGCCTGGCTCGGGGCCGCCCTGGCCCCCGCCATGCACGTCCTGCCCTACGTTGCGGGCGTCGTGGTCCTCCTCATCGCCATGCAAATCGCCGGCCTGCGCCTGCCCCGCCTTGGCAAGGTCCCCCTGCCCTTGGGCGTCGTTGCAGCCGGCATGCTCCTGGAGGTCCTGTTGTGGATCCCCTGATTGGCGCCGCCATCGCGGTGGTCGTCGCGTGGCTCAGCATCCTCCTGGCCGTCGCCTTGCCCTGGAGGCCGCCCATCAAGGGCCTGCGCCGGGCGGGGGCCCTGGCACTCGTCGTCGTCGCCCTCATGATCTGGGGCGTCCCCATCCCCGGCTGGCTACCGCTCGTCGTTCTGGTCGGCGGCGTCACCGTGGCCAGCGTCGGAGGACGCCATGCCTGACGTCCTGGCCCCGCCGAGGCACCCGCACGGAGCCGCGGCGGCCTAGCGGCGACGCGCCAACGCGAACGCCAGCGCGGCGACCACGAGCACCAACGGAAGCGGCGAATCCTCTTCCGGTGGCTGGTAGACGAAGCCGTCGTCGTCCGTGGTTGTCGTGGTGGCTCCCGTCGTCGTGGTCGTGTTGGTCTCCCCGTCGGGCAACTCCACGTCGCGGGGCTGGTCGGGTGCCAAGCGCTCCAAGTCCTCGTCCGTGGGGCCCAGCATCAACGTGATTTGCTTGGTGGTGCCCTTCTCGAGCCACTTGCCATCGTCGTAGCTGGGTGTCACGCGGAAGGTGAGACTGAACTCGGGGAAGATGCTGAAGTTGCCATCCACGTCCTTGCGCATCAGGGACGGGTCGACCACGGCCTGGATCATCTTGGTCTCGGACGCCGTGTCCGTGCCGTTGGGGATCGGGTCGCCAATCCACCAGAACCGGTCGAACAGGTGCAAGTCCACGCCATCGGGCTTGGAGGTCAACTGGACGTCCAAGTGCGTGGGGCCGTTGGCGACCACTTGGATGGTGAGGTTGAACCAACCCACGCCGGTCAGGTTCTGGGTTTCGACGCCAATGCTGGGCACGGCATGGTAGTCCACTTCCACTTGGAAGGTGTCCGTGTCGGAGCCGCTGCCGACGGTGCCCTTGGCGGTGAGTGTGGTGGCCGTGAACGCGGGGGCGCGGGTGGTGGCGTTGATGGGCAAGAACAAGGATTTCTCGACCCGGCCGGTGGCTTGATCGCAGTCATCGAACGGGAAGTCGATGGTGTTCGAGCTGGCCAGCATCCATGCCGGGAATCCGCTGGCCGACACGGTCGCCTTCTCGTCGCTGGCAAAGACGCGGCCGCAGGATTCGCTGACCGTGACCAGCACGAATTCCTCCACGCCGACCTGCAGCATTTGGTCGGGGTCTTGGGCGGTGACGAGGACCTCGGCGGCGGCCACGGGGGCGACCAACAGCATCACGAGCAACGCAGCGCGCATCGGCCATGGACGCGGCTGCTTCGTTCTTGTGCGTTGCCCTCTCGTTCACCAATCGCCTTCGGGCTCGTCCTCGTCGTCGCCCTCGTCCTCGTCGTACTCTTCGTCGTCGTCCCAGTCGTCGGAGGCGCCGTCCAGCGTGTCCCACGAAAACCGGCTGCGTTGCCAGAACCAGAATCCGCCGCCGCCAGCGGCCACAGTGGTGAAGCCGACCAGGACCCAGCCCCACCAAGGGACGCCAAGCCACGGGCCGTCCTCGACGGGGAGCGCCGCCACGGATTCGGGCTCTTGGTGGACGTAGCGTTTCTCGTTGTTGCCTGAGTCGGCCTCCAGCACCGTGTTCTTGGGGTCCACGATGACCACGATGGTGGCGTTGGGGTCCCCGAAGAGCAAGTGGAAGATCTGCGTCGATTGGCTGGGGGCCAGGGGCGGCACGTCGTAGCTGGCGGTCAGCGTGCCATTCTCCCGGACATCCAAGGTGGTGTTGGCGGCGGGGGCCGCGCCTTGGTTCATCACTTCGATGCTCAGGCCCGCGCCCACCAGCAGCAACTCGGTGATGGTCAAGTCTGGGCGGGGTGGTGGCGTGCCGCCGATGCGCTGCACCAAGCCGTCGTCGGTGGCCACGATGGTCGTCGATTCCACCACGGCCAAGCCCACGACGGGGCCGCCGGCGTCGATGGATTGCAACAACGTGCCGTTGCTGGCCGATCGCCACTGCACGTTGCCCAGGTCGTTGCCCACCACGACGACGTCGCCAGCCACCACGGGAGCGGCCAGGATGGGGGCGCCCGTGAAGACGTTCCACGCCTGCACGGGGCCGTCCAAGGCGTAGAGGCGGCCATTGTTGGCTGCGACAAACAACCGGTCGCCGTCGAATGCCGGTCCCGCGTGCACCTTGGTGGCGCCCACGGTGCCCGCCAAGGTCGTGGTCCATTGCAGGCTCGGGGTGCCGCCGTGGCACTTGGCGCCTTGACCCGACTGCAACGGCAGCGCTCGCACTTGCTCGTCGTACCCGGCCACCACGACGCGCATGGTTTGTGGATCGATGATGGGTGTCGATTGCAGGATGTCGCCGGTCTGGAACCGCCACAACAAGTCCGTGGTGCCGTTGGGGTTGCCCCGTTCGTCGATGGCGTAGACGTAGTGGTTCATGGAGGCCACCACCACGTGGCCTGCATGCACCGATGGTGCCGTCCGAATGGGCCGGGCCGGATGCCCCACCGCCTTGCACTGCAAGGGCATGCTCAAGTTCGTGCGGGGCGCCTGCTCCGATACGTCCCCCACCGAGAAGGACCACAATTTGTCCAACGCCGTGGCCGTGAATGCGTGCACGGTGCCTTGCTCATCGGCCACGAAGACCTTGCCCTCGTTGACCGTGATGGGCGCTCGGCTCGCACCCACCTTGGCCGAATCCAAGACGGATCCATCGGCGATGTCCAAGGACATCAGCGCACCACCCAAGTCGGCCACGAACACTCGTCCCAGCCCGATGGCGGGCGTGGAGACCACACCCGAGGCCATCGCGTGGCTCCACAACACCCGGCCATTGGCGGCATCCAGTGCCGTCACCTTCCCGGCGCGGTCGGCGATGATGACGCGGTCGTCGGCCATCACGGGCGCCGCATCCAGATGCGCACCCGCATCCCACGACCACCACACTTGCTCGTCCACGGTCACGCCGTCGGCGCGGCCATGGTGCAGTGGGTCGCCCAGCCCCATGGGCCAGGCCCCGGCCTGCAGGATCAGCAAGGCTGCCATCGCGATGCCGGGAAGCACAACTCCCCGTCGACCGGAACCCAATTGACCCCAACGACGGGGACGCCGTCCGCAGAGCGCGTCAGCCCCAGCCGGGAAAGGCCCCACTTGGGCCATCGACGCCCCTATGACCGGTGCCGGTGTGGCCGCCCCATGGCCATCCTGGGCGTGGACCAGATTGCCGTCGCAGTCGACGGCCTCGACGATGCCAGCGCAATCTACGAGCGCATTCTGGGCATCCCCGCAGAACACGACGAGACCATCGAAGACCAGGGAGTCAAGACCCGCTTCTTCCCGGTGCCCGGTGGCATCACCACCGTCGAAGCGCTGCAAGCCACGGGCCCCGACACCCCCGTGGGGAAGTTCATGGCCAAGAAGGGCCCCGGCGTCCACCACATCGCGTTCCGCGTGGACGACTTGGAGGCGGAACTGGCGCGCCTCAAGGGCCTGGGCGTGCGCCTCATCGACGAGACGCCCCGCTTGGGCGCCGAAGGCAAGTTGATCGCCTTCATCCACCCCAAGGAGACCGGCGGCGTCCTCATCGAACTCTGCCAGGTCCCCAGTTAGGACGGCACGGCAACCGTTAATTGCTGACACGGCGGCTCGTGGCTGTGCGCGTCGTCGGCGTGGTCCTGTTGCTGCTTCTGGCCGGTTGCTCGGCCAGCGACGAGCCCGCCGAGGCCGTCCAAGAGGCCGCCACGCTCTGCATCCGCGGCGTCGTCGTCGACGACGCCATTGTCCCCGTGGCCGGCGCCCGCATCGACTTGGTGGGCACCAATGTCACCGTGACGGCGGGCGACGACGGACGCTTCGAGGTCTGCAACTTGGGCGCCGGCGTGTTCCGCTTGGCCGTCAACGCCACCGGCTACATCGATCAAGAAGTGGCCGTCACCGTGCCAGCCAACGCCACGGCCCATGTCCAGGTCGACATCCGCCTCGCCCCGGTGCTGTTCTTGGAGCCATTCAGTGACGTGCGCAAATGGGACGGCCGCATCATGTGTGGCCTCCGCATTCCCCAGAATGGCGTGCAGCTGTGTGGGCCCCTGGCGGACCAAGGCCTGGGCACGGACGACTCGGAAGAGCGCTACGACGACATCAGCGACGCTCCCACCGTGGTGCAAGTGGAGATGGCGTGGCAGACCACCCAACCGGTCGGCGAGTCGCTGCGGCTCATGCTCACGGACGACCACCGCGAAGGACTGGACAACTACGCCATGAGCGAAGGCCCCAGCCCGTTGGCGGTGCGCGCCGAAGGCGACGTGCTGCAATTCAAGCACCTGGACACCCAGGGGCTGTTCATTCGGGTGTTCACTGGCAACTACCAGGACACCGGGCTCAGCCTTACCCTGGAGCAGGGCTTCACCGTGTTCACCAGCGTGTACGAGAACTACGAGCCCCCGGCCGATTGGCGCTACACCGACGGCGGCGGCTTGTACCCGCCACCCTGAGCGTTCCGTTCAAGACCCGGTCCGGCTCGGCGGGTCCCATGCGCGGGCTCTTGCTCCTATCCGTCTTGCTGGTCGTCCCCCACGCCGCTGCCTTCGATAGCGGCCAAATGCGGCCCGGCGACATGTTCAGCCACACCTTCACGGAAGAGAATCCGGACGGCTACCACTACCACTGCCACCCCCACCCCTGGATGACGGGGATGGTGCACGTGAACGCCGACACGGACGGCAACACCACCACCCACTTCGTGGACATCGTGGAATCCGAGGTCGTCGACGACTGGGGTTACAGCATCGAGCACTTGGTCATCGAAGTGGGCGACAAGGTCGTCTGGACCAACACGGGCGACGTCATCCACACGGTCACCCTCATGGAGGGCGACGACCACGGCGACCACGGCGATCACGACGGCCACGGCCATGGCGCGCACGTGGAGAATGCCCCGGCTCCGGCCCTTGGCCTGCTGATCCTCGGCCTGGCTGGCTTGGCCCTGCGCCGCCGAGCCTAAACCCCGCCATCGCTTGGCGGCCCCGTGGACTGGGACATCCAGCGCATCGAGAGCTGCGACAGCACCATGGACGAAGCGGGTCGCCTCGCCGCCAACGGCGCTCCCGAAGGCACCCTCGTCATCGCCCAACGCATGGACGAAGGCCGCGGCACCCATGGCCGCCCATGGCACGCTCCCGAGGGTGGCTTGTACCTGTCCTTCATCCTGCGCCGCCAGGCCGACCCACGCTTCCTGACGCTGGCCATCGGCAACGCCGTGGCCGACGTGCTGGAAGTGGCCGGTGCGGAGCCCCGGCTCAAGTGGGTCAATGATGTCTTGGTCGATGGCCGCAAGATGGCCGGCATCCTGGTCGAAGCCAGCAGCACGGGCTCCGAGATCGACCACATCGTCTGCGGCATCGGCATCAACCTCAATGGCCACGCCGCCGATTGGCCCCACCCACTCCACGAACAGGCCATCACGCTCCAGGACGTCCTGGGCGCCGAGAACTGCATCGAGGACGTGGAGACCCTGCTGTTGCAGTCGCTGGGCGAATGGATCGACCGCGCCGAACACGACCCGGAGCACGTCGTCGCCACGTGGCGCGACCGCGATGCCTTGACGGGACGCGAAGTGGGCTTCGACCCCGACGGCGACTTGTGCGCCAAACTCATTGGCACGGCCGCTGGCATCGACGACGAAGGCCGCATCCTCATCCACGTGGATGGGCAACTGCAGGCCTTTCGGACGGGCACGGTCTTCCCCCACGACTGAACCAATCGACTTCGGCAGATGCCGTGGGTGACTTCACCAACGTTTATGGACGGCCGGGATTGGCGCCGGCGTCCATGGCCGTCGGCATCACTTCCTATGGGGCGTACGTACCCCGCTACCGCATCCACAGCGAGGACATCGCCGCGGTCTGGGGCGACGACGCCAACATCGGCAAGGGCCTCAACGTGCACTCCAAATCGGTGCCCGGCCCCGACGAGGACGTCGCCACAATCAGCGTCGAAGCGGCCAGGCAAGCGATGCGCCGCGCCCCCACGAAGGCCCAGGACATCGGCGCCATCTACGTCGGCTCGGAGAGCCACCCGTACGCCGTCAAGCCCACCGGCACCATCGTGCAAGCGGCCCTCGAAGCAGGGCCCTGGCTCACCATGGCGGACTTCGAATTCGCCTGCAAGGCCGGCACCGCGGCCATCCAAGTCGCCATGGGTCTGGTGCAATCCGACATGGCCGAGACGGTGCTCGCCATCGGTGCCGACACCAGCCAGGGTGCACCCCGCGATGCCCTGGAGTACAGCGCCTCCGCTGGCGGCGCCGCGTTCTTGCTCAGCACGAACAAGAAGGACTTCATCGCCGAGATCGAGCACACGGTCAGCTTCACCACGGACACCCCGGACTTTTGGCGCCGCGAAGGCCAAAAGTACCCCAGCCACGGCGAACGCTTCACCGGCATTCCCGCCTATTTCCGCCACGTGCAAGAAGCCAGCCAACGCTTGATGCAGGACGTCGGCAGCAAGCCCGGCGACTACGACCACTGCGTCATGCACCAACCCAACGGCAAGTTCCCGGTCAACGCCGCCAAGAAGCTTGGATTCAAGCCGGAGCAATGGGAGCACGGCCTGCTGGCTCCCCGCATCGGCAACACGTACAGCGGTGCCATCATGCTCGGTCTGGCCAACGTGTTGGACCACGCCGAACCCGGCGACCGCATCTTCCTGTGCGGCTACGGTAGCGGCGCCGGCAGCGACGCCTTCGACGTCACCGTCACCAAGCGCATCAAGGACTACCCGCGCAGCGGCTCCGAAGCCCTCGAGACGCAACTGGCCGACACCCTCCGCATCGATTACGCCACGTACGCCAAGTTCCGTGGCAAGCTGACCATGGGGGGTGCGGCATGAAGGACGCATACGTCATCGGTGCCGCCCACACCCGGTTTGGCGAAGCCTGGGACAAGAGCCACCGCGACCTGCTCACCCAGGCCGGCTTGTCGGCCATCAAGGATGCCGGCATCGGCGGCGAAGAGATCGACGAGGTCTTCATCGGCACCATGAGCACCGGCAAGCTGCTGGGCCAAGAACACGCCGCGCCCCTGATGCTGGACGGTGCCGGACTCGCGGACCTGCACATCCCCGCCACCCGCGTCGAGGCGGCCGGCGCCAGTGGTGGCGTCGCGTTCCGCCAAGCGGTCCAGACCATCCGCACCGGCCTGGCCGATGTCGTCGTCGTGGGCGGTCTGGAGAAGATGACGGACGTCAGCGACACGGACCAAGCCGCCATCCACGCCGCCGCCGTGGATGTGGAATGGGAACACTTCTTCGGGGCCACGGACGCCGCCCTGCACGCCTTGATGGCCAAGCGCCACATGGCCGAGCACGGCACGACCCGCGAACACCTGGCCGCGGTCGCCGTCAAGAACCACGCCCACGGCGCCAAGAATCCCTTGGCCCAGTTCCAACGGGAAATCCAGCCCGAGATGGTGCTCAACGCCGGCCTCGTGGCGGATCCCCTTGGGATGTTCGATTGCGCCCCAGCCAGCGATGGCGCCGCGTGCGTCGTGCTGTGCAGCAGCGACGTCGTGGACAACATGCGCAGCGACGTCGTCAAGGTCAGCGGTGCCGGCCAAGCCAGCGACACGCTGGCCCTGCACAGCCGCCGCAGCCTCACCTCCATGGCGGCCACGCGGGAAGCGGCCCGCCGCGCTTACACGGAAGCGCACGTCAGCGTCGCCGACATCGACGTCGCCGAAGTGCACGACGCCTACACCATCAGCGAAATCATGGCCATCGAAGACCTGGGCTTCGTCAAGACCGGCGACGGAGGACGGGCCAGCCAAGACGGCCGCACCACGTTTGGCGGCGAGATCGTCGTCAACCCCAGCGGCGGCCTCAAAGCCCGCGGCCACCCCGCCGGCGCCACCGGCATCGCCCAGGTCTGCGAACTGACCTGGCAACTGCGTGGCCAAGCCGACCAGCGCCAAGTCAAGGACGCCCGCATCGGATTGGCCCACAACGTGGGCGGCACCGGTGGGACGGCCGTCGTCAGCATCCTGGAGGCCGTGCAATGAGCGTGCCCCGCTTCTGGCGCGAAATCCCGCAGCGCTACAATCTCATCGCGAGCCACTGCACCCATTGCGACGCGATGCATTTCCCGCCTCGGGACATCTGCCCCGAGTGCCGACGTGCCAGCATCGGTCACATGGAGCGCAAGCCGCTCAGTGGACACGGCACGGTGTTGGAATCGACGCGCGTGCACAAGCCGGCCCCCGGCTACGAGGGCCTGGTGCCCTACGTCGTGGCGCTCATCCAGACCGACGAAGGCCCCATCCTGACGGGCCAGGTCATCGACGTGGATGCCGTGGAGCCGGGCACCAAAGTGCATGGGGTGTTTCGCAAGTTGGGCCAAGACGGCGACAGCGGCGTCATCTACTACGGCACCAAGTGGGCCGTGGACCGCGCCGAGGCATAACGACCTCGACGCGCACTCAGCGCCAGTGGGGTAGCACGACGTGGGCCAATGCGCCCCCGAATCGTTCCTGGGCCAGCGACGCTTCCACTGCTTGTTGTGGTGCCTCCATGGCCACCCATGGCGCAGCTGCGCCTTGATGGTCCCCCCGATCGATTGAGGAGACACAAGGGATGGCGTCGCGGGCGCCACGGCCCGGACAACACGAAGTGGGGAAGGGGGGACTTGAACCCCCGATCTACGGATTATGAGTCCGTCGCCCTAACCAACTAGGCCACTTCCCCTGAGCGGGGCAGGCCACATGGGCCAGCCCATTGGGCAGGCACCGAAGTGCCAAGTGGAGCGGGAGGGATTTGAACCCCCGGCCTCGTCCATGCCAAGGACGCGATCTTCCAACTGATCTACCGCCCCGTGTCGCTCCCGTCACCGGGAGTTTTCGGGTGCGCTCGTGCAAGGCACGTGGCGCAAGGCGGCCGACCCTGGTCGGGTATATGAGCCGTTCGGGGCAAGTCGGTGGTCGCGGCACCGCACCTGGGCCCAAATCGGCCCGCCCTGGCAGTTTATCGCCCAGAACGCCACCTCGGTGCATGGACCACGGAGTGCGCCCACGCACCGTGCAGGTGGCCGCAGGCGCATTCGCCGTCACGCTCGCCTTGGTGACGCCCATCACGGCCGCGCTGGTCGGCTCCGGCCCGCTCTACAAGGACCCCGGCGTGGTGTCCGCACTGGTGGGTGCCCCGCTGCTCGTCGGCGCCTGGTTGTGGTCGCAGAAGAACCCCCAACGGGCGGGCCAGCTGCTCACCATCGGCATGGCCCTCACGGCGTGGCTCTTCACGTACCTCATCCAAGGCAGCGGCTACCTCGTGGGCAACTACGCCTACTTGGCCATCATCGTCGTGGCCGCCGCGTTCCTCGTCAGCGTCCGGTTCACGGTGGCCATCACCGCCGCCAACATTGGCGTCGTGATCGTGGTGTGGTCGACCACCGGTCTGGGCGTCACCGACTTGGTGTTGTCCCTTGCCTACCAGGTCCTGTTCGGGGTCCTGCTGATCGGTCTGGCCCGCCACTTGGAACGCGCACGAAACAACGCCTTGTCCTTGGCCGAGCAGCTTGGCCGCAGCAAGGAAGCGACCGAGAGCGTGTTGGCCAGCAGCTGGGACGCCATCGTCGTCATGGAAGATGGCGCCATCAAGGGCCTCAACCGGCAAGCCGAGCATTGGTTGGACAACTGGTTTGGACGCACCGTGGACTACGGCACGCCCCTGGGGGATGTCTTTGGCGGCATGGACGCCTTGCTGCATCTGGTGGACGAGGCACACCGCCTGGGCGACGCCATGGACGAAATCAAACTCACCACGCCCCGAGGCGAACGCATCGTCATGGCCCGCGCCGTGACGGAAGGCCTGGGCCACCAAGAAGCCCTCTTCATGCGAGACGTCACCGACGAGCGCGCCAAACAGGCCGCCGAACGGGAGCGTCTGCGCCAGGAAATGGAACTCCATACGTTGCAGAAGCAACAGGAGTGGCAGCGCCACTTCATGAACATGGCCAGCCATGAACTGCGCACCCCCCTCACACCAATCCGCATCCAAATGGAGATGCTCAAGGGGAGCAAGGAGCCGGGCATCGACGTCGTGGATCGCAACGTGCGCCGCCTGGAGGCGCTCATCGATGACATCATGGAGGTCGTCAAACTGGAACAACACGATGTGCCGTTGGACATCCAAGACGTCGACCTGGCCAGCGTGGTGGCCCGGCAATTGGAGCACTGGCTCGGCGTGGCCGAAGCCAAGGGGCTGCACGTCGAATCCTCGTTGCCCGAGGGCATCTGGGTGCAGGCCGATGAAAAACGCCTGGGGCAGATCATCGACAACATGGTGTGCAACGCCGTCAAGTACACGGAACGGGGCGACGTCCGCATCGCCTTGGAACGTCGCCCAGAAGGCATTGTCCTGACCGTGGCCGACACGGGCAGCGGCTTCGACCCCGCCGACGCGGAACGGGTCTTCGATCCCTTCGTGCGCCTCGATCATCACCTGCAGCAGGAAGGGACGGGGCTGGGGATGTCCATCTGCCGCAGCTTTGCCACGGCCATGCACGGCGAGATGCAGGCCGCCAGTCCCGGCGTGGGCCTTGGAGCGACGTTCATGCTGCGGCTGCCTGCCGCCACACCCTGACCGTTCCGACGGTTCACCGGGGCGACTACCCGTGTCGGCGTCCACAGAACAGTTGATGATCAACGCAGACGCGATGCTCGGAATCAACAAGCCCAACGCCGACGACATGAAGGAAGTCAAGGTGAAGCTCCCCGTGAAGCTCCTCCTGAAGCTGCACTACATGAAGCTCACGAGCGGCAAGACCTTCGCCTCCGTCATCACGGCGGCACTCGACGACTACTTCGCAGAAATCGAAGCAGCAAACGAGATGGAAGGCACCCGTCTCGAGTAGGCCGATTCTCCAGCTCGGGCATTGCTGCCTCCGCCCCCACCGGGCAGGTTCATGCAGGCCAAAGGTCCGGTCGTCCGTCGTCCGGCTTTCGCTGGCCACTTGACCTGTTCGCACCAATACAAGGGACATGGTCCAGTCGCCCCGTTGGGCCCCCTGGCTATCTGCCGCCGCCGTTCCGGCCGCTCTGGCGGCTGGCTTGGCCGCGCCCAGCCTGTGGTGGCCACTCGTGGCGATTGCCGTCGTTCTGGCCACCGTCGCCTCGCTCCACGTGGTGTCGCTTCACCGCATCCTGCGAGAGCAAGCCGTGCGCTTGCGTCAGCAGTTCGCCATCCGCGACGCCACCCACGACATGGTGCTCGTCATGGACCACGAAGGCCGCCTATTGGAGTGCAACCAACAGGCCCGGCGCCACCTGCCGGGCTATCTTGGCCACGAGGTCCAAGTCGGGGCGCCCCTGCGGGCACCACTGCAGGCCTTGCTGGGCGATGCCTGGCAGGAGCTCCAGGATGGCGTGATGCGCAGTGGCTCCGGTCAATGCGAAGACGCATTCGATACCCAGACTGGGCGGCGGGCATTCCGCATGACGCTCGTGCGAGAAAGCGAGGGGTGCATCTTGGTCATCACCGACGTCACCGTCCAGCACGAAGCCTGGGAGGCCGAGCGGGAGCGCGAGCGCGAAGCGGCGCGCATGGAGAACCTGGAGTCACTCCACCGCCTGCAGCGCGATTTCATCAACACCGCCAGCCACGAATTGCAGACGCCGCTGACGCCGCTGCGGCTGCAGGCCCGCATCCTGCGCGCCCGGGCGGGCAGCTACCTCAAGGAAAAGGACCTCCACGCCATCGAAGTCATCGAGCGCAACACGGAGCGCATGGCCCGCCTCGTCGAGGACGTGCTGGAAGTGGTGCGCCTCGAGAACGGCCGGTTGCCCATCACCATCGAACCCATGGACCTGGGGCACGTGGTGCAGTCCACCGTGACCGATCACCTGGGCGTGGCCATGGAGAAGGGCGTCGACATGGAATTCCACGGGCCCGAGGAACTCATGGGGTGTGGGGACGCGTTCCGCATCGGCCAGGTCGTGGGCAACCTCCTCAACAACGCCATCAAGTTCAGCGATGCCGGCGACGTGGTGCGCGTCGGACTATCGGCACACGACGGGCTGGTCACCATCACGGTGCGCGACGAAGGCGCCGGCATGGACCCTGACGAGGTGCAGGGCTTGTTCCAGCCCTTCCATCAGTTCCACCAAGACGTCCGACCCGGGCACGGTACCGGCTTGGGCTTGGCCATTTGCCAAGGCATCATGGACGCCATGGGGGGCCACATCTCAGCCCACAGCGACGGACGTGGCCTCGGGGCGGTCTTCACGCTGCAATTGCCACTCAACTTGGAGATGCCCCCAACGGCATCGCATGGAGTCTTGGCGGCCAGCGTCCCCGCCTAGGGTGCTCAGCGGGCGGCCTAGCCAACGCTCGGGGTGGCGTGGTGCCCGGTACCGCAGGGCGCGGTCAGGGTCCTAGAACAGCAGGCCGAGCGAACTGAGTTCGGCGGTGATCTTGTCGACGGCGTCCTCGGCGTCGGTCTTCTTGCGGGCGCCGGTGCAGACCAGCTTGCCGCTGCCGAAGATCAGCACGACGACCTTGGGGTCGGTGAGGCGGTAGACGAGACCGGGGAACTGCTCGGGTTCGTACTCGACGTTCTCCAGGCCAAGACCAATGGCGATGGCGTTGAGGTTCAGCTCCGCACCGAGGTCGCTGGTGGCGACGATGTTCTGGATGGTGATCTCGGGGTCGTCGATGGTCTCGAAGCCGTGGGCGCG
>JBFKTF010000018.1:0-17250 GCA_041636435.1 Thermoplasmatota archaeon
CATCGACCAAGTTCAGGACGCCCAAGCCGGGGTCGAAGTCGATGTGCTTGCTGGGCTTCTGGCGCATCAGCAAGTAGCGCAACACCTCGGGGGGCGTCATGTGCAGGACCTGGGCGGCGCTGACCGCCAAGCCGCTGCTGCTGTGCATGGCGCCCTTCCCCTTGAGGTTCAGGAACTCGTACATGATGCCGTGGGGCGGCGTGGCATCGAAGACCTTCTGGCAGATTTCGAGGCCGGTGTCCCAGCTGCCACCCTTGCTGCGGTGGTCCTTGCCGCTGGCTTCGAACGTGACGCCGAGGAACGACCAGCGAGCAGGCCAGTCGATGCGCCAGGGCAGCTTGCCGATGCCCCCTTCGCGCACGTCCAACTGGAAGTCACCGGCAGACGGGTCGTCGCTGCCGGATTCCTTGGCGCAGTTGGTGCAGTGGCAGTCCAATTGAGGGAACTCGTAGTTGCGGACCTCGACGCCGTTGATCTTGCGGCACGTGGGGCACTGCGGGTTGAACGGGGCCCAGCGCTTGGGGAGTTGGCGCTTGCTGACGCGCTCGATGATTTCCTTGATGGCGTCGGCTTCGTCGAGGGCCTTGATGGTGGTCTCCGTGAAGCGACCTTCTTGGTACATGGCGTAGGCCGACAGGACCTCGGGTTCGATGCCCAGCTCGTCCAAGTTCGAGAGGAACGGTTCCAGGAAGTGCTCCGCGTAGGATTCGTGGCGGCCGCAGCCGTTGGGGCGACCATCGGCGCCGGGGCAGGGAATCTCGCGCAGGGGCTTGCCGACGTGGACTTGGTAGCTGTCGTGGAGGAAGGGGTAGACCTTGCGCAGCGGGTCGTAGTCGTCGGCGATGTAGATGAAGCGGGGCGCGGCGGCTTCCGGGGCGCGGCTGGCGTCGAGCTTCTGCGCATCGACGGCCACTTCCGGGGCGGGCGCGGCGCCGAGGTGGACTTCCTTGGTGGCGCGGAAGATGGCCTCGCTGGTGAGCACCTCGCGCATGTTGCCCACGTGGATCGGGCCGCTGGGCGTGATGGCGGTGGCGAAGACTTGGGGTCCAGGGCGGAGCTGGATCAGTTCGGCGGCTTCGACGTCGGCCCAGTGGGTCACGTGTCGGGCGACTTGGGCCTGCTTGAAAAATCCGAGGCCCTAGCCACGGTGACGAGGAAGACGCCGTTCAGGTAGGCCTGGAAGCGCTCCACGAGGCCAAGCGCCAAGCCACCGACGGGGCCCATGGCGGCCATGGTGAAGGTGGACGCGACGACGAACCAGCACAGAACGGGCCAGCGCCGGCGCATGGTGAACGCAGCAAACGCCACGCCGGCGAAGGCCATGACGGCGCCGACGAGGTGGACGCGACCCTCCACGGTGCTCGTGCCCGGCACGTCCGTATCAAACAGCGCCACCAGCACCATCCCGAGCGCGCCAATGGCCAAGGCGTGCCGGCTGCGTCCGGGCACCAGCAACGCCACGGCGGCCAGGCTAAAGGCATGGACGACGAACGACAGGCGCGCCAACCATGCCGTGGGATGGTAGACCAATTCGCTGATGGTTTCCCGCACGGGCCATCCTGCGCCGATGTCGGCGGCCGTCATCAGCACAAGAAACGAGGCTTCGGCGGCGATGGCCACGGTGGCGGTGCGACGCACCTGCGTGACTGCACCGTCCAGTTGACAAGGCTTGCCTCAGCAACGGTCAAATGAGGCGCCCAAGTGGGCCGCCATCCGGATGGAGCCCCGCTCCACGCATGGACCTGTGGTGTAGCTTGGATATCACTTGGCCCTCCGGAGGCCAGAACGGGGGTTCGAATCCCCTCGGGTCCGCTTGACAAAGTGAGCACAGCGAGCTTTGGCAAGCGAGCGACGGCCGCAGGCCAGAGCGGACCCGGCGCGAGGACTCGTCCGAGCGCGGGGGCGCAACGTGAGCACAGCGAGCTTTGGCAAGCGAGCGTTCTACTCGGCCTTCTTCGCCTTCGCTTTCTTCGGCTTGGCGCCGCGTCCCGCCAGCGTGGTGCCGACGGCGGCCCAGATGGCGGCCACGACGAAGATGGACAGCACGGCCACTTGGAAGAGCCAGTATGCATCGATGATGCCGGCGACGATGGCGAGAATCCAGGCCACGAGGGCTCCGGGGAGGAGGCCGAAGACGAAGGCCACGGACCAGCTGTCGGTGAGGGCGCCCACGAGGGTCGACCCGTGCCCCGGTTCTTAGCTTGGGTGGCTTCTTGTCCGGTGGCGCGGTGGAGGGAGCGTGGCCGAGGATCCGTTGGCTGGCTGGGTGAAGGCGATCCGGGAGACGTTCGAGGACGTGGCGTTGGATACGAAGGACGCCATCACGAAGATCTCCGAGGACGCACAGTACGAGATCGACAAGGCCGTGGGCCGGGCATTGGCGGAACACCCGGAGTTGTACGCGGAGTTGCGCAAAACGTACCGGCAAGCCAAGAAGACGTTCGAGAAGATTGGCCAGGACCTAGGACTCCTCTGAGCGCGTCTTGAGGTAGAACACCAGCAGGAGGATGCTGGTCAAGACGACGGGCACGAGCATCAGCACGATGCCCAGCGTGCGGCGTCCGGCGTCGGGGCTGAGCATGAGGCCGGCGCCCGGCAGGATGAGCAGGAACGTCGCCATCCACGCCCACGGATACTTGATCTGCACGTCCGCCACAAGGCGGCCAGTCCGAGGGGGTACTTCACCGGCTCCGTGCACAACCTTCATTGGCTAGGGGGTCGAAGGGCGGACCCATGGGATTGTTGAGCAAGAAGCAAACGTTGCACTTGGATGTCTTGGGCATGGCGTGTGGCAACTGCGTCGCCAGCGTGACGAAGGCCCTAATGGATGTCTCCGGCGTCAAGAAGGTCGACATCGACTTGGACGCGGGCAAGGCGGCGGTGACCGTCAACCCCGGCGTGCAGATTCCCACGTTGACTGCGGCCGTCAAGGCGGCGGGCTACGACGCCCACCCAGCGGCCTAGTTCCAGGCGACGTATCCAAACTGGACCAACACCACGACCAGCGCGGTGGCGGCCACGACGCCGGCGTAGAAGTAGCGCCACGCGTCGCGCCATCCGATGCCAAAGATGTGGGCCACGACGACGGCGGTCCAGGCGCCGCTGCCTGGAACCGGCACGGCGATGAACAAGGCGATGGCCGCGGCCTTCCACTTCGTGACGGCGGCCTTCTGCTTGTGGTGGGTCCGTTCATGCATGCGATCCATCCACACATCGCCGCGACGGCTCCTGCGAATCAGGCGCTCGGCGGCGGGCACGGCCCAGCCGGCCACGGGCCCGACGGCGAGGTTTCCAATGAGGCTCCAGACGGCGGCTTCGCCCCAGCCCATGCCGTAGACCAGCATCGCCACGGGGACCGCGAAGCGGACTTCCCCGATGGGATTGAACGCCAGCAGCATGACGACGATGGGGTCGGGTAGGAACGACAACGCATCGACGGCTTGGTCGATGGTGTCCTGGAGCCAGGCCATCTACGGGTCGTCGGGAAGGTCCACCAGGCTTTGGCCATTGCCGGGCTTGGCCATGAGCTTCCCATCGGCGACGACGGCTTCGCCGCGCAGGTAGGTGTGGGTCGGGAAGATGGCGTCCATGCCGTGGTAGGGAGACCAGCCGCACTTGGAGTGCAGCTTCTTCTGGTCAATGGGCTGGACATCGTCCAAGTCCACGACGCAGAAGTCGGCCTGCATGCCCTTCTCCAGGGCACCACGGTCCTTGAGACCGAGCAGGTTGGCCGGGGCCTTGGTGAGGGCATCGACGACGCGCGACAACTCGACGCGGCCCGCCTGTGCCTGGGCCAACATGAGGGGCAGCATGGTCTCGACGCCGGGCACGCCGGCCGGGGCGTTGGCGAACAAGTCGTCCTTCTCGCCCTTGGTGTGGGGGGCGTGGTCGGACTCGATGATGGGGACTTGGCCAGCGGCGAAGGCAGCGAACAAGGCGTCCCGTTGCGCGGCGTCGCGCAGGGGCGGGTTCATCTTGCCGAGGGTGTCGGCGATGGTCCAGTCGCTGTGGCTGAGCAGCAGGTGGTGGGGGCAGCTGCCGATGCTGAACTTGGCGGCGATGGCGGCCTTGACGGCTTCGGCGCTGGCGCAGTGGGCGATGTGCACCGTGGGGCGCGGCTTGATGCCGGGCATCGCCTTCATGACGTCGTAGATGGACTCGACTTCGGCCAGTGGTGGGCGGCCGAGGTCGTGGTCGGGCAACTCGATTTCGTTGCGTCGGTGCTGCTCCATGACCCGGGGGCTTTCGCAGTGGAGAATGATGGGTTTGCCCGCTTCACCGCAGAAGGTGAGAATCTCGCGGAAGGCGTTCTTGTCTTCCAGCAACAAGTCGCCGGTGGTGGCGCCGAGGTAGATTTTCATGCCGACGGCCCAGCGAAGGATTTCCTTCACTTCGCCCGTGTACCACATGCTGCCACCCCAGAAGCCCCAGTCGATGACGGACTTCTGGGCGGCGAGGCGGTGCTTCTCGCGCACCAACTTGACGCTGGTGGCGGGAGGCAACGTGTTGGGCATGTCGACGAAGGCCGTGCAGCCACCAAAGGCGGCGGAGACGCTGCCGCTGTGCAGGTCTTCTTTGTGCGTGGCGCCGGGGTCGCGGAAGTGGACGTGGACGTCGATGGCGCCGGGGAGGATGACTTTGTCACCGAAGTCGGTGTGGTCGTCGGCCTTGTCGGTCTTGGCGATCTTGACGATGCGCCCATTCTCGACGTGGAGGATGCCGGGGGCGATCTTGCCGTTGCGGTAGATCTGCCCTGCGAAGCTCTTCATCCGGTCGCCCCCCAGACGCCGATTTCGCCGTCGCGCATCATTTCGTCGAGGCTGCGGTGGAACGAACGCGTCCAGGTGAGGAGGTGGAGGTTCATGCCAATCATGATGCCCACCAGCAACGCGTTGGCGACGATGACGGGGGCACTGAATGCGGGAGCGCCCAGGTCCACGAAGGCCAGCACCAACAAGCCAATCTCGGCGGCCCAGAGGAACGTCAAGCCGGCGGCGAGCCAGGCGACGCGGAAGCCGCCGCGGCGGCCGCGGACCTTGCGGGCCAGTTCGGGAACGGATTCGCACGCCGGTGCGAGCTTCATCCACGTGTTCCAGCGGCCGCGGAGGCTGTCCTCGTAGCGGCGGCTGATGGTCATGGCGACTGGCCAGCCGATGCCGATGCCGATGACCATGGCCAGCAAGTGGACGACGGGGCCAATGGGTTCCCACAGGAACCAGGCCGGCACCACGAGGATCAAGCCAAGCACCATCATGACGATGGCTCGGCTCCGGTCGATGGACTGTTCGCCCTCCAAGAGTTGTAGGAAGTCCTTGCCGACGCCCCGAGGCACGGATGCACCACCTCGGAGGCCCTCTTGAAGGCCATGGTTTGCTTCAGGAGGACAACAGGAGGGCTAGACGTGCCGTCCGACGACCAAGAACGCCGTGTGACCAATGGCGGCATGATTGGGACGACTGCCCCGTTCCTTGACCAGCCATTCGCGTTCGATGATCTCCATGCATTGCACGGAAGCAAAGCCGGCATCGCGCATGGCGTTCGCCGCATTCTCCATTTGGCTGACTTGCGGCGTGTAGCAGACGACGCGTGCGCCGGGCGCGAGCATGGGCAGCAGGTTGGGGATGGCGAGCCACGGTTCGGGTTGGTCGAGCAGCACCGCATCGAAGGGGCCCTCGACGCCGTCGGCGACGGCTTCGGTCAAGTCCCCGATGTGGGCTTCGACGCGGTCGGCGAGGCCGGCCTTGGCCAAGTTGTCCATGGCCCAGTCACGGAAGTCCTCGCGCAGCTCTTGCACCACGACCTTGCCTTCGTCGCCCACGACCCATGCCAAGGCAAGGGTGGTCGCGCCGCTGCCGATGCCGGATTCCAGGACGCGGTCGCCGGGACCGACGCCCATTTCGAAGACAATGCGGCTGCTGTCCTTGGGCAGGATGATGGCCGCCTTGCGGCGAATGGTGGCAACAAGGTCGGGGAGACTTGGCCGCAGGGCGACGAGGTCCTTGCCAGCGACCTGGACTTGGGCGCCCCAGTCCATGCCAATGAAGCGGCCGGGGTCGAAGACGCCGAGTCCGCCTTGTTTGATGGCGCCCTGGGCGACCTGCACCAACCATCGTCGGCCCGAGCTGGGCTCCAGGAGGATGACGCGGTCGCCGTCGGCAATCATTCTTGTTGGCCGGCTTGCGCCTGGAAGGCCGCCTGCAGCTTCTCTTGCAGACCCTCGATGGCCTTGCGCAGTTCGTCCTCTTGGCCCTTGACGCGCTTGAGGCGGATTTGCATGGTCTCCATGTCGTCCGTGATGCGCTTGATGGCGGCGTCCTTGCCCGCGTCTTGGACGAGGAGGCTGCCGATGTTGCGGTAGACCGTGGCGTCGTCGGCAAGTTCGCCGAGGGCCTCGAGGGCCATTTCGGATTCGGCGACGATGGCCTCGAACTGCTGGCGCTGGCCGGCCACTTGTTGCAGTTGCTGGCTCATCTGTTGCAATTGCTGCACCTGTTGTTGCAGTTCCAGTCCTTGGGCCATGGAGGCGGCGACATGGATGGGGGATTTGAGGGCGACGGCGCAGCCACCTCCGCGACGGCGAACAAACCCTCTTTACCCCGAACATGTTCGAACGGTTCGCGAACATGGGCTTGACGGAGCTTCTCTTCCAATTGGAACTGCCCGAGTGGCCCGTGGCGGGCTTCACCCGCGAGCACCCGGACACGCGGGTCATCATGAACCACATCCGGTTCGACGAGGACCACTTCCCGGTGCGCAACATCTTCACGGTCTTGGCCGGCGACGAGGAGTCGCAGCGGTTCCTGAAGCTCTTGGAAGGCATGTACGCCGACATCCAAGTGCTTCGCCACGACGACAACGCCCTCTCGGTGCTCGTGGAGCCGGCCCCAGACAAGATGAAGTTCCTCAAGGGCCCCTTCACCGAGGCCTTGCAGGCCCTAGGCGACGACCGCATCTTGCGGCCCCTCGTCATCAAGGATGGCTGGATGACGGTCGGCATCATCACGGCCGCTCCCATCGAAATCGGGGACATCATCCGCACGGCCAGTGACAACTTCAAGAAGGCCGGGCTGAGCATGAAACTGGTGCGCTGGGGCGAATACCGTCCCGAAGACCACCCCATTGGCGACTACGAGGAGAAGCTGACACCCAAGCAGTCGGAGATCGTCAAGATGGGACTCGCGCTTGGGTTCTACGACAATCCCCGCCGCTGCAACTTGGAGACCTTGGCCAAGGTCTTCGGCATCAGCAAGGCGGCGGCACACAACCGCCTGAAGTCCGCCGAACGCAAGATCCTCACCACGTACTTTTCGTGAAGTTCTACGGCGCCACGTCACTCGACGGTTTCCTTGCGGGGCCGGACGACGGCATGGAGTGGCTCACGCAGGGCCCCGAACCCGAGGTGAACACGTACGACGAGTTCATCGCCGGCATCGGGGCCGTCTGCATGGGCAGCGCCACGTACGAGTGGTTGCTTGGCCAGGTCGACGCGTGGCCCTACACGCAACCGGCATTCGTCTTCACGAGCCGCGACCTGCCCCGCATCGAAGGCGACATTCGCTTCGTTTCAGGCGACCCCGCCACGCACCATGACGCGATGCGGATTGCCGCGGGCGGGAAGGACGTCTGGATTGTGGGCGGCGGGGGGTTGTTGGCGCAATGCCACGCCGCCGGCTTGCTCGATGAGTTGTGGGTGCAAGTGGCGCCCGTGGCCCTGGGCGCGGGCAAGCCGTTGTGGACGGGCAGCTTGGTGGGGTCTCGTTTGGCGTTGACCAAGGTGGTCGACATGGGAGCGGGCTTCGTGGAGCACCGCTACCGCGTCACGCCCTGACGTCGAGTTGCACATCCCGACACAAGCTGTTGGCGTAGTACGTCACCAGATCCCAGCGTTGGGTGCGGTACACGCCGCCTTGGACGTACAGGATGTGGCGTTTCTTCATGACGTCCACGGCCAGGCGGAGGGTGTCGGCCAGCAGTTCGGCGTCGTCGATGTATTGGCTGATGTCCCGCGCGGCTTGCCGTCGGAAGCGGCCCGTGGGGTTCTCGTAGGGGCCAGTCAGGGCAAGGGGCGCGCCTTGTTTGCTTAGCTCGTCGTGCACTTGACGCATGGCGAGGACCATGGAGCCGCGATCGACGCCGGTCTTCATGCGTTCCTCACCGATGGCTTGCATGGCGGAGCAGACGAACGTCACGGGCGTGGCGGGGATGACATGCGCGATGCGGTCCATGAGCAGTTCCCCAAATGGTTCGATTTGATCGAGGCGTTGCTTGCGGTCCGGTTCGTCGAGGCGGGGCTTGTGTTGTTTCATCCAGTCGTCGAACACGATGGGTTCGCCGAAGTGGATGCCGACCATGCCGTGCTTCTTTAGGCGCCGCGTGAAGAAGCGCACGCCGTTGACGGTGGAGACGGCAATCCAGCGCGGGAACACCACGATGGAGCGTCCGAGTTTCCACCACCAGGGCTTCTTGTGGCGGAAGATGCCGCGGTGTTCGCGCAGCATGTTTTCGTCTTCGATGACGTGGTCGAAGTTGATGCCCACGGGCACGAAGACGAGGGGGCGCTGGAAGTCGCCATCGAGCTTGCAGCGGGCCATGTAGTCGAGCAGGCCGAGCTTGGGTGGGCGCAGCTTCCCATCGCGCGTGAGGCCGCCTTCCGGGAACATCGCTTGCGTGACGCCTTCCTTGGTGATGAGTTGCAGGTACGCTTCGAGGGTGCGGTGGTAGAGCGGGTCCTTTTCGCCGCGGCGCACGAAGTACGAGCCGAAGCTGCGAAACAGCTTCTCCAGGGGCCAGACGCGGGCCCATTCGCCGACGGCGTAGCTGACCTGAACGGATTTGCTGAGCATGAATCCGGTGACGACGAAGTCGGCGTTGCTGCGGTGGTTGCTGACGTACACCACGGCGGCGTCTTCGGGGATTTTGGCTCGGGCGGCTTCGAGGCTGTCGTGGTCGAGGTGGACGTTGTAGACGGAGTACGCGATGAGGCGCGCGATGCGGTAGCCGATCTCGTAGTACGCGAGGATGCTGAATTGGGGCACAATCTCGTCGAGCCATTCGCGGACCTGGGCTTCGATGGCGTGGAAGGGTTTGTTCTCCTTCTTGCCGCGGTCGACGATGGCTTGGTGGAGGCCTGGGTCGGCCAGCACCCGCTCCTTGACGACGACACGGTGGGTGTGGCGGAACGGGTCCTCGGGGATGTTCTGGGTGCGGAGGAAGTCCTGGACCTTGCGTTCGTAGCGGGCCTTGATGATGCCGACGATGGTCGAGCGGACGACCTCGTAGGCCAGCACCAGGACCAGGAAGAACGGCACCCATTGCCAACCGCTTGGGACCCAGACCAACGAGGATGGACTCGTGGCGGTCGACTTGAATGGTTCGAGCCGGCGCGGTTTCCATGGGGAGCGCCTTGAGGACACCTCCGATTCGGCGCCTCCCTCCTGTTGGCTCCGCACTTTTTTCGGCTTCTCGAATCGCCAAGGCCTAAGTACGCCACGCCGGCATGTGGGGTGAGCACAATGGCCCGCGTCATCACCTCCGCGTGCATCGGCACCAAGGACACCAGCTGCGTCGATGTCTGCCCCGTCGACTGCATCCACCCCCACAAGGACGACGACGGTCACGACAGCGCCGAGATGCTGTACATTGACCCGGACGAATGCATTGACTGCGGTGCCTGTGAGCCCGCCTGCCCCGTCGAGGCCATCTACCCCGACGACGAGGTCCCCGAGGACCAGCAGAAGTACATTCAGATCAACGCCGATTACTTCGCGTAGTCCGCGTCGACGTTCCCTTTCCCACTCTTTCCTTCGGCTCCCAATCCGCGGAGCAATCCTGGCACGATCAACAGCGTTGCCAGGAAGATCGCCACGATGGCGAGTGCTGCCCCGAGCAACATGTCGCCGCCGGAGCGGACGCGCGTCATGCTGAAGATAAAGAACGCGCCGGCGTCGGTCATGGCGCTGAACAGGACGGCGCGGCCCGTCGTGCGCAGGGTACCTTGCAAGTCGTTGGTGTCGCGGAACTTGTAGACGAGGTAGGCGGCGTAGTCGCTGCCGATGCTGGTGATGAAGATCAGGGACAGCAATTGGTAGACGTCCAGGTCGCCCACGAAGAGCCGCAGCAAACCAAACCACCAGAGGCTGCTGACAATCACCGGCAATGCGACGACGGTGGTGGCGCGAACGCTTCGAGTCAAGCCGTAGAACAGGGCCAGCGTGGTGCCGAGGCTGACCACGTACAGCACTTGCAGGCTGGCTTGGGTCTCGCTCATCAAGTCACGGGCCAGGCGCTTGAACCCGTAGACGTGGACGTCCATGTCGTCGGGCGCGGCGGCGGCTTCGACGGCTGCCTCAATCTGCTCCTGCATGGCGTCCGTGGCGGCGACGTCGCTGCCTTCGGGGGGCGGCCGGATGAAGACGGCGCCCGTGGAGCCGTCGTCGTTGACGACCACGGAAATGATTTCGGCGTAGGGCTGCTCGGCGCGCAGCGCGGCGACTTGCTCTTGGGCGCTGGGCTCGGGTCGTGGGTCCTCGAGGCCAGGCAGCAAGGACCCCACGCCGCCTGGGCTGCTGCGGAGGGCTTGGTGGCCTTCGGCGATGCGGGCCAAGTCGAAGACCCGGTCGTCGTCCACCACGATGCCCCGATCGACGAGTTCCGTCACGAACCGTTGTTGGAACGCGAAGCTGGCGTCGCTGACGACGTTGCCTTCCAGCATGACGAACCAGACGTCGCTGTTGCCCCAGGCTTCTTCGTAGGCCAACTCCGTGGCGACGAGCGGATCGCCTTCGGGTAGGCTGGTCTCGAAGACGTCGATGCTGAAGTCGGTGGTGACGAGGGCCACGAGCCCGGCGAGGCTGGTGAGCGACACGACGGCCACGGTGATGGCGGGGAACTTGCTGGTCCACTTGGCGGCGGCGGGGAACAGGCCGCTGCCTCGCTTGGGCGGTGCGCCGCCGGCGCGGGCGAAGGTGGCAAGGAAGGCGGGAATGAAGGTGAGGCTCAGCAAGGCGATGAGGGCGATGCTGCCACTGGCCGTGAGGCCCATTTGGCGCAGGTAGGGCGAGCCGCTGAAGCCGAGGGTCGCCAAGCCGATGCAGGTGGTGAGCGTGACGAGGATGATGGGCACACCCAGGGATTTTCCAAGGTGGCGCCCGAGCCCTTTGCCGAATCCTCGTTTGTCGCTGCGGGCTTCGGCCAGCACGTGGATGCTGTAGTCGATGCCGTTGCCCATGACCAAGGGCAAGATGGCGAAGTTCAGGGTGTTGAATGGCACCCGCAGCCAGCCCAACAGCCCGACGGTCCAGAGGAGGCCCAAGGCGAGGCTGACGAAGCCACCGACCACCGCGACGGGGCGACCGGCGGCCACCAAGAACAGGATGAAGACCAGTCCGACACCGAGGCCACCAAGCAGCAGGATGTCCCGCGTCAGGAGTCCATTAACGTGGTCGGTGACGCTGGCGACGCCGACGGCGCGGCTGTGTTCGCCACTGAGCGTGTCGAATCCTTGCGCGTAGGCGGCGGCGATGGCGTCGTCGATGCGGGCACCGACTTCGTTGGCCTCCGATTCGAATGGCTCCGCGTCGAACATGAACCCAATCAGTCCGACGCGGTTGTCCTTGGCCAGGGTGTAGTCCAGCAGGGCCGCCTGGTTCTCTTTGGTGGCCTCGATGGCGATGCGCAACTCGTCATCGCTTGCCGGCAGCTGTGCCGTCGTGGGGTCTTCCCCTCGCGCTTTCTGCAACTCGTACGCGGTCAGTTGCACGGCGACCACGGGGCCGATGACGCCGGTGATGTCCGGCACGTCGGCGCGCACGGCGTCGATGAGCCGTTCCTGTTCTCGTAGGCTGTCGGGGCTGAGGAGCGCCTCGGGGTCGTTGCCTTCGTATTCCAGCAGCGTCCGTTCGAAGTCCACCATGCTGGGCAGCTCGTCGATGCCGCGCAGGAAACTGGCCGCGTCGGGGTCGCTCGGGTCGAGCCAATCCGTCATGCGGTTGTGGACGTCGATCTGGAAGATGCCCGGCACCAGCAGGATGGTCAGCACGGCGCTGGCGGCGAGGACGCTGCGGCGTCGTTCGACGCTCCAGTGCACGAGTCCTTCGACGGCGCGCTCGAAGGACCGGGACAAGTCCACGGCCGCGCTCACGCTGCCCCGTTGATGAGCATTGTCGCAGGGGCCGGGGCCCCTACTCCTCTTGTGCGAACCTGGCGGCCAGCTTGGGTGCCATCAGCACCGCGGCGAGGCCGGCCAGGCCCAAGGGCAGGAGCCCGGCGACGTGGAGGAAGTGCTCGTCCAGGTCGAAGAAGAACACCAAGGAAATGCTCAGGGCGGGCCAGGCCACGAAGGACCCGACGACGCGGATGAGGTTCCGGATGTTCTGCTGTTCTTCGTTGAGCTCGAGGCCCTTGACGGTGACCGTCGCGGACACTTAGGCTCCCAGGACGAACTTCGGGATCAGGTACAGGACGCTGAACACGAAGACCCAGACCAGGTCCACGAAGTGCCAGTATAGGGCGACGCTTTCCACGTAGGCGTGGCGGTGCTCGTCGAAGTTGCCGCGCTTGCTGCGCACGAGGGCAATGACGAGCGCCATGAGGCCACCAAAGACGTGGAGACCGTGGGTGCCGGTGAGCATGTAGAAGTTCGTCATGAACTGGCTGCTGCCGAGGGTGTGGCCTTCGTGGATGAGGTTGTAGTACTCAAGCACTTGACCGCCCAGGAAAATGAAGCCGAGCACGATGGTGCCCAGGAGCCAGTTGTCGAAGCCCTTCTTGTTGCCGGCGCGGAGGTGGACCTCGGCCTTGTGGATCGTCCAGCTGCTGGCAAACAGGAACACCGTGAACATGGCGGTGGTGCCGATGGGCAGCGGGAAGTGACCGCCGTGGATGGTCAGGTCGGGCCAGTGGTCGGCGAGGCGCTGGAACGTGAAGTACGAACTGAACAGCGCACCGAAGATGAACACCTCACTGCTGATGAACAGCAGGGTCCCGGCGCGGGCCATGCCGAGGCCGGTGCCGAGGTTCTGCTTCCACCAGGAGATGTCTTCGCGGATCCAGCCGACGAGGACGATGGTCAGGAACAGCAGGCCAGCGGCCAGGACGCCAATGCCCAGGGGCAGGTTGGCGGCGGCTTGGTCCAGCAGGTCGCTGCTGTTGCTGAGGCGGAGGTTGCGGCCGAAGGTGATCAGACCCAGGCCGATGAGGGCGATGGCGCCACCCAGGAAGAAGGGCCAGATGCTGCCGTGCGGCAGGTGCTCTTCGGGGGTGCCGTCGGGCAGGGTGCCGTGACCGTGGCTCATGCCCAGCCCTCCTTGACGGGGGTGTCCTTGAGAGGCGTGGGTTCGTGGTCGAGGATCAGGCCCTCGCCGTGCACGACGCGGCCTTCTTCCCACAACTTCCATTCGATGTGGCGGGCGCCGCCCCAGGGGTCACCATCGACGACGGGCGTGTTCTTGCTGGTGTGCGTGATGAGCACGTTGATGAAGAACAGCAGGACGCTGAAGGCGATGAGGAAGGCACCGACGGTGCTGATCTGGTTCATGATGACGTAGCCAGGACCTTCGGCGGGGTAGTCGTAGATGCGACGAGCCATGCCACGCAGACCGAGGATGAACTGCGGGAAGAAGGTCAGGTTGAAGCCGATGAACATCAGCCAGAAGTGCCAGTCCGCCAGCTTGACGCTGTACATCTTGCGGCGGAACATGACGGGGTACCAGTAGTAGATGCCCGCGAAGATGCCGAACACGGCACCGCCCACCATGGTGTAGTGGAAGTGAGCGACGACGAAGTACGAGTCGTGCAGGGCGTAGTCGACGGGGATGGCGCCGAGCATGACGCCCGTGACACCACCGATGACGAAGAGCCAGATGAAGCCCAAGCAGTACTTCATCGGGATCGTGAAGTGGATGCGGCCGCCCCACATGGTGGCGAGCCAGTTGAACACCTTCACACCGGTGGGGACACCGACGAGCATGGTGTTGAACATGAACACGGCGCGGATGCGGGGGTCAATGCCGGTGGTGAACATGTGGTGGGCCCACACGAGGAAACCGACGATGGCGATGCCCAGCAGCGCGTAGGCCATCGACTTGTAACCGAAGACCGGGCGGCGGCTGAACTTGGGCACGATTTCGCTGATGATGCCCATGACGGGCAGAATCAGCACGTACACTTCGGGGTGACCGAAGAACCAGAACAGGTGCTGGTACAGGATGGGGTCGCCGCCTTGGCCGAAGAAGTCGGTGCCGAAGTTGCGGTCGAACAGGAGCATGAGGAAGGCCACCGTGACGACGGGCAGGCTGAACACCAGGAGGATGCTGGTGGCCAGCTGGCTCCAGGCGAACAGGGGCATGTTGTGGAGGGTGACGCCGGGGCCGCGCATCTTGAAGATGGTGACCAGGAAGTTGACGCTACCAAGGGTCGAGGCGATGCCGAGCAGGATGAGGCTCAGGAGCCACATGTCGAGGCCGAAGTTGTCGGCGCCACTGCTGACGGTGGACAGGGGGGCGTAGCCAACCCAGGTCACGTTGACGGCGGTGAGGCCCTTCATGACCATGGGGAGCCAGAGCATGAGGCCGGCCGGGGGGATGAGCCAGAAGCTCAGGGCGTTGACACGGGGGAACGCCATGTCGGCGGCCTTGATCATGACGGGCACGAAATAGTTGCCAAGACCAGCCAACGCGGGCATGATCCATAGGAACACCATCGTGGTGCCGTGCAGCGAGAAGAATTCGTTGAAGGCCTCGCCGTCGACGACGGTGGCTCCGGGGAGCCACAGTTCCGCACGAATCGCGAGAGCGGAGATGCCTCCGAGGACGAAGAACAGCAGTCCCGTCCAGAGGTACATCAGGCCGATTTCCTTGTGGTCGGTCGTGGTGATCCAGCGCATCAATCCGCGTCGCTGGTGGGTTTGCTCACCCATCACGAACTCAGCAGCCGCCATGGTCAGTTTCGGCCGACGAAGGTGCCCTTTATGATGGTGACGCAGCCCGAGGGGGTTTCACCAGGGGTGGGCCGCAGGACGGCTTTTGTATGACCCCCTCGTCGCCGCGCCAGACATGCGTCGGAGCCTTGTTGCGGCCCTGCTCGCCTTGCTGACTGCACCGCTTGCCGCCGCCCGCGGTGGCATGCCCGAACCGCTCACCGGCCGCGGTGAGATTGTGGAGGGCATCTACTACCCGATTTTCCTGGCGGCCTTGATTGTCTTCGTCATCGTCATGGTGCTGCTGTTCTACGTCATGTGGCGCTTCCGCGCCAACGGCGGCAGCGGCCAGGCGACGTTCGAAATCGAGCGCGACAACCTGAAGCTCGAGATGCTTTGGATCATCGTGCCCCTCATCGTCGTCCTGTGGGTCGGCGTCATCAGTTACGCCGGCCTGGTGGAGCTGGACGAGGGGCAGTCCCAAGAGGACGCCTACATGACGCTCGACGTCACCGGCTACCAGTGGACCTGGCTGGCCGACTACGGCAGCGACATCAGCCTGTTCAGCGACCCCAGCGCCACCGACGGCAGCGTCGCCGACGACAAGGTGTTCAAGGTCCCCGCCGACAAGGCCGTCCACTACCGCATCACGGGTGGCGACGTCATCCACGCCTGGCACATGATGGACGAGAACTGGGCCACCGTCGGCCTCGTCGACGCCAACCCCTTCGGCCCCCACAAGTACACCGGCTTCACTGCCACGCTCCCCGAAGGCGAGTACCAAGTGCAGTGCCGTGAGATGTGCTTCAACCCCGGCCACGGCTACATGCGCGCCCGCGTCGAAGCGGTCCCCATGACCGAGTTCGTGGACTGGATGGAAGAGAAGGGCATCACCGCCGGCGTCGACCTGGCCCAACCCGCCACGGTCGCCTGGAACGGTGCCTTCGAATCCGAGGCCCTGACCTTTGCTGCCGGCGACTCCAGCCGCGCCGTGTTCACCTTCACCAACAGCCACGACATGCCCGTCGACGTGGCCGCTCCTGGCTTCGAATTGATGCAGGCGGCCTTCGACGACAGCGATGGCCCCAAGATCATGATGGAGTCCAGCCCCTCGATCACGGTGCCCGCCGGCGAGACCATCCGCTTCGCCATCGACGTGAACGCCGCGGGCGACTTCGAGCTCCAAGCCGGCGGCGAGGTGCTGCCCTTCGAGGTCATCGAGGCGACCCCCATCCGAGTGGACCTGGGCGACTTCTTCATCGACCCGATGAACATCCAACTGGAGGCCGGCACGACGTACTTGTTCCAGATCAACAACATCGGCGCCACGAGCCACAACTTCTTCTTCGGCACGAAGACGAGCGTGGACGACGCCGGCGAGATTGTGGGCGAGTCGATCACCATTGGCGGCGGTGCCAGCACGTCCTTGCTGTACACCCCCGATGTGGCGATGAACTTCGACACCTGGTGCGCGGTGCCGGGCCACTACGGCCTCGGCATGTTCGGCACCATGGCCGTCCAGTAAGGCCATCAACGGCCTGGGCGCTGCGCACCCATGCGCGGCGTCGCCCTCATCCTCTTGCTCCTTCCCCTGAGTGGATGCTTTGACGACCCCGGCGGCCAGCGCGTCGACACGCCCGTGGCGACGCCCGAGCCTGGCCCCGATTTGGGCATCGCATTGGAACGCCTGTGGGGCGACTTCGAGCGCCCCCTTCTCGTGACCCACGCGGACGAGCAACTGTTCGTCGTCGAGCAGTGTGGCAAGGTCTGGCAGATGCCGCAGCGCAGCCTCTGGCTCGACATCACCCCGCGCGTCTCCTGCAGCGGCGAGCAAGGCCTGCTCGGCTTGGCCTTCCCGGACGACCACGCCGCCACGGGGCACTTCTACGTCGCCTACACGGACAATTCCGGGACCAGCATCTTGGAGCGCCGCATCGTGGCCGACGGCGCACCGACGGAGGCATCCACGGAGTTGTTGCGCGTCACGCAGCCGGCCAGCAACCACAACGGCGGCCACATCGCGTTTGGGCCCGACGGGTATCTGTACATGGGCCTGGGCGATGGTGGCTTGGCCCGCGACGCCTTCCGCCAGGGACAGAACAAGGGCACCTTGTTGGGCACCGTGCTGCGTTTGGACGTGGCGGGTGCATTCGAGGCCGCCTACGGCATTCCCCAAGACAACCCATTCGTGGACGACCCCGCAGGGGCCAACGAGATCTGGGCCTGGGGCCTGCGCAACCCGTGGCGTTTCAGCTTCGACCGAGCCACCGGGGACCTGTGGATTGCCGACGTGGGCCAGGATGCCTGGGAGGAAGTCAATTTCGAGGCAGCTGGAG
>JBFKTF010000019.1:0-16895 GCA_041636435.1 Thermoplasmatota archaeon
CGTCGGGGAACTCGAAGCAGTCCTCGCGCAGTTTGGCTGCGGCGTCGTGGTAGGACATGCGGCCAAAGCGCTTGCCCGGCTCGTCCGCCAGGCTTTCGCCTTCCACGAAGGAGCCAATCTGGAGCAGCTTCTCTGGGTCCTGGCCTAGGAGCTTCAGGTCGTCGGCGCAGTGCGTGGCGACATCGTGGGCGAGGGCCGTGACCATGCGTTCCTGGAACGCCATGGAGTCCTCGTTGGTCCACCAGGCGTACTCCGCTTCGAGGTGGTGGAACTCGGTCAGGTGCTTGTTGGTGCGGCTCTTTTCGGCGCGGAAGCTGTTGGTGATGCTGTACACCTTGGGGTTGCCAAAGATGCAGCCTTCCAGGTACATCTGGGCCGACTGGCTCAGGTACGCTTCTTGCCCAAAGTAGTCGAACGTGAACAGGGTGCTGCCGCCTTCGCAGGCGTTGGTGGTGATGACGCTGGGGTCCACTTCGGTGAAGCCCTCGGCCGCGTAGAACTCGCGCACCGCGTGCAGGAGGCGGCTCTTGATGCGCAGGATGGTGCTGAGTTCGGTGGAGCGCAGCCACAAGTGGCGGTTGTCCAATTCGAATTCGGTGCCCTGCTCGCCGCGCAATGGGAAGTCATCGGCGCGTTGGTGGACGACGACTTTGGTCGCCTTGACCTCGAAGCCACCGGGGGCGCGTTCGTCGGCAAACACGTCGCCTTCCAGGAGGCTGATGCTGGATTCAATCAGGGCGCCCTTGGCGGCTTCCAGGCTGTCGTCGTCGGCGATGCCGCCCTTGACGGTGCATTGCACGACGCCGCTGCCATCGCGCAGCGTGATGAAGGCAATCTTGCCGCCGCTGCGTTGTCGGTGCACCCAGCCTCGCAGGCGGACGGTCTCTCCGGTGTGCTTGCCGGCCAGGATGTCGGCCACGGCGTGCCACGTCATCGATGCGGCCACTGGGAGGCCCTAGAAAAACGGGGCCACTCAGGCGACGATGCTGGGGGCCAGCAAGATGCCGGGATCCAAACGTCGACGCGGTGGCTCGGGGTGGTCACGGAACTGGTCCTCGCTGACGACCCAGCAATCCAAGTGGGCGGCCGCAGCCAAGATGTGGACATCGGCGTCGGTGCCCTTGGGGACCTGTTGCCAGCCGTCTTCGATGCAGTGGTCTAGGACGTCGGGCTCGTCGACGCGGTGGCGCAGACTGGCATCGACGATGACTTCCACTTCCCAGCCGGCGTCCGCCAAGCGCGCCTCGAGGTCAATCAAGGCATCCAAGCCATGCTGGTGGGCGATGTTGCTGCCATCCAGGATGATCGGCTCGCCGGCGTGCTCGGGCGCAGGGATGTCCATGCGGCCAAGAGCTCTCCATTGCGCTTAACCGTCCCCATCCTGTTTCTCGATTGTTCCATGACCGACGAGCTGGCACACGATGTCCGCGGCGCCCTGCAGGTGGTCCGCCTGGCGCTGGAAGCGGCGCGCCGACGCCCCGGCCCGGCGGCCTTCGATGCCATCGACGACGCGCTGGATGGGGTGGCGGCCGTGGTCGCGGACGGCGAGGGGGACACGGACCTGGCCGAGGCCATCCCCCGGTGGATGGGCCAACTGGCCCCCGCCTTGAGCCACGCCACCGTGCACGTTGAGATGGAGGGCGCCCCGGTCGTGGCCGCCAATCGCGTGTCGGTGCAACGCGTCGTGCAGAACCTGGTGCTCAACGCCGCCCGCCATGCGGGGCCTGCGCCCAGCATCCGCATCGCATGGGAGGATGGCCTGTGCATCGAAGACGACGGCCCCGGCATCGAAGGGCCCGTGCACGCTGGCCTGCGCCACGTCCAGGATCTCGTCGAATCCAGCGGTGGTCGCCTGCGCCTGGAGGGACCCGGCACGCGTTGGCTGGTCCAGTGGCCCTTGGGCCCCGTTCGGGACCCCCGCCAAGGCTATCCAGAACCGGAGCGGCGTGGGGCATAGGATGTTGGACGTCGAACTAAGCGACGCCGCCTGGGCAGGGGACCTGCCGGCCTGGTGGTTCATCGGCTTCGTGCTCTCCACCATCACCGCCGGCACCTTCCTCGCCATCGGAGTGGTGCTGCTGCGCGGTGTGCGCGAACGCGGCGGGGCCCGCGCCAATCCCCTCGCCGTCGGCACCGGCCTGATTTTCATCACCTGCGGAGGCGGGCACCTGATCCATTCGCTGCAGTTGCTTTGGCCATTCCTGTGGACCTCGGCCATCGGCACCGCGGCCCGCATCCACTACCTCGATTGGCACCTCTGGGCCGTGGATGGCTTCACGGCGGCCGCCGGGATTCTCTACTGGACGCAGCGCCGCCGCTTCCCTGAATTGGTGGCGGCCACCGCCATGTACGAGGATTTGCAGGCCGGCCGACGCGTCGCCTTGGAGCTCAACGACACCGTCGTGCAGAACATGAACGCGGCCCGCATGGCGTTGGAGCGCGGCGACGAGGAGCAAGCCAAGGCCCTGCTGGAAGCGGCCCGGGAGGGCACTTGATGGAGTGGTTCTGGTTCACCGTGGGAGCCCACGCCGCCCTGACGTTTGCCTACGCGTGGATTGCCGCCATCCTCTTCATTGGCAACACGGGAGGCCAGCAGTGGCGCGCCAACCCCGTCAGCACGGCGACGTTCTTCATTTTCCTCAGCTGCGGCATCGGCCACGGTACCCACGCATACCACGCCGTGGAGCCATGGCTTGGCATCGAGAGCAGCACGACCGTGGCCGCACGCGTCGTCCTGGGTGATCCCCTGCTGCTGGTGTGGTCGGCCGCCACCGCCGTCGTGGCGCTGTGGTACCTGTCCATCCGTTCCAGGCTGCGCCTTCTCACCAAAGGTGCGCCCCTGTGCGAGGACCTGGAGGCACGCAACCACCGCGCCGCTGCCATCCACGCGGAGGTCCAAGTCGTCATCGACTTCGCCTTGCAACGCATCGAGGATGGTGAACCCGAGGCCGCCCGCATTGCCATCGAAGAAGGCCTGGGCAAGTCCCGTGAAATCATCACGCACCTGCTTGGCGACGACGGGCTGCGCCTGCGCCCCGGCGACCTACGCCGCGAGGTGCGCGCATGAAGGCCCTGCTCATCGACGACCACGAACCGACCCTGCGCCTGCAAGGGGAGGCCTTCGCGGAGGCCGGGTGGGACATCCAGACCACACACGACCCAACCCAAGCCGTCGACATGGCGTCCACCTGGCGACCCGACTTGGTGGTCCTGGATCTCAGCATGCCCGACCAAGACGGCTTGCAAGTGCTGTTGGAATTGCGCCGCGCCCACCGTGCCCATGTGTTGGTGCTCAGTGGGTTTGCCGCCCAACGCCTGGAGGCGGTGGTGATGGAGCTGGGCGCATCGGCCTACATTGAGAAGGGCATGCGCACGTCGGAGATGTTGGAGCAAGCCAAGGCCCTGCTGGACTCGCCCGTGCCGCCACTGTCCGGGCGCGAAGCGCGGGACATCCGGTTGACCGAACTGCTCTGACTTTCACTTGCCTCCCCGCAACCCCCAAGCCCAGCGGATGGCTCCCTGGCCCGTGTACGCGGTCATCGCCTGCAGTGCATGCCGGATGCCGTGGCTCATCGAACTACGACACGCCACGGCGAGTTGCCCCAAGTGCCAGAAGCGCGTCGACGTCGCACGACGCACCCGCCTCTGGCAAGGCGAAGACCAACGGCAGGCACAAGCCGCCGTCGCCGCGCACCGCGCCGCCATGGCGACTGGCCAGCCCGTCGCCCAAATCGTCGAGGCGCTGCGCCCCGAAGAGCCCCTGGCACGCCACGACGACCCACTGGACGCGGCGGCGGCCCAGGCCCGGCAAGCAAGGAACCTATCCGAACGGGCCGATCTGTTGGCGCTCTGGGGCACGCGCCTCATGGACGGGTTGGACCACGACATCCTGATGGAAGGCCTGCGCCGCGCTGGACTTCCCGGCGAACGCGCCGCCAAGGAAATTGTCCGCATGCTGGCCACGGACGTCATCTTCGAGCCGCGCCCCGGGCACTACCGCCACTTGGAGCCCTGACTACTCTTCTTCGTCCCGGCGCTCCTTGCGCGCTTCGCGGCGCTTGGCACGACGCAACGCGTCCCGGATGTCGGCGGGCACCACGTGATCCAACACCGTGCGCCGCGTGATGGTCAACGCCACCAAGCCGTAGACGATGGCGAACAAGCCGGGCACAATGTTGGGTTCGTCACCCAACCCGATGCTGGGCCAGAACAACGCCAAGCTCAGCAACACGGGTGCCTGGATGCCGGCACCCATGAGCCACGCCTTCCACAAGCGCCCCTCGACAATGTGGTTGCCGACGACCGCCCCGCTGGCGGCGTGGGCCAACACGGCACCAATCGGCACCAACGCCATGCCCACGAACGGAATCGGCGCGTACCGCGTGGGGGGCTCGTAGGCCTCCGTGGCGTTGAGTGTGCCGTTGGCCACCAAGCCCTCGTAGAGGAGGCGAATCTGCTCCAAGCCGTTGAGGTTGATGGCGATGAAACCAAGGGCCATCATCGCCCCCATGCCAACGCCGAAGGCGGCGCCATAGAACGGGGTGTCGCGGCGGCTACGGTACCGCTTCATGCCCAACACGGCGGTCTTGATGCCGGTCTCGAACAACGCGTATCCAAAGACGAACATCAGCAAGGCCGATCCATTGCCAACTTGGGCCCGGAACGTCGGATCCATGAAGGGGAACAAGGCCAACTCCAGGAAGATGGCGAACAGGCCCGCAAAGAACCCGAACGTCAAGCTCAGGAACACGCGGGAGTCGTCGAAGTACTCCTCGTACCGGTGCAGCAACCACCACATGACGAGGGCGGCGGGCAGAATCGCCACGGGGGCGGCGATGAGCACGGGGTTGGCCACGGCGCGTCCACTGGGAGGGGGGTCTTAGCGCCGCCGGGTAGCGATTCCTTCTTCATCGGTTCCATGGTCGCCAGTCCTCCATGGTCCAGCCCCGCATCATCGTGAACGCCAAAGTCTACCCGCAGGTCACGGGCAGCGAGGGCGTCCTGAAGCTCGCCAAGGCGTGCCAGGTCGTCGGCCGGGAACTGGACACCATCATCGGTCTGGCCCCGCCCCAAGTGGAATTGGCGGCCCTTGGCCGCGTCGGTGGCTTCGACCATGTCCGCATCTACGCCCAGCACACCGATGGCCTGGAGCCAGGCGCCGGCACCGGGTGGACCACGGCCGAGGCCGTCAAGGCGTGCGGCGCCAATGGCAGCCTCGTCAACCACGCCGAGCACAAAATCGACCACGCGGACGTCGCCACCGTCGTCGCCCGCTTGGACAGCGTCGGCCTCGATAGCGTCGTGTGCACCGACAGCATGGAGGAGACCGCTGCCTTGGCCAAGCTCCGCCCCACCATGATCGCCATCGAGCCCCCGGAACTGATTGGCGGCGACATCAGCGTCACCAGCGCCGACCCCGGCATCGTCGAGGACGCCGCCCGCAAAGTCGCCGAGCTGAGCCCGGACACCCTGACCCTGTGTGGTGCCGGCGTCAAGACCGGCGAGGACGTCGCCGCGGCGATTCGCCTCGGGGCCTACGGCGTGCTGCTGGCCAGCGGCGTCGTCAAAGCCGACGACCCCGAAGCCGCGCTGCGCGATTTGTGCAGCGGCCTAGCGTAACAGCGCCGCCGCGGCCCGCGCCGCCACCACCAGCGCCGCCGCGCTCTTCTCGGGCAGCTCGGACAAGTCCTCGATGGGGTTGGCCACCACGCGCACGGCAGCGCATTGCAGGTCGGCGGGGCCAAAGCGTCGGCAGCAATCGTAGAACGCCGCCGACTCCATGTCGATGATGGCATCTGCACCCCGCCATTGCTGCCATGCATGGACCAAGCCTTGCTCGCAGGGAATGTCCGTGGGGCTCATGCCGTAGAACCGGTCCGTGGTGATGCACTCCACGTGAGGCAACGACGTGGGCCACGCGCAGGTGTGCTCCCGCGGGTCGTCGATGGACGTGAAGACTTGGCGCGCCGGCGACGCGATGAGCGCCTCCATCACGGGTCCCGTGTAGCCCTCCAGGCTGCCGGCCGTCCCCACCAGCACCATGCGCTCGATGTCGCCTTCCTCAAACAGCTCCCACAACAACGCCTCGACGGCAGGCGAGCCAAACGGGGCCAACACCGTCAGCATGTGCTCGTCGGCCCCTGCGTGGACGCGCCGATACTCGTGCTGGCCCAAGGGCAGATTCGCGGCCGCGCAGGCGCGATCCCATTCCCGGCGGTCCTCGCCAAAGCACACCACCACGTCCGGACGAATCATGCGGGCTGGAATGCGCGTCACGGGGCCAAGTTCCACGCACCAGCAGCGCCGCGTCGCATGATACGGCTTGCCCTTAATGCGGGGTCCCCGTGGCGGGGCCGTGGCCAAGCCCGGCGACGTCGTCGCGTTCCGAAGCGGTCTGCATGGACTCAACGAACCCCGCAACGTGGGCATCCTGCTTGCCCGGGAGCGACGCAAAGGCATCCCCTGGGTCCGCATCATGACCGACACCGGCGCCTTGGACATCAAGCAAGAACACCTGCTGCGCCGCGTGTTCCGCGACCGCTTCGATGGGCGCCTGCAAGATGAAGCCGAAGTGCAGGCCCGCGTGCGGCAACTGATCCGCCAGAACACGGACGGCGGCTTGGCCGAAGAAGTGGAAGACGACCTGGGTGCCTTGGAAGAGGCCCTCTGGCAGGCCTGCAGCGACGGCGTGCCCCGACGCGACGACGACATCGCCAAGGCCCACTACGAAGACCCCAGCCCCCTGCAACTCAAGCAAGTGCGCGACGCCCTGGAGCGTTGCCGCCGCCCCGGCATCGGGCGATTTGAGGCCACGGACAAGGGCGACGTGTGGCGGGCCTGGAGCCAAGAAGAACGAGAACGCATGCAGGCCGCCTGGGACGCGTTGGCGCGACTCAAGGCCAAGTTGGTGGGCGCCGAGGAGACCGACGAGGGCCGCGTCTATCGCCCGGTGCCCTTGACGGACGCGGGGCTGGACGACGCCGATCAAGCCACCCTCGACTGGGTGGAGGCCGCCATGGTCCAATTCATCGAACACGACGGGGTGCCCGATCGGGGCATCGCCGGCATCGGCGGACTCGGCGCCACCAAGGCGTTCGGGATGGACCTGCATCGCCAACTCGGCTTCCTGGCGGGCGACTGGATTCGCAGCGACCCCACCACGCGCAGCAGCGACTACGTCCACTTCCTGCTCGAATCGGGCCGTTGGCGCCCCGACGACGCCGTGCAATCCTTGATGCGCCGCCACGTCAACCAAGAACCATTCTTCGAACACGTCCCCGACGACGAGGCCGAGGCCCGCGCCCAAGAACTCCCCGAACCGGACCTGAGCCAAGACCCGGACCGCGAGGACTTGCGGCACCTGGAATGCTTCACCATCGACCCCCCGGACGCCAAGGACTTCGACGACGCCGTGGGATTGCAACCCGGCGCGGGAACCGCCGGCGCCGATCGGCGTTGGGTCCACATTGCCGATGTCAGCCACTACGTGACGCCGGGCAGCCGCCTCGACAAGCACGCCAAGGACCGCGCCACCAGCGTCTACCTGCCTGGCCGCGTGCTGCCCATGCTGCCCCACCGCATCGCCGACCACCTCTGCTCCTTGCGCGACGACGGGGACCGCTTCGCCATGAGCGTCCACCTCGACATCGACGCCACCGGACGCGTCCAAGACGCCGGCATGCACGTGGCCATGATCCGCGTCGATGAGAACCTCAGCTACGACGACGCGATGCAGCGCCGCGACGCCGGCGACGCACGCTTCCAAGCCTTGTTTGAGTTGGCCAAGCGCATGCGCAGCCATCGCCGCGGCCTCGACATCGACATGGGCGAAATCCGCGTCAGCCTCGAAGAAGGCCTGTTCAGTGCCACCGAGAAGCGCGGCAACGACGCCACCCGCATGATCGAGACCTTCATGGTCGCCGCCAACGAAGCGGTCGCCAAGTTCCTGGCCGACCGCGACATCGGCCTCCTCTACCGCTGCCACCCGTTGCCCGATGCCAGCAAGGCCGAGCGCTTCGTCCACCAATTGGAGACCATTGGCCTCGACGTGGACATCGAATTGCCCAAGGCCGGCGGCACCAAGGAAGCGGCCGAGCAAAGCATGCTGGATTTGCTCAAGTCCGGCGGCGGCAAACTCACGCTGGGCGGAGGCGGCGCCTTTGCCGAGATGCCCGACGAACCGGAGCCGGAACCCGAAGACGCCGCCGTCAAGGGCTTCGCCTCCATGGACGACGACGAACGGGAAGCCTGGCTGCGTCCCTTCCGTGACGCCACCCAAGCCATCGCCACCCTGGGCCAGAAAACAGGCGAAGTGGCCTCCCTCAAGATGCTCGGGTGCATGGGCCAAGCCTACTACACGCCCGAGAACGAGGGCCACTTCGGCCTCGGCTCCACCCATTATTGCCACTTCACCAGCCCCATCCGGCGCTACCCCGACTTGGTGGTCCACCGCAACCTCAAGGCCCACCTGCGCGGCGAGGCATTGCCCCACCCGCAAGAGGACCTGCAACGCATGTGCGACCACTGCAGCGACCAGGAACGCGCCGCCGCCGATTTGGAACGCCGCGTGAAGAGTGCCTGCCTGGTCTTGGCGAGCCTCGATGGGGAACAACAGGTCGTGGCCCGCATCACGGGCATCATCCCGGCCGGACTCTTCGTGCGCCGCGACGACGGCATCGAGGCCCGCATCGGCGCCCGCGACCTGCCCGGCGGCCCCTACGCCGTGGACGAATGGGAATCCATGCTGTACCTGAGCGACCGCGAAGCCCCGCAACGCTTCGACGCGGAGAGCCTCAAGGAACTGGGCGAATGGTACGACGAGGACCTGGGCGAACGCCGCCGCGTCCGAGCCAAGCTGGCCGACCACGTGCAGATTGCCTTGGCGGGACGCGACGTGGCCGATGGCAAGACCAGTGCCCGGCTCTTGGCCTGGCGATAGGTCGGCTTAGATTCCAAGCGCCATGCGCAGGGAGTTGCGCAGGCCGGGGCCGATGCCCACCATGATGACGGCGAACTTGATCAGCATCATCATCGTCGGGTAGCGCTTCATGTCCTCTTTGCCACTGATGTCGATGGCGTAGATGACCAGCAGACTGACGATGAGCTTCACTGGCGCGAAGCCAAGGAACGTCGGGTACAGCACACCTTGCTCGAAGCCAATGTTTCGGCTGAGGTCCTGGAACCCGGCGCGCAAGCCTTCGCTCAGCACGTGCTTCTCCGTGTACCCGGACAGGTCCACGCCGACACCGGTGCTGAACGCGTCAACCATCTGGCTGAACACGATGAACAGGTTGATGGGCACCGTGTAGGCCACGGCGCTCTCCTTGCCCCACTTCATGAACAAGCGGCCGGCACCGTACACCAGCGCCGCCACGGCGGCGGCCAACAGCGGCACCAGCCACAACACGTAGGACAGGTCGCTGCTGGGGGTCTTGCCGGGCCAGGGCTGCTCGAACCAGTAAATGACGTAGAACGTCATGGCGGTGAGGAACCATCCGATGCTGAACGTGAAGCACGTGTGCCAGGGTTGAATCTCGCCGTCGCGCATCGCCAGCCAGCGCGTGGCGAAGTACGCCACCACCGCCGAGAGGGCCACATAGATTGGGTTGACGTACGCGGCGAGCATGTTCCATTGGGTGACCCAGAGGAACGTGTAGCCCAGCACGAAGATCATGAACAGGAACCAGACCTTCTGCATGGCTTGGTGCAGGCTGCCCGTGGCGCGTTGCACGTGGCGGAAGTAGACGCCCAACGCCATGCTGCCCACGCCGAAGGCGCCGTAGGCCAACCAAATCGGCGGCGTGATGAAGAGGAACTCCAGGGGCTGGCGAATCAGTTGGCTGTCTTGCAGGACGTGGAAGACACTGCCCGTGACGACCCAAGACGTAGCGGCCAGGGTCAACTTGGCGTCCATCTCCACTTCGTAGCGGCGCAACAATTGCCCAATGCCCAGCAGGCACACGAAGAGCAGGATGGCCCAACTGATCGTGTTGACTGGGTTGTAGCCCGCCTCGGAGGCGACGCCGCCGCGAATCAGTTCGCTGGCTTCGCTGCCGTCCGTGACGATCGGGCCCCAGTAGTAACGCCAGATGACGTTGTAGTAGAACTCGTCCGAATACCAGCCCAGGAACGCCATGATGGCGGGGACGCCCAACAGCAGCGTCGGCACCACCCAACCCGGCACCCGGTCCACAAGGTTGCCCATCCGGCTCTCAGCCATGAATGGCCGTCCCACCAAGGGCGCTCATAAAGGACTGTTGGCCCGGGACCCAATCGCTTTTCCAAGGGTCCCTGTGGGCCGACCGTGGAACGACGCTGGGATGGCACCGACGCATGGATGACCTTCCTGGTCATCATGTGGGGCACCGCATTCGTCAGCATCCGGGAACTGAGCGACAAGCTCGACCCCTTCGAAATGACGTGGTTCCGCTACGTCCCCTTCCTGATCTTCTTCGGCGTCTGGCTCGCGCTGCGGCGCCGCGATCGCTTCGCCAAAGTCACCGGGCCCGATTGGATTCGCTTCGCGTTGGCTGGCGGCGTCGGCGTGCTTGGCTACCACATCCCCCTCAACTGGGCCATGAGCGACCTGACGCCTGGCACCCCCATCGGCGCGCCCACCGCCGCCATCTTGGTTGCCACCACGCCCCTCTGGACGCTGCTGGTGGCCGCCGCCGTGGGGCAAGAACGCTTCAACGGACGCAAGGCGATTGGCAGCCTGCTGGCCTTTGCCGGCGTCGTCGTGGTCGTCCTGCGCGGCACGGGCAGCAACGACGTGGACGTGGTGGGCAAAGCCCTGATTGCCATGTTGGCGCCCATCCTCTGGTCCACGTACAGCATCCTCGCCAAGCCCCTCATCGCCCGCTACGGCGGCCTCTTCGTCACGGGCCTCACCATGTGCATCGGCACCATGGCCTTCGTGCCCTTCGCCATCCAAAGCGGCATCGAGCCCTTGCGCGACCTCGATGGCCTGGAATGGTTCTGGCTCGTCTACCTCAGCATCGCCGCCACGGTGGTGGGCTACACCATTTGGAACCAGGCCCTCAAACGCCGCCCCGCCAGCGAGGTCACGGTCTACATCTTCGCCGTGCCCGTGGTGGCCACCATCGCCAGCATCCTGCTCATCGGCCAGACCATCACCATCTGGTTCGTCCTTGGAGGTGCCTTGGTTCTGGGCGGCCTCTGGCTCATCCACCGCGCCCGTTTGGCCCCCCAGGCCATGGCCGCCAAGCCTTAACGCCTGGTCCCATGCGCCCGGTCGTGAGCATCACGCTGGAAGACATCGAGCGTGCCCGCGGCGTCATCGCAGGCGTCGTGCGGGACACCCCCGTCAAGCGCAGCACCACGCTGAGCGCCATGACGGGCTCGGACATCTACCTGAAGCTCGAAAACTTCCAACGCACGGGCTCCTTCAAGGTTCGTGGGGCGTTGAACAAACTCCACAGCCTGGACGGCGAGACCGGCGTCGTGGCCGCCTCCGCCGGCAACCACGCCCAAGGCGTCGCCTTCGCCGCAGCCAAGGCCGGCGTGCGCTCGGACATCTTCATGCCCGAAGACGCCACCCACGCCAAGGTCGTCGCCACCAAGGGCTACGGAGCCAACATCCACCTGGTGGGCAAGGACTACCAAGAGGCCTACGAAGCCGCCGACGCATTCTGCAAGGACCAAGGCGCGGAATTCGTCCACGCCTTCGATGACCCGCTCATCATGGCCGGGCAAGGCACCCTGGGCATCGAGGTCTTCGAGGACGTCAAAGACGTCGAGACCGTCATCGTCCCCATCGGCGGTGGCGGCCTCATCAGTGGCGTCGCCGTGGCCCTCAAGGAACTCAACCCCGACATCCGCATCGTCGGCGTCCAAGCCGAAGGGGCCAGCACCGTCGCGCCGAGCCTGAACAAGGGCCGCGTGGTCCCCGCCGATTCCGTGCGCACCATGGCCGACGGCATCGCCTGCCGCCGCCTGGGCGACCACACATTCGACGTCATCAAGCGCCACGTCGACGAAGTCGTGCTGGTCTCCGAAGCCGAGATTGCCCGCAGCATCCTGTTCCTGCTGGAACGCACCAAGGTCGTCGTGGAAGGCGCCGGCGCCGTCAGCCTCGCCGCGACACTGAGTGGCAAGGTCGACGTGGCCGGCCAGACCACGTGCGCCGTCATCAGCGGCGGCAACATCGACACCACCCTCCTGTCGCGCATCATCCAACGGGGCCTCGTCGAAGAGGACCGCATCATGCACATCAACACCGACATCCAAGATCGCCCCGGCGCCATCGCCTCCCTGCTTGCCCTGCTCGGGGAGCACAAGGCCAACGTCTTGGACGTCCAACACCAACGGGACCGCATCGACGTGCCACTGCACGAGACCCGCGTCGAAGTCACCGCCGAAGTGCGCGGACCCGAACACAAGGCCCGCATCCAACGGGCCCTGCAAGCCGCCGGCTACTCTGCCTAGCGGCGCAGCGCCGACAACACATCCCACACCGGACGGATGCGGTCGTAGCGGCCCCGTGCAGCGGCCACGATACCCCACACCAGGCCGACGATGACGGCCAAGAACCAGACGCCGGCCAGCAAACCAATCGTCGCGGCATACCAACCCGCATCGCTGATGCGACCCAGCAACCCCAGCACGATGAGGACCACGTAGGCCGCCAAGACCAGGACGCTGCCCTGCCAAGCATGGAACCGCACGTGCGGGTCCTCGGGCGCCGTCCAGACGGCAATTATGCCCACGCCGGGAATCGGCAAGTACGACAACCACGGCACGGCCACGAACCCTCACCCGCCTGGTCCTTCAAAAACGCCGCCCGTTCGAAGCGCCCGCGGCGTCCAATCCCTTACAAACAGGACCCCCGTCCCCGCCGCATGGACCAGGCGCTCCTGCGTGAGACCGCCAGCAAGCTCGTGACCGACGGCAAGGGCATCCTCGCCGCCGACGAATCGACCGGCACCTGCACCAAGCGCTTCGAAGCGCTCGGCATCGAGAGCACCGCCGACAGCCGCCGCGACTACCGCGCCATGCTGTTCAGCACCCCCGGCCTCGAAGAGAGCGTCAGCGGCGTCATCCTGTACGACGAGACGCTCCGCCAGAGCACCACCGACGGCACCGGCCTGGGCGCGCTCCTGCAAAGCAAGGGCATCATGTCCGGCATCAAGGTCGACACCGGCGCCAAGGACCTCGCCGGCCACGACGGCGAAAAGATCACCGAGGGCCTCGATGGGCTGCGCGAGCGCCTCGCCGAATACCGCGAGCTCGGCGCCAAGTTCGCCAAGTGGCGCGCCGTCATCACCATCGGCCACGGTATCCCCAGCACCGCCTGCCTGGTGGGCAACGCCCACGGTCTGGCCCGCTACGCGGCGCTGTGCCAAGAAGCCGGCATCGTCCCCATCGTCGAACCCGAAGTCCTCATGGACGGCGACCACGACATCGAGACCTGCGACGAAGTGACCCGCGCCGCGTGGGACATCCTCTTTGATGCCCTCAAGGCCCACGACGTCTACCTGCCCGGCATCCTCCTGAAGCCCAGCATGATCATCAGCGGCAAGGACGCCCCCGCACGCGCCGACGCCACCGAAGTCGCCCAACGCACCTTCGATGGTCTGCGCGACTGCGTCCCCGCCAGCGTGCCCGGTGTGGTCTTCCTTTCCGGTGGCCAAAGCCCCGAGGAAGCCACGGAGCACCTGCGCATCATGAACACCCTGGGCGACAAGCCCTGGAAGCTCAGCTTCAGCTACGGACGCGCCCTGCAACAACCCGCCTTGAACGCGTGGAAGGGCGACAACGGCAACAACGCCGACGCCCAGGCCCTCCTGAAGGAACGCTGCGACGCCAACCGCGCCGCCGCACTGGGCAAGGAATTCGTCGCCGCCTGAAGCACCCGCTTCGCCTCCTCCTCTTCTCCAACCCTTTTTGACAACCCCCTCGGTCGCCGCCGCGTGAAGGTCGGCATTCTCTGTGGCGGTGGCCCAGCTCCTGGATTCAACGGCGTCATCCATGGCGTCACCGTGGCGGCCCGCAAGCGCGGCTGGACCGTCGTCGGCATCCCGGACGGCTACAAGCACCTCATGGCCGGCGACACCACGCCGTGCAAGGAACTGACCGAAGCCGACGTGGCCGGCATCAGCACCCGCGGCGGCGGCATCCTCCGCACCAACCGCGCCAACCCCAAAAAGAGCCCGGAGACCATGCAAAACGTGGTGGCCGCGGTGAGCGAGCTCGGCCTCGACGCCTTGGTCACCGTTGGTGGCGACGACACCGCCACCAGCGCCGCCAACGTGGCCCGCGCATTGGGCGGCAAGCTGCGCGTCGCGCACGTCCCCAAGACCATCGACAACGACCTGCCCCTGCCCGGCATGGCGCCCACGTTCGGCTACACCACCGCCGCGCAACTCGGCGCCGAGTTGTGCCGCAACCTCAAGGCCGACGCACTCACCACGGCGCGCTGGTACATGATCACGGCCATGGGCCGCAGCGCCGGCCACCTGAGCCTCGCCATGGCGCAAGGCAGCGAGGCCGACCTCTGCATCATTCGCGAGGAGTTCGAAGGCGAGGACGCCATCCGCATCGATGCCCTGGCCCATATGGTGATTGCCGCCATCCGCAAGCGCCGCGAGCACGGCCAAGACGGCGGCATCGTCGTGCTGGCCGAAGGCATCCTCGAGCGCCTGCACCAAGACGATTTGAAGGCCATCGGCAGCCTCGAACTGGACGAACACGGCAACCCCCGCATGTCCGAGATTGACCTCGGGCGCGTGGTGCGCGACGCCGTGGCGGCCCGCATGGACGACGCCCCGGGCTTCGTGACCAAGATCATCGGCTACGAACTGCGCTGCGCCGACCCCGGCGCTTTTGACGTCCAATACACCACCAGCCTCGGCGCCCAAGCCGTGGCGTTCCTTGCCGAGGGCGAAGGCGACGGCATCATGGCCATCCACGACGGACACGCCACGGTGCTGCGCTTTGATGACCTATGGGACGAAGCCACGGGCCGCATCCCCGTGGGCCGGGTCGAACTGGATGGCGCCGCCTGGCAAGCCAGCTTGGCCATGCAGGCCCGCTGAGCTACTTGCGCAACGTGTACACCGCGTAGCCACCCACGGCACCCAGCGCCAGCAACGCAAACAGCCACGGCGTCTTGTACCACGGCGTGCCGGGGGCCGTCGGCGGTTGCGTGCTGTCCGTGGACGGGGGCCCCGTGTAGGGCAACGCGTTCTCGGTGAAGTCCTGGGCCACAATGGAGCGTTCCGTGTCCGTCTCCGAATCCGGCACGGACAGGGTGGTGCTGGCGGCCACTTCGAAGTCGCCGGTGTACTGGGTCCCGATGCGGACCGTCAGGTTCGCACCCACGGCGGACACGCCGCGAATGGATGCGTCCCCCACGGACATCTGGCATCCCAGGTCCCCCACGCCTTCGTGCAAGTCGCAGACCACCGCCAAGGCGTCACGGCCCTCGGAGACCTGCTGGAAGATCGACTCGCCTGCCGGTGCTCCGTAGGCCACCATGAACAGGTGGGTGTGGCGCCGGTCGGGGTCGCCCGAGGCCGTGGGGATGTCGCTGGCCACTTGGATCGTCAAGCGCAGCGTGCCGTTGTCCTGCACCCCGGAGACGCGCAGCAGGTCCACGGACGGTTCGTGCACGGGTTCGCCGCCCACGCGCGCAGCGGCATCGCCGGCCACGTCCGTCGTGGACGCGGTCTGGGCCGCCACCTGAGTGGCCAGCAGCAGGATCAGAAGGCCTGCGAGAGGTCGCGCCATTGGTCCTCGACGTCTTCGATGCCCACACTGACCCGCACGAGACCGTCCGTGAGGCCGGTCTTGTCGCGCATCTCCTTGGGGACGCTGGCATGGGTCATCAGGGCGGGAATCTGGATGAGCGACTCCACGGCGCCCAGGCTCTCGGCCAATTGGAACACCTTCGTCTTCTGGACGAGTTCCTTGGCCGTGGCGCCATCGGGCAAGCGGAAGCTCAGCATGCCGCCACCGCCGCGGGCTTGTTGGGCGTGCACGTCGTGGCCGGGGTGGCTGGCCAGGCCCGGGTAGTAGACGTTCTCGGCGCCGAGCTTCTCCACGAGGCGTGCGGCGAGGATGGAGGCGTTCTGGGTGTGGCGCTCCATGCGCAGGTGCAAGGTGCGGATGCCCCGCAGGAGCATGTAGGAATCGAAGGGCGGCAACACGGCGCCCACGGCCATCTGGATGAAGTGCAGCCGCTGCGCCAGCTCCTCCTCGCCCACCACCAGCAAGCCACCCAAGACGTCGCTGTGGCCACCGATGTACTTGGTGGCGGAGTGGAACACGATGTCGGCGCCCAACGCCAGCGGGTTTTGCAGGGCGGGGCTCATGAAGGTCGAATCCACCACGAGCAGCGCGCTGCTGCTGTGGGCGATGTCGGCGATGGCGCGGATGTCGGAGACCCGCAGCAACGGGTTGGTGGGGGTCTCCATGATGACGAGTTTGGTCTCGTCCCGCATGGCGGCCGCCACGTCGGCGGGGTCGCGGGTGTCCACGAAGTCGACGGCGATGCCCTGTCGGGTGGCCACTTGGCGCAGCAAGCGGATGCTGCCACCGTAGGCGTCCTCGGCGCAGACCACGTGGTCGCCGGCGTCCAGCAAACGCAGCACGGCGTCCATGGCCGAGAGACCGCTGGCGAAGGCAAAGCCGCGGTGGCCGCCCTCGAGTTCTGCAATGGCGTCCTCCAGCGCTTGGCGCGTGGGGTTGCCGCCGCGGGAGTAGTCGTAGGTGAGGGGCTCCGCCGGGCTCGGCTGCACGAACGTGGTGCTGAGCTGGATGGCGGGATTCACGGCGCCGTGGGTGGCGTCGGGGACGGCCCCGGCATGGACGCACTTGGTGTCGAAGGACGCGTCGTCGACCTTGGCCATCAGTTCCCCTCCAAGTAAGCCGCC
>JBFKTF010000020.1:0-16720 GCA_041636435.1 Thermoplasmatota archaeon
TGGCCGATCAATGCCACGACGCCGCCCCAGGCACTGGGAGCATCGCGGTCCGCTCCATTCGTTACGGGCCCGATGGCCGCGTGCGCCGCCAAGCCCTCGAACGCGCCATCGGCGCCGCGTTGGTGGAGCGGGGGCACACGGTCGATTTGACCCGTCCCGACTTGGAGGTGTTTGCTTGGCTTGGGGAGGGTCGCCTGGTGGCGGGCCGCAGCCGTGGCCGACGCGACGACTCCTACGAGATGCGCACCAGCGAACGCCGCGCGCACTTCTCCCCCGTCAGCCTGCATCCCCGCCGCGCCGCCGGCCTCGTCCACTTGGCGCGCGTCCCACCTGGGGGCCGCATCCTCGACCCATTCTGCGGCACGGGTGGCATTGCGCTGGAAGCGGCGCTGCTTGGCTTCGACGTGTGGGCCAGCGACTTGGATCCATGGATGGTGCAAGGAACCATGACGACCCTCACCGACGTCGGCCCCGAAGCGTTGGATTGCCCGGTCTTCCAAGCCGACATCGGCGACGTGCCCCACTTGGTGGATGGCGTGCAAGGCATCGTCACGGACCTTCCATACGGCGGCGCCAGCAGCACCCACGACGAAGACATCGCCCGCCTCTACGAACGTGCCCTTGGAGCGTTTGCCGACATCCTACCCAAGGGTGGCCACGCCGTCATCGGCCACGCGAACCCACGGCTCCTCGAGCCAGGCGACGATTTCCGCGTCGTGGAACGGCACGCCGAATACGTCCACAAGTCCCTGACGCGCCACTACGCCGTGCTGCGCCGACGCTGAAGCCCGTGCGGGGCCGTTTTAAGGGCCCGGCCGGTCGAAACGCCACCGATGGCCCAGATGCAGCTCACGTTCCTTGGCACCGGCGCCAGTTGGCCCACCGCACAGCGGGGCTGCAGCGCCATCGCCCTGAAGCGCGGCGGCGAGATTCTCCTGATGGATTGCGGCGAAGGCACCCAGCACGCCTTCCAACGCAGCGACCTCTCCTACCAGCAGGTCTCGCAAATCTGGCTCACCCACTACCACGGCGACCACTGCTTTGGCGTGCCGGGCCTCGTCAAGACGATGGCCCTCAACGAACGGGACCGTCCCCTGGAAATCTATGGCCCCAAAGGCCTCCACCGGATGGTTGCGGCGTGGCGCCAAATGGGGGGCTGGACCAAGGCATTCCCCATCCACGTCCACGAAGTGGCCCCCGGCGACAGGGTTGAGAAGGATGGCTACACCATAGAAGTGCACCAAGGAGACCACTCCGTGGCCAACCTCGCCCTCGCTCTGCAAGAACCCGACCGCCCCGGCCGCTTCGACAAACCCAAGGCCCTCCAGATGGGAATCCCAGAAGGCCCCATGTTTGGTCGACTGCAGAAGGGGCAGGCCGTGACGTTGGCCGATGGCCGCGACATCACGCCCGACATGGTGCTGGGTCCCAGCCGCAAGGGACGCCGCGTCGTCTTCAGCGGCGACACCCAACCGTGCCTGGGCATCATGGAAGCCGCCAAGGACGCGAATCTCTTCGTCTGCGAAGCCAGTTTCACCAAGGACTTGCGGGAACGCGCCCGCGAGGTCAAGCACATGTGCGCCGACGAAGCCGCCGGCATCGCCGCCAAGGTCGGCGTCGACCGCCTCGTGCTGACGCACATCTCCCCCCGCTACAAGGACCCCCAGGACATCCTGGACGAGGCCACCCCCATCTTCGCGGACACGACCGTCGCCGAGGACCTCATGACCATCGAGGTCCCCTACCCCGAGGCTCCCGGCTGATGTTCTGGAGCCTCTTCCTATTGGCCGCGACGGACGACGTCGATGCACAAGTGGAAGAGGCCCGCCGCAAGCTCCAGGACGCCATCCAGGCGGAGCGGCCCGAACGGGCGCGCAAAGCCCCCAGCGTCGGCCAGAAAGTGGACAAGTACTTCGGCGCCAAATTGCCGCCCGTCTGCGAACGCCTGGGCTGCTACCTCACCGACGACGGCAAGCGGTTCTACTGCGTCAACAGCAGTTGCCAGAAGCACAAGAAGCGCGCCACGAAGCACACCAAGGTGCGCCGCCGCAGCCGGGAACGGCCCAGCTACTTCCACTGCCCCAAGTGCGAGAGCCACGACGTGGATCTGCAGATGTACACGGATCAATACGAGTGCCGCCGCTGCGGCCACATGTGGGACCGCTAGGTCGGCCCCACGATGCGCCCGTCCTCGGTTTCGGGGCATAGCCACCACATGAGCGCCTCGGCGTCGTCCCAGGGATCGTCGGCGGTGACGCGCACGGTCCAATCCAAATCACCCAGTGGGTGGCGCGCCGGGGGCAACGCCACCTTGTCGGCCAAGGCGGCTTGCTTGCTGATGCGGAAACGCAGCGTGTCGCCGTCGGCCACGCACGAGCCGCGGAACGTGTCGATGATCTTTAGCTCCCAGATGCGCCGACGCAAGGGCTCCAAGTCGCTGCCCGTGGCCACGACGCCCCCCGCGGTCGACACGGACGCGCCGGGCAGGAACGCGCGCACCGCTTGCTCGACGCGGTCCTGCACTTCGGTGGGGTGCAACTCGGTGCGGACCTGAATCTCCATGCGTCGCCCAGCCCCGCGGGGTTCTTGTGGGTTGGCAAACCATCATGACCCGCCTCGGTCTGGCCTCGGCGTGGCGCGACCGTCCCCGGATCAGTACTTCATCGACATGACCCACCTCGTCAAGGGCCGCGGCACCTGCCCCCGGCGCCAGGTGGGTGCGGTCATCGTGAAGGACAAGCGCGTTTTGACGACGGGCTACAACGGGGCGCCACGCAACTTCCCACACCCCTGCGACACGGGCTGCATTCGGGACGAATTGAGCATCCCCAGCGGCATGATGGCCGACGTCTGCCCGTGCCTGCACGCGGAGCAGAACGCCATCATCCAAGCCGCCACCACGGGCGTCAGCATCGAGGGCGCCGACGTCTACTGCACCACCCAGCCCTGCACCCAGTGCAGCCGCATGATTGCCAACTGCGGCATCCGCCGCGTCATCTTTGAGGAAGAATACGCCGACCCCCTGAGCATTGGCCTGCTCGTCACGGCGGGCGTCGAATTGTGGAAGTGGGACGACGAGAAGAAGGAGGCCCACCGCTACGGGCAATCCAACACCTTCGAGCAGGCCCAGGATGCGTTGCGCGCCAAGTGGAACGATGGCGTCTTCGAGGACGCCACGCCCGGGGAAGCCGACGACGAATTGCGCGACGAATTGCGTGATGCGCTGCATATGCCGGAACACGAAGGCGGCATCCGGGACCTCACGGAGGCGGAGGATCGCGAGCAGCGCATCAAGGAGATGGCGGCGCGCCGCAAGGAACGCCTTCAGAAGGCGTTGGACGAGGCCCGGTAAGCGATCGCTTCGAACCGCAGTTCCCCGGAGAACATCGGGGGCGTGCCGGAGTCGCCCGTTTCCACGTCGGGGCAGGCCCAGAACGACCAGGTGCCCATGATGGGCTCGTCGATCTGCAGCGCTTCGCCGCTGGCAACGGGTGTCGATTCACGGTAGCTCTCGTCGCCGGGCATGCGGTACGCCACCCGCAGATGGTCTCGCGTGTAGGATGCGGCGTCCCAGTCCAAGACGACGGCCAATTGGTCGGTGCCGTTGCGGACGTGGCCCGTGCCCAGTTCGACGTTGTTGAAGTAGACGCCGTCGTCCCGCGCGCAAGGGTGCACCACCGCTTGCGTGACCAATTCGTAGGCCAACGTCGGGTCCTCCCGGGGGTCGTTCCACTGCACGGACCCCTCCAAGACCACGTGCTCCAACGCCCCGCCCCACGGCACCGGTGCCTCCTGCAAGGGTTCGGCGGGCGGGCTGGCGCAGCCTGCGATGGCCATCAGAATGAGCATCGGCACGACCCGCACATCCATCGACCTTGGCTCCTGATTCAAGGCGTTTGTTGCATCCCTACGACAAGCGGTCAAACAACGCCGCCACGCGGGCATGGAACTCGTCCAAGCTGCCGTCGTTGACGATCATCTCGTCGGCCAACGCAATCGTCCGGGCAATGCCCCAACCCATCTCGCGTTCGTCGCGCTGCTTGTGCAACTGCTCGGCGTCGTCGCCGGTGGGGTCGTCGTCGCGGCCCCGGGCCGTCAAGCGCCCGTAGCGGTGCTTGGCGTCTGTGTGGATGGCGACCAGCACGAAGTCGTCGCCCAATTCGCGGCGAAAGACCTCCACTTCGTGGTTGCTGCGCACGCCGTCAATCAACACGACCTCATCGGCGCCCATGGACCGCACGCGCTCCACAGTGCGCAACGCCCAGACGTCGTCGCCATGGGATTGGCGCATCGCGTTGGCGACCTTGCCCACGTTGGACGCATCGCGGGGCAGGCCTTGGCGGTCGACCTCTTCCCAGATCAAGTCGCCCATGCGCACCACGGGGAAGCCCCGCTGCGTGGCCACGGCCATCGCTTCGGACTTGCCGCTGCCTGGCATGCCCGTGAACCCGATCACCTTCACAAGGAAGCGACCGGGGCGTGGGATTTGAGGGGGGCGGTCGATGGGTCAATCAAGCCGATGGCCCATGACGCGGCATGCGAGCCCTCCTCGTGCTGGCTGTGGTGGTGTTGGCCGGCTGCATCGATCCAACCAATCACGGGTGGACCTGCGACCCGCAAGCGCCCCTGGATGAGGGAATTCGTGTGGTCATCGAGGAACCAGAGCGGGTCGTGGGGCGTTGCCTGCAATCATACAACGCCGACGACCTGCCCGTGGAGCGCAGCAGCCACAACGTCCCGGGCCAAGTCCTCATCGAAGTGCCGGCCGATGGCGTGGTGTGGGTGCCAACCGATGGCCCCGGGCGCTACTTGGTTCGGGTGGCCGTCAACGACTGGACCGCCGGCGACTGCGTCTACGAATGGGGTGCTGCCGTCGATTGGGAGTCCGGCGTCGTGGAGCAGTCGCTGCGAAGAACCCGCAGCTGCGCCTAGGCCTTGCCAAACGCAATCTTGGGCGCACCTTGACCGGGCAAGCGAATCTTGTCCAGTTCGGGGGGCACGCCGACGCTGGTGTAGCCGGCATCCACGTAGATGGTCTGGCCCGTGACGCCGCTTCCGAGGTCGCTGAGGCAGAACAATGCGGCCTTGGCGACGTCTTGTTGGGTGACGTTGCGCTTCAGGGGCGCGCTGTGCTTCATCCAGTCCAGGATGTTGTCGAAGCCCGGCACGCCGCTGGCGGCCAAGGTGCGAATCGGTCCCGCGGAGATGGTGTTGACGCGGATGCCTTGCTCGCCGCACACCACGGCCAGTTCGCGCGTCAGTTGTTGCAGGGCCGCCTTGGCGGTGCCCATGACGCGGTAGCCGGGCACGGTGCGGTCGGCACCGAGGTAGGTGAGGCTGAGGATGCTGCCGTCGCTGTTCATGCGGGGCATGGCGTGGTGCGTTAGGCGGATGAGGCTGTATGCGCTGATGTCCAGCGCGGCGGCGAAGTCGTCGCTCGTGGTCTGGTCGATGGGGTGTTGCAGCGCCGTGGCGGGAGCGAAGGCGATGCAGTGGACCATCATGTCGAATTCGCCTGCGGCTTCTTCGAAGAACGACTTGACGGACTCTTCCTTGGTGACGTCGCATTCGTGGAAGCCTTCGATCCAGGGGGTGTCCTTGAAGAGCTGCATGACGCGGCTCAGGAACCGCTTCTGGTAGCCCATGGTGCATTGGACGCCGTGCTTGGCCAGCTCTTGGGCAATCGCCCAGGCGATGCTGTCTTCGCTGGCGACACCGAAGATGAGGGCGCGCTTTCCTTCCAGACTGAAGGCCATGCGCCGGCGACATGGCCGTTTGGCATGAACGTTTCCACCCAAGCCGGACCTGTTCACGTCACTTGCCGTGAAATTGGTGGAAAGGGATACGGCGCGAAAGGCTCGAATTCCACCCCGGCCCCTGCCGGGCATGAACAAGCTCCTTGTTCTTGCCGTGGTGGGTCTGATGGCCCTCACCATCGTGCCCGCCAGCGAAGCCAAGCCCCTGCCAGAGCCCCAGTGCATGCAGGTCTACCGCGACTACGACTTTGGGGCCGTCCGCGTCCTGAGCCGCAACTCGTGCCACGCCGAAGTCTACGTCTTTGGCGAACGCGTCGTCGGCAGTTGAGCCGCCGCGTGGTCTCTTCCCCTTTTTCCTACGCCAACCAACTCAAGCCTTTGGCGCTGGCGGGCTCTCGCTCGTCGTGGCTTGGCTTGTAGCCAGCCTTCGGGTCTTTGGCCGACGGGCACAATTCGTTCTGGCCCAACACGCACACGCCGCACCGTGGGCGCCGCGCCACGCACACCAAGCGCCCATGGTCGATGATGCGGTGCGTGTAACTGGACCAATCGGCGGGGTCGATGAGGCGCTCCAATTCCTTGGCCATCTTCTCGGCATCCGCCTTGGTGCTGAGCTTCAACAGCCGGTTGATGCGCAACATGTGCGTGTCCACCGTGATGCCTGCCGCGATGCCGTATGCCGTGCCAAGGACCGCCGTGGCGGTCTTGCGTCCAACGCCAGGCAACGCCACCAACGAGGCCACATCGCGGGGCAGGTCGTCCACGTGGCCAGCCTCCGCCAATTGCCCGGCCGCCGCCACCGCGTTTTTGGCCTTGTTGCGCCAAAGGCCGATGCCGTTGATGATTTGCCCCACGTCCGCGACGGAGGCCGACGCCATGCGGGGTGCGTCGGGGAAGCGGGCAAACAATTCCTCCGTCGCTTCGTTGACTTTCAGGTCCGTTGTCTGGGCCGACAACATCGTCGCAATCAGCAATTGGAACGGCGAGCCATGCCGCAGGGCGCACGTGCTGTGGGGGTACGCGGCACCCAACGCAGCCACCACAGCGGCTGCGCGGCTGCGCTTGGCGGCGACCGTTTCCCGGGGCACGGGGCCGCCACGCCGGCGGGTGTTGAAGAACGGGGCGGCTCCGGCACCGGGGTTTTTCACTTCGGCATGGTCTCTTGGTCCGTGCTTGGCCTCTTGACCACGGTGCTCTTGGCGGTCGCGGCCGCCGGCCTCTACGGGGCCGTGGCATGGTCGGTGCTGGCGGCTCCTCGGCGCGGGCACCCGGCCGTGGCGTGGTTCGCGGCCGGCTGGCTTGGCATCGCCGGGATGCTCTTCATCGACGGCGCCAAGTCGGCCATCGGTTTCGTGCCGGATGCCGGGCTGTACATCGCCTTGGTGTGGATGAAGATCTTGGCCAACGGCCTGATGTTGGCGGGCTTCATTGCGTATATCCTGTACATTGCCACGGGGCGCCGCTGGTCCCTCTGGGTGGGTCCCGCGGTGGGCCTCGCCCATGCCTTGTTTTGGCTGGCCAGCACCAACGCCGGGTTGCCCGGGGAGCTCGTGGTGGGCACTTGGGCGACCCGCATGGAGTTCCAGGGGCCTGGTCTGGCCAACGCCGGCGGCCTGGGATTCGTCATGTTCTTCGCGCCATCCATCGGCTGCGCATTGGCTTACCTCGCGGTGGGTCGGGGCGTCTCCACGACGGGCCAAAAGATGCGCCACCGCATGGTGTCCGTCTCGCTGTTGGTGTTGCTGGTGGCCGCCACCGTGCAGGGGGATCCCACGGGCTCGCCGGATTCGGTGCTCTTCCCCTTGGGAATGCTCGTTTCCTTGGCGGCGGGTTCCATCACGTGGATGGCGTTTCGCCCCCCGGCCTGGCTGCAAGCCCGCGGCGTCACGCCGTTTGGATCATAGCCACTTGCGCCACGCCGACACCCCGAAGCCGATGACGATGAAGGCGAAGATGCCGCCGGTCACCCACCAGTAGGGCAACTGGGGGAACCCGGACTCGAAGTTCATGCCGCCCAAGCCCGCGATCAGGCCCGGAAAGAGCAGCAGCGCCGCAATGACGGTGAGGCGCTTCATGACCTGGTTCTGCTGGTTGGCCAAGGTGGCGTTCCAGGTTTCCTGGGCGATGAGCGCCATTTCTTTGACGTGATCCAAGCGCTCCGCCATGCGGACCATTTGGTCGCTGACGTCCCGCAGGTAGATCTTGGTGGCGTCGCGGATGTGGGGGTGGTCGCTGCGTTCCAGGCTCAGGAACGCTTCGCGCATCGGTTGGCTGACCTTGCGGACCTTGCTGACCACGCGCTTCATTTCGCGGATATGGCCCAACAATTCTGGTGACGGGGATTCGGCGGCGTCCTCTTCCATGCCGTCGATGGTCTCCTCCAATTCGTCCATGAAGGGCAACCAGCAATCCACGATGGCATCCAACGCCAAGTACAGGAGTTGGCAGGACGTCTGGCGGCCCTCGGGCAAGCCCCGGGACAGGATGCGCTTCTCCAACGCATCCAACTCCTTGACGGGTGCCGCGCTGGCGGTCACCAAGAAATCCGAGCCCAGGAAGAAGCCGACTTGCTGCCATTCCAGTTCGTCTTCGTAACGCGGGATGCGCACCACCAAGAACGTCAGGTCGGGGTAGTCCTCCAGTTTGGGCCGCGTGCGGGGGTACATGACATCCTCCACGGCCAGGGGGTGCAGCCCGAAGGCCTCGCCCAACTCTTCCATGAGTGCTTGGCCGACGCCGCCGGCCCGGACCCACGTCAATCGGTCGCTCTTGATTTGCTCCAAGACCTCCGGCACGGTGTCCAGGTCGTGGGCCTTCCAAGCGTCCTCAAAGGAAAGGACATGCACACAGGATGACCAACGCTCGAACATATCAACCACGCGGACTGCTTCCGTCACAAGCCTGATGTAGACGGGGCGGTAGGAACCGCACGATGAGCATCGAGAACCTAGGCATCAAGCGCATCGAGAGCGTCGACTTTGTCGTCCACAACCTCGCGCGCAGCCGCACGTTCTACGAAGAGAAGATGGATTACGCCGTCGTCGCCACCAGCAACGACGACTACGTCGCCGCCACCGGCGAAGAGACCATTGTTTACCAGGCCGGCAAGGCCCGCGTCCAGGTCACGGCCCCCGCCGAGAACGACAACACCAGCCACGCCAGCCGCTTCCTGCGCAGCCACCCCGATGGTGTGCGCCACGTCAACTTCCTCGTCAAGGACCTCGACCACGCGTTCAAGACCCTCGACGACCGCAACGCGAACATCATCGACGAACCCGTCGGTGACGAGCAGCGCCGCATGTTCACCATCGCCAGTCCCCTTGGCGACGTCGAATACGGGTTCGTCGAGAAGTCCTCCGAAGAGGCCGTCGACAGCCGCCTCACGGCCCACGTCGGTGCCCTCGAGGAAGCGACCAACCAGCACAAGTTCACCCACATGGACCACATCACGTCCAACACCCGTGACTTGCACAGCCTCGTCAACTGGTACCGCGACGTGCTGGGCTTCGAGCACTTCTGGGACATCCGCTTCCACACCCAAGACAGCAACCCCGACGCCGTCGGCAGTGGCCTGAACAGCATCGTCATGCGCGACCCGACATGCAACGTCAAGTTCGCCACCAACGAGCCACTGAGCCCCAACTTCTACGGTAGCCAGATCCAGAAGTACGTCGATGACAACGGCGGCCCCGGCGTCCAGCACATCGCCCTCAGCACCAGCGCCATCATGGACGTCCTGCCGCAGATGCACCAGAGCGGCCTCAAGTTCCTGGACACTCCCGCCGCGTACTACGAGATGCTGCCCGAGCGCATGGCCGAACGCGCCGTCACCAACCTCAAGGAAGACATCGAGGACCTCAAGCGCAACAAGATCCTCGTCGACGGCCGCGACGACCGCTACCTCCTGCAGATTTTCATGCAAGAAGCCAGCCTCCTCTACGACGAGGCCGCCGCTGGACCGTTCTTCTACGAAGTCATCCAACGCCACGGCGAGCAAGGCTTTGGCGAAGGCAACTTCCGTGCCCTCTTCGAGAGCATCGAGCGCCAGCAAACCGGCGAAACCAGCCGCACGCTGGAAGACCCGAAGCTCAACGACTGACGTGCTCCAATGGCCGCCAGTCCTCGAGACTGCGGCCCAGGTCATGGCAGCGCACCATGCCTTCCTTGCCTGCGTCGATGAGGGACTCCCGGAACAGGTCCATGGCGGCCTGGATGGGCTCCTCGTCGGCGTAGTCGATGCGCAAGATGCACATGCCCGCCTCGACGACCATGAGGCTCCGCTCCGCCACGCCGCGCTGGTCCAACAAGGCCGCGTAAACCGGGTGCTTGTACAGCGGCGCCACGTCTCGCAGGACGCCCTGGGCACGCCACACCGTGTCGCGGTCCTGGGTGACCTTGAAGCTGGCGGCGTAGACGCGCTCCGTCTCGGCGATGATGGTGTCCCGATCCGCCACGTGGCCGCCCATGATTTCGTACATCACGTCCAGCCCATCCTCCAGGATTTCGTCCGCGATGGTGATGCGCAGCGCCATGCCGGGCGAACGGCTCGTGACGCGACCCGAGATGAGGTCCGTGGCATCGAAGGTGACGACGACCGAAGGCACGGGCCAAGCAGCGCCGCCTCACGGGAAAAGCCATCGCGCCGACGCGCCTTTGAAGAGGGGCAATGTCGCCGGCCTGTGCGCCTTGGACGCTTTGAGGAGAACGGCCCCCACGCCTGCCTGCGCCACGACGACCGCGCCCTGCACCTGGCGGCCGTGGACGCCGACATGCCGGCCGACCTGCTGGAAATCCTGGCCGACAAGGACGCCATGCGCCGCCTCAGCCTTCTGGCCCGTGGGCAGCCCCCCATGGAGCACCGGCGCCACATGGACAAATTGACCATGCTGCCCCCCGTCGAGCCCCGCCGCGTCATCCTGCGGGGTGGCGTGGAGGAAGAGTTCGTGCCCTCCATGGTGCTCGGCGCCGGCGCCACGCTGCCCCACGGTACCTGGCACACGGGCGTCGCCGCCATCGTGGGCACCAAGGGCAAGATTGCTGGCTGGACCGTATTCCACCGCGTCGGCGATGCCCTGTGCCTCGGCACGTGGCTCGTCACGCCCGACGAAGCCGGCGACCCGCTCGGCTTCCTGTTCTCGGCCTTCGTGGACGACCTGCCCTCCATCCGCCCCGTCAAGGCATTGCTGGACTGGCAAGGCGAGATTGACCGCGCCGAGCCGAAGCTGCAACCCGGCGACGTGGTGGCGTTGTGCGCGCCGCCCCGTGACGGCGGCGAGGACCTGCGCAGCAGCCTGGCCAGCGACGGCCAAGTGCTGTGTCGCCTCGAAGCCCACCAGGCCTGAGCCGCTGGGTCTACAAACCCGACGCCGTTGAGCGCACGTGGCCAAGATTCTCGCCGTCGACGACGACCCCAACATCCTCGAGGCCCTCGAGGACTGGCTGGGGCTCAACGGCCACACGGTCCGCACCTGCCAAGACGCACACGTTGCGCTCGAGGCCTTGGCGGACCGCCCCGACTTGGTGATCAGCGACCAACAAATGCCCTCCATGGATGGCTTGGAGTTCCTGGCCGCGGTGCGCAAGCGCATGCCGGGCGTGCCCCGCATCATGCTGACCGGCGTGCGCGACATCGAAGTGGCGGCCAAGGCCATCAACGACGGCAAGGTCGAGAAATTCCTCATGAAGCCAATCGACGGCGACGCCTTGATTGCCGCCGTGGACGAGGTCCTCGGCGGCCGCTCCGGCGGGGTCCTGAATTTCTAAGCAACCCCTTATGGCGCGTGGTCCCTGCGCGCCGCGTCGATGATTGATTACCTGCGTCTTGGGAAGCTGCCGGACAAGCACCACATCGCGCTGCGCCGCGACGCGCCCGGCGAAGACGGGTGCCCCGTGTACTACGAACACTGCTGCACCCGCGGCGGCTTCGACGGGGCCTACAGCATCCTCTACCGCGAGCACAACCCGGGCCAAGAAGTCCGCATCGAGTCGGCGGACGTGAACGGCCCCGAGTTCATCGACATCGCCGGCGACGACATGGTGCGCACCCACGTCCCCAGCGGTGGCATCGCCCGCGAAGGCGGCCTGTACCACAGCCACGTGGTCCTGATTGGCAACCAAGACGTCCACATCGGTAGCAGCGAACCCACGCAAGCCGACAGCGGCCTGTTCCAAAATGGGGATGGCGACTTGCTTCTCTTCGTGCACGAAGGCAGCGGCACGGTGTACTCCGAAATGGGCACCCTGCCCTTCCGGCGCCACGACTACGTCTGGATCCCCAAGGGCCTCATCCACCGCGTCGTCTTCGACGCGCCGGACGGACACAAGGATGGTGCGCCGTACGCGCACGTCATGGTCAACGAGTGCCGCGCGACCTTGCAGATTCCCAGCAACTTCACCAACCCCGTTGGGCAACTGAAGATGGATGCCCCGTACTGCCACCGGGACTTCCGACGGCCCACGGAGCTCAGCGAGCCATACGCGCCCGACATGGACGCCAAGGGCCACGTCCGCGTATTGCACAAGCGCAAGGACACCTACCGCACCCGCGTCCTGCCCCACCACCCCTTCGACGTGGTCGGCTTCGACGGCGCCGTCTACCCGTGGGCATTCAACATCCACGACTACCAACCCAAGACCAGCACCGTCCACTTGCCGCCCCCCATCCACACCACGTTCCTTGGTGACGGCGGCGCCTACGTCGTGTGCAGCTTCGTGCCCCGCAAGGTCGACTACCACCCCGACGCCATCCCGTGCCCCTACCCGCACAGCAGCGTCGACTGCGACGAAGTCCTCTGGTACGTGGAAGGCAATTTCACCAGCCGCAAGGGCGTTGGGCCGGGCAGCCTCAGCCTGCACCCCATGGGCATCCCCCACGCGCCCCAACCCGGCCGCTACGAAGCCAGCATGGGCCACGACGCCACGGACGAAATGGCCGTCATGATCGACACCTACAAGCCCCTCTGGCTCACCAGCGACGCCATCGCCCACCGCGACGAGGACTACCACCCCAGCTGGTACACGGGCAAGGAAGACAGCGACATCATCACGTAACGCTCCGGCGCAGCTTTGATGCACCCCGGACTGGCCGACCCGTGGCCATCCGGTTCCGCGACCGCTTTGAGACGCAACGCGTCCGCCTGGACTGGCGCGACGCGCTGCGCGACCGCGGCCTGCCGGAAGCCGAATACGACGCCGCCGAAGGCGTCTACTGGTGGCCCGACGACGAAGAAGGAGCCGCCGCGGTCCGCTTCCTATCGGAGGCACACACGGTCCACTTGGACGACGAAGCCGAGGCCCGCGTCGCCAGCCTCTTGCCCGACGCCGACCAACGCTCCCGGCTGCGCGCCGCCGAAGCCAAGCTGCGCCCCTATCAACGCGAAGGCGTCGGCTTCTTGACCACCAAGCGCCGCGCCTTCCTGGCCGACGGGATGGGTCTGGGCAAGACCGTGCAGGCCTTGTTGGCCCTCGAGCACCTGCAGGGCCACCCCGCCATCGTGGTGTGCCCCGCCAGCGTCAAGCTGAGCTGGAAAGCCGAGATCCTCAAGTGGGTCCCCTGGCGCAACGTGCAGGTCCTGCAAACCGGCAAGGACCCCATCCACGACGCCGACATCATCGTCCTCAACCCGGAACTGCTGTTCTCCACCATCGAGAGCCTGTTGCTGCACCGGCCAAAAGCGGTCGTCCTCGACGAAGCCCACTACTTCAAGAATCCCGGCGCCCAACGCAGCCAATTGGCGGAGGAATTGATGGAGCATGCCGCCATCCGCTTCGCCCTCTCTGGCACGCCGATTCCCAACCGCCGGCCGGACCTAATCCAACAACTGCGCCTCATCGGCCAACTCGAGGAAGTGCTCCACATCTACCGCGGCGTCTTGCCCCACTACTGGAGCAAGGAACACGGCCCCCTGCGCCACGACCACGCCATGGTGGCCCTCGAGCGGCTCCCCCGCAGGGAACTGCACAAGCGCCTGAACGAGACCTGTTTCCTGCGCCGCACCAAAGACGACGTGCACGGCGACTTGCCCGACTTCCACCGCACCCGCCGCGATCTCGTGCTGGACGAACGCACCGGCTACCGCCGCGAAGAGGAATCCTTCGTGGAATGGGTCCGCCGCCTGCGCCGCGACTTCCCCGACGGCTGGGGCGCACCCCAACGCATGCAAGGGCGCCAGCACCTGGGCCGCCTGCGCAGGGAAGCGGCATTGGCCAAGATTCCCGCCGTCGTCGAATGGAGCCAAGACCTCGCTGGCGAGAAGGCCATCTACTTCGCCCACCACAAGCAAGTGGTCAAGGAACTGGCCGAAGCCCTGCGCAAGGGCGGCAAGAAGATCGCCACCATCACCGGCGACGTCAACACCACGACCCGCCAAATGATGATCGATGGGCTTGGCCAATACGACGGCCTCGTCGCCACCATGGACAGCAGCGGCCAAGGCGTGGACGGGATGCAACTGCATGCACGCCACGTGGTCTTCGTCGAACTGGATTGGACCCCCACCAAGCACGAACAATGCGAAGGGCGATTGCACCGCATCGGCCAGAAAGACAAGGTCGAGGCCTGGTACTTCACGGCCCAGGACACCATCGACCAAGCCATGATGCGCCGGCTGGACGAGAAGTGGCGCGACCTGCAAGGCGTGCTGGAAGGCGAGGACGACGAATCGATCGATGCCTTCGTCGGCACCGTCATGCAGCGCGCCGAGAACGGCGTCGTCGGCGCCGGCCTATGGGCATGATTCCAACCTCCTGACCGCGTTGCTTAAGTTCGGACGCACGGCGTGATGCCCATGCGTTTCCTGTGCCTGCTCCTGCTCGTGCCCATGGTGGGTGCCGTGCCAATCCATACGGACCCCGTGGGGGACGTGGAGCTCCGCGTCGCCGAGACCCAATCGCTGGCCGACGGCACTGGTCACTTCGCCCACGTGGACCTGGTGGCCTTGGATCTGGATGAAGGCCCATTGGACATCACGTTCCATCTATCTCTTGCCGACCTGGAGCGTGAGGGTGCGGCGTTCATTGACGACTCCCGCCTATGGATCGTGTTCCAACACGGTGCAGACTACGGCGTGCAAATCGTCCGCAGCATCGACGGTGCCGGTCCCGCCACCTACGGTGCCACCCTCCATACCCTCCGCGACGGAGTGCCTGGACATCCAACCCGCCTGCACCCCATGGTCGTCGACGACACCGTGTCCGTCACCGTGCCGAAGCAAGCCATCCCCGACCGCAGCACACCACCACGCCCCGGCAGTGCACTGGAGGACATCCGCGTCCTCAGCTTCGGCTTCAGCACCATGTATGTGGCCAACGGCGACGACGTGCACGGCGACGACGACGTGGCCGGCTTCCGCTCAATGGATGCCATGCCCGAAGGAGAAGGCGCATCGTATGCGTTCCAGATTGGGCCCATGCAAGAAGGCGCCTTGATGCTCCGCTCCTCTGACCCCGTGCGGGTCTCCAACGGCGGTGCCGGCGTCTACATCTTCGAAGTGCACGCCGAGAACCGGGCCGAGACCCATGCGGCCAACTTGCGGGCCGTGGACGTGCCCGAGGGCTGGGACGTGCGGCTGCCGTTCGACTCCGTGGTCCTGGAGGAGGGCGCATCCCGCGCATTCCCCGTGATGGTCACGGTGCCCAGCGGCCACCAGCACGGCGGACTCGAACAATTCGATGTGGTGCTGGAATCGTCGCATGGCGTGGGTCGCGAACGCCTTGGCCTCCAATACACGACCATCCCGCAACCGGCAGGCCACCACGACGTGGTCCACTTGCACACCTTCGAGCGCCCACCCTTCGCGTTCTCTCCGGCCTTCCAAGTGGTCAACGGCCGCGACGTCCGGTTGTCGCTCTACATGAACACCCTAGCAGAGGATGGCATCGATGCAGGCAAGGCCGTCGGCGGCGAAGGCGTCATGCTTCCAGGACGCCCAAGCAGCGTGGAATGGACCGTCCCGTTGTCGCCGGAACTGGCCATGGGCCTCCACTTGGATGGCTCCGGCGAGTTCGAGATCCCCCTCGAATACGACTACGTCGGGCAGGACATCACGGTGCGCGGCGAGCTGCGGGTGCTTGGCGCCAACGAACGCACCGTCGCCACCCTGCTGGGCAGCGCTCCCGACGTGACGCGAGGCACCACGACGCTGGGCGGGACCATCGACACGGTCGGTGACAACCAACGCGTACCGTACCGTCCGGGCCAACAACTGGTCCTCCACCTCACCGTGGAAGGCGAATTCATCGGGGGCTCGACCTTCACGCCCGAACCAGTGCCCCGCATCGCGCCGGGCGGCTGGCTGCGCTTGCCTCTCTTGGAATACCAAGACGCGCCGGATCCCGCCTCGGAACTGGCCGATCTGGCCATCGTCCTGGACGACACCCACCGCTTGGCCAACCCGGGCAGCATCCTGCTGGTCGAAGGCGTCGTCGGCAACCGCATGGCCACCGACGCGGACCTCGACCTACGGCTGGATGGCCCCGGCGCGGCCTGGGCAAGTCTCGAATCGGGCAGCATCCGCGTCGCCGCCGGCGACGAGCTCCCCTTGCGTGTCTTGGTGGAGGTACCCGATGCCGCCTCGGTCGGCGAAAGCCTCGAAATCGTCCTCATTGCCAGCGACGCCGACGACCCCTTCCGCGTCGCCTTCGGTCGCCTCAACATCGACGTCGTGGCGGACCCTGTCGAGGACGACGCCGAAGCGCTCGATGCATGGCAAGCGGAGAAGCAGAGCCCCGGCCCGGGTTTGCCGCTCGCGGTGGCCCTGCTGGCCGCCGTGGCGCTGCGGCGCCGGTCGCCTCAAGCATAAGCTCAAGTCCAACCCACCTGTGGGCGCTCATATGAGCGTGGACTTGTTCCTATCCTGCATCGCCGACCCCAGCCGTCGGCAAATCCTGGAACACCTGCGAGGCGGTGCCTGCGTCAAGGACCTCGTCGACGCCACCGGGCAGACCCAAAGCAACGTCAGCCACCA
>JBFKTF010000021.1:0-16424 GCA_041636435.1 Thermoplasmatota archaeon
CCTCGGGCGTCTCGAGGAAGCCTTGTTGCACCCACTCCAATGGCATGGCCTCGCCGGCCAGCAATTGCACGCGGGTCTCGTTGTCGGGGGCCACGCGCCAGACTTGGGGCTCCGTCGTGGCATCCCGCCAGTGATTCCACCCGTCGTGGTCGGCCAGGAAAAACCCGGTGGCGACGGACGGGCAATGGAACTGCGGTGCGCATGCATGGCCGATGGACACAAGCCACGAATTCACTTCCCCTTCCCCGGCGGCACCCTGCAACCAGATGCGATCGCCGTCGCTCATGCGGCCATCTTGATCCACGTCGTCGTAGACATGCTGCGGGCCGCTGGCCAGGGCCGCGCCGTCTTCATGGGCCAGCCCGTCCGATACCTGCACGAAGGTGCCCGCTGCCGCCAAGATGTAGTCCTCCACGTGGTCCAATCGGTCCCCCGAGTCATGCTCGGATAGCTCCCCATGAGGGCCGATGGTGCGGCCCCCGACCGTCAAATGGCTTCGTGCCTGCTCGATGGCCGTCGTCGGGTGGTCGCCCCGGGCCCACGCGATCCGCAAGTCCTCCAGCGGGGGGTTGTTGCCCGTCAAGGACCGGACCTCGAGGCCGTGTCCGTCGTTCAACGGCACCAGGCGATGGCCCCCCACATCGGACAGCGCGTCGACGACGGCGGAAATGGCGTGCCATAGTCCAGGAAACACCGATGGAGCTTCGGGCGCCGCGACGGCGGGCATGCCATTGAATTGGAATTCCCGGAAGTGCAACGTCGCCCGAATCCGCTCTCCATGAGACGCGTCGGCGGTGTCCAGCAGCAACTCGGGAGTCTTCGGGGTCCCCACGTCGGCGAGGAGATGGCCGCCGTTCAGAAACGACCAGGGGCTTTCTTCGAGGTCGATGGCGACGCGATCGCCTTGGGTGGTTGGCCAGGGTTGCGATGATGCCACGGTCCCGGCCACGCGCACCGTACCAGGTTCCCAGGGCTGGGCCAGCACCTCGTTGACCGTCGGCGTCCGAATCTCGAGCCCATACACCAACGACCCGACGAGAAGCAACGTGGCAATCAGCACGATGGATCCACGGTGGGAGGCTTGGTACACACGACCCGAGCCTCTCCAGGCTACTTAACACGCCGCCCGGCGCGGTGTGGATTCACTGCACCCTCGGACACGCACTTCTTCCACCGCGTAGAGTGTCCGGCATGGACGCCACCCACCCCACGCTCCGCCGCGTCCATGCGCCCCAACAACCCACCTTGGAGCAAGCCACGGATGCCGCTTCCCGTCGCCGCTTCCAACGGCCATCCCGCGCCTACAAGGTGCAAGAGACCGAAGCCCGCACGGCGCTCACCGATTGCCGCTTCGGAAACGAGGTCGTCTGGAGCCTCAACCCCTACGTCGGCTGCAGCCACGCCTGCGTCTACTGCTACGTCCCCGACGTCAGCCGCGTCGAGCGAGACGCGTGGGGCCAATACGTCGCCGCCAAGACGAACCTGCCCAACCTCTTGGCCAAAGAAATGCGACGCAAGCAGCGCCGCCCCGTGTTCCTCAGCTCCGCCACCGACCCATACCAACCCGCCGAATCCAGCCAAGGCCTGACGCGCCGATGCCTCGAGGTCATGGCCCGCCACGACTGGCCCCTGCAAGTCCTGACCCGCAGCCCCCTCATCTTGCGCGACCTGGACCTATTGGATCGCTTCGAGCAAGTCGAGGTCGGCATGAGCATCCCGACGCTCGACGACGCGGCGCGCCGCATCATCGAACCCGGCGCCCCCAGCATCGCCGTTCGGTTGCGCACCATCCGCGCCTTGGCCGATGCCGGCTTCCAGCCATTCGTCAACGTCGCCCCCGCGTACCCGTTCACCACCCACGCGCCGGATGCCATGGCCGCGGCCCTCAAGGACGCCGGCGCCCACACCGTCCACACCTTCGGCTGGGGCTACCTCGACGGCGTCCTGCCGGCACTGGAACGCACCGTCGCCGGGACGACGCTCGAGCGGTTCGTGACCGAAGTGCAACACCCGGGCTACCGCGAACGCCAAATCCGTGCCCTGCGGGGCGCCATGGACCGGGCCGGCCTGCGCGCGCAGCGAACCATTCAAGCCCCAGCGACCATCGACGGCTCGTGAAGGGCCGCATCGTCGCAGGCTGCCTCGCTCCCCATCCGCCACACTTGGTGTACGCGGACAACCCCGAGCAGAACGAACCCCGCAGCGAGGGAGGCTGGGAGAACATTCGCTGGGGCTACGAGCGCATGCGCCACAGCCTCAGCCGCCGGGACATCGACGTCATCGTGGTCCACAGCCCCCACTGGCGCACCCGCATCGGCCACCACGTCCTGTCCGTGCCCCACTTCCAGGGCAAGTCCGTGGACCCCATCTTCCCGAACTTGTTCCGCTACTCCTACGACTTTGACTGCGACGTGGGCCTCGCCCAGGACATCATCGCTCGCGGCCAAGACAAGGGCCTCGTCATGCAGGCCATGGAGAACCCCGACTTCCGCATCGACTACGGCACCATCGCGGCTTGCCACCTCGCGCGCCCCGAATGGGACGTCCCCATCGTCGGCATCAGCAGCTGCAACGTCTACAACGACTACAGCAACGAAGTCGGCCAAGAACAACAACGCGCCCTCGGGGAAGCGACCCGCGACGCCATCGAGGCCAGCGGCAAGCGCGCGCTGCTATTGGCCAGCAACAGCATCAGCCACCGCCACTTCACGCGCGAACCGGCCATCCCCGAGGACATGAGCCACGAGCACATCTACCACCATGGTCAGTACCAGTGGGACATGCACGCCATCCAACTCATCCGCCAAGGCAAGGCCAAGCAACTTTTCGACGAGATGCCCGATTTGATCGACAACGCCACCAGCGAAGCCGATGCCGGATGCCTCAGTTGGCTGCTGGCCGCATTGGACTACCCCGACTACCCCGGTGAACTGCATGGCTACGGCACGGTCATCGGCACCGGCAACGCCGTGGTGGAATGGGATCCGAACCCCGAGACGCGGCAAGTGACGCCCATGCTCACCAACCGGAGGACTGCATGATTGTCGGTTCCTTCGTGGTCCCAGGCTACCCGCACCCCTTGCAAGTGCCGGACGCCAACCCCGCCTACGGGCGCATCCGCGACGCCTATGCGGCCGTGCGCCAGCGCATCCAGGAGTTGGAGCCCGACGTGCTGCTGCTCTACTCCACGCAATGGCTCAGCGTCATCGGCCACCAAGTGCAGACCCGGGCCGAACCCACCTTCCGCCACGTCGACCAAGAATTCCACGCCCTCGGAGCCATCGACTACACGTTCCGCATGGACCCCGCCTTTGGCGACGCCTACGTGGACGCCGGCCGCAAGCGGGGCCTCGAGATGCGCGGTGTCGACTACGACGCCTTCCCCATCGACACGGGCAGCGTCGTCGCGCTCAAACTTCTCAACGAGGACAACGCCGTTCCGGCCAGCATCGTCAGCTGCAACATGTACGCCGACCGCGCCGAAACCATCGTGCTGGGCAAGGCGGCCCGCGACGCCGCCAAGGCCACTGGAAAGCGCGTGGTCGCCATCGCCGTGACGGCGCTCAGCAACCGCATCCACACCGCCCCGATCGACCTGGCCGACGACCGCATCCATTCCCAGAAGGACGACGAATGGAACCGCAAGTACCTCGAGATCCTCGCCGAAGGTCGCCTCGAGGATGCGGCGCAGTTGGCGCGCACGTTCAGCCAAGAGGCCAGCGGCGACCAACGCATGAAGGCCATCTGGTGGCTCAACGCCGTCAATGGCCAAAGCAACGCCTTCGACGGCGACGTGCTCGCCTACGAATCCATCGTGGGCACCGGCGCCGCGGTCGTGTCCTTGACGCCCACCCAGAAGGAAGCCAAGGAAGCCGAATTCGATGAAGACGACGCGGAGGTCTACCTGGGCGACCGCAACGTCCTCGGCGGCGCCAACTTGTTCGAATCCGCCGACGGCGTCGACATTGCCCGCCAAGGCAAGAGCATCGACGACGTGCGGGCCCAGCAACTCCACGCACCCGAACCGCAAGCCGGCGTCGTCCAAGCCCACGCTGCACCCAAGCCCGTCGGGGCCTATCCCCACGCGCGCCGCGTCGGCGACATGCTCTACCTGAGTGGTCTGGGGCCCCGGAATCCCGAGGACAACAGCGTCCCCGGCGGCCCGGTTTGGAATGAAGCGGGGCAGAAGCAGGAATACGACGTGCGGGCGCAGACCGAGGCGGTCATCCGCAACATGAAGACCGTGCTCGCCACGGCCGGCGCCACCATCGAGGACGTCGTGGATTGCACCTGCTACCTCATCGACATGGAGCGCGACTTTGCCGGCTTCAACGAAGTCTATGCCAAGCACTTCGGGGACGTGCAAGCGACCCGCACCACCCTGGAAATCAATCGGCTCCCCACGCCCATCGCCGTCGAGTTCAAGGTCATCGCGAAGGCTCCGTCGTCGTGACGCTGGGCGCAGCGTAGGACGCCGGCGGCTGGGACGGCCCGGTCCTCATCGCGACAGCCGAGTCGGGAAACTCGGTGGACGCCGAGTGGGCGGGATTCAACCGTAGCGCAACAAGATGAGCCACGGAATCAAGAACGTCAAGCCCAACGCCAGCGGCGCGCCGACGCGGAAGTAGTCGCCGAACCGGTAGTTGCCCGGCGCGTAGATCATGGTGTTCGTCTGGTACCCCACGGGCGTCAGCATGCTGGTGCTGGCCGCCAAGATCACGGCCAGTGCCGCCGCGTGGGGGTCGATGCCGAGAATCGTGGATGCATCCACCGCGATGGGCAACAACAACACCACGGAGGCGCTGTTGCTGACCACTTCCGTGATCATGCTGGTGGTGAAGAACATCAGCAGAATCAACCAGAACAACGGCACGCCCGCGCCGACCGTGACCATCCATTCGGCGATGAGTTGCGCGCCGCCGGTCTTCTCCAACGCGAGGCCCACGGGAATCATCCCCGCAATCAGCAACACGACCTCCAAGTGGATGCTGCTGACGAACTCGTCCATCCGAAGGCACCCGGTGATCACCATCAACACAGCCCCAGCCAACGCGGCCGTGGCAATGTGCATCCAACCCAATGCAGCGACCAAGACGACGGCCGCCACGATGAGGAAGGCGTGCGGGGCACGGTGCTTCCGGTACGTGGTGGTCTCCCGCTCCCGCGTCACGAACAAGTTGGGTTTCTCCCGCATCCGTTCGATGTCGTCCGGAGCGGCCTGCACCAACAACACGTCCCCGGGGCTCAAGCGGCTCTTGCTGATGGGCCCCAACTCCACCTTGCGCTGGTGGCGCACGGCGAGCACCGTGGCTTGGTACCGGCGGCGGAAGTCGATTTGGGCGATGGTCCGCCCAATGTAGTTCGAGCCCGTGGTCACCACCACTTCGGCGGTCGTCAGATCGTGGTCCTTCTCGGGGTCCGGCGCCACCGGGTTCAAGCCCTCCTCGCTGAGGCTGGCCATCCGTTCACGGGACGCCTCCACCAACAAACGATCGCCCGCTTGCAGCACGCGGCGGGCCAGATCGCCCTCGATGCGCTCCCCCTTGCGGGTGATGCGCAACAGCTGCGCGCCGCTCATGAAGGACAATCCCGCCTCGCGTGCGGTCTTGCCCACGGCGGGGCTCTCGTCGGGGACATCGAACTCCGTGATGAACCCCTTGAGATCGTAGCGCTCCACGGCGTCGCCGCCACCGCGGTCGGGCAAGATGAACGGCCCCACCGTCATGTAGTACACGAAGCCCAACGCCAAGGCGGCCGCTCCAATCCAAGTGAACTCAAAAAACGAGAACGGCCGGATGCCCATGTCGTCCAAGATGGCGTTGCCCAGCAGACTGGTGCTGGTGCCGACGATGGTCAACAAGCCGCCCAGCATCGCCATGTTGCTGACCACCATCAACAACCGGCTGGGGCTCATGCCGGCTTGTCGCGCCATGCGGGCTGCGGTGGGGATGAGCACGGCGACGATGGGGGTGTTGTTCACGAAGCCCGAGATGGGGCCGCTGGCCACGCTCATGGCGGCAATCTGCTTTCGGTGGCTCTTGCCCGCCCAGGATGCCAGGCGGTCCGTGAACGCCGCCATGGCGCCCGTTTGTTGGATGCCCGCCGACAAGACGAACATGCTGAGAATTGCGATGGTAGCGGGGCTGCTGAAACCGGCCAAGCCTTCGTTGACCGTCAAGATGCCTGGCCCCGTCAACAGCACCACGGCGAGCATGGAGGTCAGGGGGATGGGGATGAGCTCCCGCAGGAACAGGATGAGCAAGACACCGATGAGTGCAAAGACGTAGATGAGCTGCCAGTCCATGGTCAGGGCCCGCCGGCCACAGACCATGGCACGGACGCAGCGATTAGAACCTACGCTGTCGGCTCGGCGGCGGCCAATGGGCTCCGGAGGCGGTGGGTGAGTCGCCACGTCCCCAGCCCGGCCACGGCGCCGCACAGCATCAGGCCAAACAGCCCGGCGTGGCCGACAAACCACGCGTTGCCCGGCAGATTCAGGGCTTCGCCTTCCTGCGCGGTCAGCACGGTCTGCCATGACAGAGTGTACACGAGCCAGTGCAGCAAGCCCCCGACGACGGCGGCGATGGCGATGCCGGCGTTGCGGTGTTGGATGTGGCGGCCAATCCATAGCGCCGCCATGTGCGCGCCCAGGGTGCCCACGACAAACACGGCGTCCGCGGCCAGGCTCATGGTCCAAATCCACAAGGCCCCGGTCTCCCAAGCGCGGACCCCCAGCATGCTGGAGAGTGGCACCAGCATGGCGGCCACCAGAAGCGCCTCCGACCAAGGGGGCAGCTCGAAGTTGGTGTTCGACGCGCTGCGCTGGCGCGTCCGCCTGGCATCCAGCACCACGGGATCGGGGCCGGTGCACAGGGGGCATGCAGCGCCAGCACCCAGCGCACCGCAGTCGGCGCAGAGGGCCATGTACGGCCAGCCTTCAGAGCCCACTTAGCACCGTCGCCTTGATGACCGGCGCCTGCCGTTGCATCGCCGTGGCGCTCATCGACATCAGCCCACCCATCCACGCCGGCATCGCCAATTGGCCCGGCGACACGCCATTTTCGCTGCGCAAGCTCAGCACGTTCGAGGACGGCAACCTGGATCTGGGCACCATCGAGACGAGCCTCCACGTGGGCGCCCACACGGACGCCCCCCTGCATTACCACCCCGAGGGCAAGGCCATGGCCGACGTGCCGTTGGATGCGTACTACGGCCCCTGCGACGTGGTGGACGTGGACGTGGCCAGGGGGCAGCGGTTTGGGGGGGACCACTTGAGCCGCTGGCCCACTGCCCCGCGGGTCTTGTTCCGCACGGGGACGTTTCCCGACCCCGAGGACTGGAACCGCGACTTTGCCGCGCCGGAGCCGGAACTGATCGACGCGTTGGCCGCCGACGGTGTCTTGTTGGTGGGCTTCGATACCCCCAGCACCGACCTGATGGATTCCAAGGGCCTGCCAGCCCACCGCCGCCTGCACACCCACGGCATGGCCAACTTGGAAGGCCTCGTCTTGGCCCACGTGCCGGCTGGCCAATACACCCTCAGCGCGTTTCCCCTGCGCATCGTGGGTGCGGACGCCAGCCCGGTCCGGGCCGTGTTGATTCCCTGAACAAGTGGGTGGGCGAAGCCCACAGTTTCCATCGGTCACGAGGAGACCTAAGAACTTCCTGGACTCCATAGTCACCCATGGGACACGACACGACCTCGCCGACTCCCGTCGACGACACCCAGTACACCATCTGCCTACTGCACCGCTGCTACCACTGAACCGAACCGGCAATAGACGCCATTCGTTGGCGGCTGCATGCACGACCTCACTGGCAAGCACGCCTTGGTCTGCGGCGCCAGCGCCGGCATCGGCCGCGCCACGGCGTTCGCCTTGGCCGCCCGCGGCGCCGAGCTGAGCATCCTCGCCCGGCGACGCGCCCGCTTGGATGCCATGGCGGACGAGCTGCGCGAAGCGGGCGCCCCCAAGGTGCACGTGCTGGTCGCCGACTTGGACGACCGCGCTGGCCTGATGAGCATCGTGCGCCAGCACCTGGAGCGCTTTGGAGCCATCCACATCTTGGTCAACAACGCCGGCGGGCCCCCCAGTGGCCGCCTGCTGGACGTCGACCAAGAGGACACGTTCTTGGTGCCCTTTGGACGCCACGTCCTGGCCAGCCACCTGCTGGTGCGGCAACTGCTGCCCGGCATGGAGGCCAACGGCTACGGGCGCATTGTCAACGTCATCAGCACCAGCGTCAAGGAGCCGATTCCCAACTTGGGCATCAGCAACATCGTGCGCGCCGGCATGGCGGCGTGGGCCAAGACCCTGAGCCGCGAGCTACCTCCGGGGGTCACCATCAACAACGTGCTGCCCGGCTTCACGGACACGGAACGCCTGGCGAGCCTCAAGGAGCAGATGGCCAAGAACCAGGGCAAGAAGGAGAAGGCCGTCGAGCAAGGCTGGATCGCCGCCACCCCCGAAGGCCGCCTGGGTCGACCCGAGGAACTCGGCGAAACCGTGGCGTTCCTGGCCAGCCCCGCGGCCGGATTCATCCGTGGCCAGTCCTTGGCCGTGGATGGTGGCCGACTTCAGTCGATCTGAACCTGGATCCGACCGTCTTCGACGCGGCAAGGCCACGTCGGCAACTGCCCCGCCCATTCTTCGCCTTCGCCGGGCTGTCCCGTGGCCGGGTCGAAGTGGGCTTCATGCTGGGGGCACTTGATGCACCCATCCAGCAATTCGCCGTCGGACAACAAGGCGAACTTGTGCGGGCACAGGGGCTCGGTGGCAAAGACCTCGTCGCCGCGCCGCACGACGAGCACTTGCTGGGTGCCAACCAGGCGCAGGTGCAAGCCTTCGCCCAATGCGTCCAATGCACCGGCATCATGCCACGCCACGGCCTTCGACGAACGGCGCCCCTGAAAGTCGCTGCTGTTCACGCCGAAGCCGGTTGGCCATCCGGCGTGCCACCGATGCGGCGGCTGACACGGAGCACCAAGAAGTAGGCGGCCCACGCGGGGACCTGGCTCAGCATGGTCCACCATGCGCCGGCCGCCAGCGGCAGCAAGGCCCACAGCACCAACAGATACGCCACGAGGGGCGGCACGCCCATGACACCGCCTTGGCTGGCCCGGGCACTGAATGCCGCGCCGCGCTCCATGCCGAGGATCCACAGGGACACGACGAAGGTGCCGGGGAAGACGGCCCAGGCGGTGCTGAGTGCGGGCATCGACGAGCGCAGCACGCCCACCAGCAGCACGACGCCGGCACCGGCCAAGAAGCGCAGCACGGCTTCCTTGAGCGTGATGCCCATCTTGGGGGCGCGCGCCTGCATTGGGGGCAGTTGGACGTGGAGGAACGTGACCGAGAACACGGCGGTCAGGGCAAGGCAACCCACCAGCCACAATGGTTCCAGCCCGGCCGGGGTGATGTGGTGGGCGGCCAGGGTCCCCAACGTGAAGAGCAGCAAGTAGACGCCGATGGCGGTCAGGAGCCGCAGCGGGAGGCGCCAGCCACGGGTCGCCTTGAGGGTGTAGAAGTAGGCCGGCATGCCGGCGAGGGCGGCGAACAGGCTCTTGCCGCCTCCCAGGACTTGGGATCCCACGGGCGCGTTGCCGCCCTCCAGGGCCAGGAAGACGATCGCGGCGGCGCTGGTGACGGGGGCCGTCGCCAGGAGGCCGCCGATGGTGCCTCCCAGGCGGCCGGCAAGCCACGTGACGGCGACGACAGCGAAGCCAGCCAGGGCGGCACCAAGCCACAAAGGATCCATGATTCGGGCTCGACCGCCCTTCCTATATGACGGCTGTGGTTGTACAGACGTGTACAATGGACGCTATTGGAAGGATGGCTTCCGCTTGTCGTGGAATGCCGCCACGCCTTCCTTGAAATCCGCCGTGGAGCCCGCCGCTGCGATGAGGCCCCGCTCCAAGTCCAGGTGGGTTTCCAGGTCGTTGCTGTGCTGGGCATCCAGCAGCCGCTTGGTGCTGCCGCGGCTGTGCCGGGCCCACGCTCCCCATCGACGCGCCAACGCCACGGCTTCCTCCAGCAACGCCGCGTCCGCCACGACGTGGTCCAGCAAGCCGGTGGCCAGCGCTTCGTCGGCGCCCATCACTTCGTTGTCGAAGAAGAATCGCCGCGTGCGTTGCTGGCCGATGAGTCGCGGCAAGAACCACGTGCTGCCACCATCGGGGCTGGCGCCGATGCCGAAGTAACCTGCCGCGAAACGAGCATTCGAGGTGCCGATGCGGGCATCCGCCGCCAAGGCAAGCCCCAAACCGCCGCCGGCGGCCACGCCGTTGACCGCCGCCACGAATGGCTTGTCGCACTGATGCAGGTCCACCATCAGGGGATGCAAGTGGCGCGTCGCTTCCAGGATCCACTGGGTGATGTCGCCTTGCGCGATGTGGGCCTGGAACTCGCCGACATCCGCGCCCGCGCTGAACGCGCGGCCACTGCCCGTCAACACCATGCCGCGCACCGAGTCGTCCTCGATCAAGTCGCGGAACGTCACGTGCAGGTGCCGCAGCAACGCCGGGTCGAAGCTGTTCATCTGTTCCGCGTTGGCGAAGGTCACGACCGCGACGTCGCCGTCGCGCTCCACCTGGATGGCGTCCATGCGCCTCGACGGAGCCTCAGCCGAATGACCATATCGGTCGCGTCATGAGCGCCACCACGTAGAGGCAGTAGACGCCCAGCATCGCAAAGCCCTCGGTGCGGCTGACGTGCATTCCGGTCGCCGCCGCTCGCCACAACAACAAGCCCACGAGGAACATGACGGGCAAGTCGAAGAGCAGGATGTTGGTGGGCACGGGCACGTCGCCTGCGATGGCGGCCGCGCCCAGCACCAAGGTGAGGTTCAGCACGTTGGAGCCCACCAAGTTGCCGATGGCCAGGTCCACCTTGCGCCGGAAGGCGGCGGCCAGACTGACTGCCAGCTCGGGCAAGCTCGTGCCCACGGCGACGATGGTGAGTCCGATGAGGTCCTCGGACCAGCCCAGGGATTTGGCCATCTCCGTGGCGCCTTCCAGCACAAGGCGTCCGCCGGTGAGCAGCGTGCCGATGCTGATCAGCACAATCAACGCCAACCAGCCCCGGCCCAGGCGTTCCCAGGCGTCGTTGTCGGCGCTGTCCTCAATGGTCGCTTGCTCGCGCCGGTGCAAGTATCCCGTGTAGAGCAGCGCGCACAACACCAGCGTGGCGCCGGCAATCCAGTCCAGGGTGCCCCTCCACGACATGACCAACACCAACGCCCCCACGGCGGTCACCATGGGGATGTCTTGGCGGGCGGCCCGCTTGCTGACCGCCACCGGCATGATGGCGGCGGTCAACCCAAGGACGACGAGGATGTTCAGGATGTTGCTGCCCACCACGTTGCCCAGCGCCAACGCGCCTTGGCCACTGCGGGCGGCGGTGACGCTGACCACCAGTTCAGGGGCCGACGTGCCCAAGGCGACGACGGTGAGGCCAATCCAGAGGCGGGACAGCCCCATGCGGAGGCCCAGGGCGGCGCCCGCCTTCACCACGGCCTCGGCGGCGGCCACCAACAACGCGATGCCTCCCAGCACCTGCAGGACCGCCAACCACGCCACGAATCGCCGAGCCCGTCGCGTTCATAAAGGCCTGTCCCAAAAATGGCCCAGGGCCTCGGTCCTGGTTCACCAACGTTGAAGTGATGTTTGCAGACAATGGGCTCCTATGTTCGTCCTGGCGGGCCCGGTCGATGCCGTGGCACGTCGCGTCCTCGAGCGGCTCGATGCCGCCGGCCACGTGGTCGGCGTCTTGGGCCACACGGCCGCACGGCTGGAGGCGGACGGCATTCCCTATGCCTTGGACATGCCCGTGCATCGGCCCCGGGACGTGGAACGCCACCTCGCGGACGTCCGCGGCGTGTTGTTGACGCCGGGCGATCCGCCCGTGCCGCCCAGCCGCCTGGTGCAGGACCTGCACGAACGCGTCACCCTGGTCGTGTCCTCCGTGGCGGGCGCCGACGCCGGCCACGGCGACGCCACCCTGCGTGAAGCGGGTTTCATCGAACGCATCGCCAGCCGCCACCCCGGTCACGCCATCGTGCGCCACCACATGCTCCACCTGGAGGCATTGCGCCTGGCGCAGATGCAGACCATTCCATGCCCCCGGGGCGTCGGCATCGGCTTCGTGCACTTGGACGACGTGGCCAGCGTCATCATCGCCCGCCTCTTGCGTGGCGACCAGCAGCACATCATGGCCACGGGACCCCGCCTCTGGGGCCTGGACGAATTGGCCGACGCCGTGGGGCACGACGCCGTCCCCGTGGACGACGACGAACTCGTCACCCTGTTGGAAGCCGGCGGCTTCCATGGCCGGGCCGCGCGCCGCACGGCCGCCGCCATCCTGGCTCACCGAGGCCTGGAGCCGACGCGCGCCGTCAAGGCCGCCACGGGCCAACCCCCCCATGCACTGGAGCCCATGCTGGCCGACGAGCGCATCGCCGACGAGGCCGAGGCGACCGCCCGCGGCCTGGACGCCGTCTGAGCGGACTTTTATGAGGTCGCAGGCTGGCGCGCTTCGATGGCGCAACAGCAGGCCCGTGGATTGCCCCCGAAGTCCGAGGACTTCATGGAATGGTACAACGAGGTCGTCGAGCTTGCCGAGCTGACGGACAAGCGCTACCCAATCAAGGGCATGAACATCTGGCGCCCGTACGGCCAGTCGATCATGAGCCGCATCGACCAGTTCACCCGCGCCGAGATGGAGCGCACCGAGCACGGGGAGGTCAACTTCCCCCTGATGATTCCAGAGAAGCTCTTCATGAAGGAAGCCGACCAAATCAAGGGCTTCGGTGGCGAAGTGTTCTGGGTGGACCGCGCCGGAAACAACCCGCTCCCGGATGGCGAACGCTGGGTCGTGCGCCCCACGTCCGAGTGCGCCATGTACGAAATCTTCCCGCTGTGGATTCGCAGCCACTCGGACCTTCCCCTGCAGACCTACCAAATCTGCAACGTGTTCCGCTACGAGACCAAGCAGACCCGCGCCTTCATGCGCGTGCGCGAGATCCACTTCTTCGAAGACCACAGCGTCTTTGCCGACGAACAAACGGCCCGCGAGCACGTCGAATTGGACTTGGAAATTGTCCGCAACGTGTTCGACAACCTGGCGCTCCCGACCATCCGCACCAAGCGCCCCGACTGGGACAAATTCCCCGGCGCCGTCGAATCCAACGCCGCCGACGTCATCATGCCCAGCGGCAAGGTCCTGCAGTGCGCCACCGTCCACTACTACGGTGAGAACTTCGCCCGCGCCTACGACATGACGTACGAGGACGCCAACGCGGAGCGCCAATACTGCCACCAAACCACCTACGGCATGAGCGAACGCCTCGTGGGCGCCGTCGTCGGTTGCCACGGCGACGACACCGGCCTCGTCATCCCACCCAGCATCGCCCCCACGCAAGTGGTCGTGGTGCCGGTCATCTTCAAGGGCGACGCCGACAAGATCATCGCCTACGCCCAAGGCGTGGCCGACACGCTGCGCCAACACGGCCTGCGCGTGCAACTGGACGACCGCGACCGCAGCCCCGGTGAGAAGTACTTCCACTGGGAAGTGCGCGGTGTGCCCCTGCGCCTCGAAATCGGCCCCCGCGACATGGAGAACGACTCCGTGTTCGCCGCTCGGCGCGACGTCCCCGGTCGCGACGGCAAGAGCCCCATCGCTCGAGCCGACCTGGTCGAAGGCGTGCGCAACCTCCTGGACGACATCCAGCAGAGCCTGCGCGCCAAGCAAGACGCGTTCATGCAGGGCGCCATTGCCCGCGTCCACAGCCTCGACGACGCCAAGGCCGCCATGGAGGCCGCCAAGGCCGAGCGCGGCATCGACATCGTCATCGAGATGCCCATCAGCGGCGACGAAGCGGCCCAAGAAGTCGAGAAGAGCCTCGACATCAAGACCCTCGGCCTGCCCGTCGACGTGGATGCGGACGCCAGCGGCGAAACCTGCGCCGTGACCGGCCAGCCGGCCGCGGAGTGGATTCGCTTTGCTCGCACGTACTGAGCCCAACGCGGGAGGAATGCAGCGTGGGTGACATCAAGCTCGAGCCCCCGCTCAGCTACCTGGTGCTGCTGGTGCCCTTGCTGGCCATTGCCCTCGTGGTGGGCATCGCCGTGGACTGGGATTGGCGCGCCTTCATCGTGCCCGCCTTGTTCGTCCTGGCCTTGATTCCGTACCTGGCCAAGCGCAAAGACTAGCGCGCCCGCAGCCCCACCACGAATCCGCCCTTGCCCCATGCGGCGTGGCTCACCACCAACTCCGCGATGCGGCCCGTGCGGTCCACGTGGGTGCCATCGCACGGCAACGTGCAGACGCCATCGATGGACACCACTGGCGCCGGGTCGTCGCCAGGCAACGGGTCGGGGGGCTGGAACCGCTGGGCGTCGGCCTCCCGCATCGCCACGTCGCGGGGCACGAAACGTCCCGACACCACGGCGTCCGCCGCGATGCCTTGGCGCGCCCGCTCCAACCACTGGGCCAAGCGTTTGGGGGCGATGGTCTCGCCGAAGGTCAACCGCGCATGGCCGCCGCCCTTCACCTCCGGGTCGGCCACCATGGGGGCGTCGCTGGCCATGATGAACAAGTGCATCGCCGTGTGCGCCCGGGCCATGGCGTCGCGCCAATCCTGGTCCAACTCGCACTGCAACGTCTCCCCGAGCTGGGGCACCGCGTCCCGCAAGCGAATCCACCCATCGGCGCGCACCTTCGCCAACTTGCGCTTCTCGCCATCCCTCCACACGGTGCCCTTGTCGGCTGGTTGCGGGTGCCGCGTGCCGCTGCGGCCCGGTGAGAACAATGCCCGGTCCACTTGCACGAACTCCCCGTCGACGGCGGTCACCGTGGCCAGGCAAGTCCGCCGGGCGGGCTCCGTAATCCAGAGACGCTCCATCACGCCTTGTCCAGAAGCTGTTCGAAGGCGTCCATGGGGAAGTCGGCCTTGCGGTTCCACTGCAAGCAGCCGACCATGGGCTTGAATCCCGCTTCCTTCAACCACGCGGCGTTCTCTTGCAACAACTCGGGGTGTTTGGGGTGCCAGACGTGCACCGTGATGCCGGCCTTCTTCTCCGTGGGGCCGACCGTGAACACGTCGTGGGGCATCGTGCCCTTCCACTCCTCTTGCGGCACGGGGTCGGGGATGGGCACCAGCCATGTGTCCATCTCGTACGAGGTGCCCGGAAACACGTGCTCCCGGCGCGCCTTGGGCCACCGCTTCCGCAGCGCCTTGCCGATGGCCGCATCCAGCGCTTGCAAGCGGGGACTCGCTTCCGCCATGCCACCCACAGGCCCCGGAGTGGTTTCACGGCATCGGTGGGCGCGCCCGCACCAAGCGGCCCAGGCCAAAGAAGAACCGTCGGTCCGCGTCCACGCGCCACTGGGTCAGGGCCTTGGCGGGTCGGCGCGCCAAGGTCGTTGGCGAGTGGCCGAAGCCACGCACGAATGGCCACGCCGCGTGCCGCACGCCCCAAGGCATCTCCAAATCGCAGAACACCAAGCGGCCCTCGGACCCCAGGGATGCCGCCGCCAACTGCAAGACGCGACGCCAGCGGGGTTGGAACAACAACGTGAACGACACCAGCACGGCGTCCGCAGCGGGCCACGCCCAGTCCGCCGCATCGGCGTGCACGAGATGCACTTGGGGTGCCCCTTCCGGCGTGGCTTCCTCGAGGGCGGCCTGGCACGCGTCCAACATGCCCTGGGAGATGTCCACGTTCCATACGGTGCCGGTGGGGCCCACCGCTTCGGCCAGGGGCAGCACATCGCGCCCCGTGCCGCCACCCACCACCACGATGCGTTCCCCGGGCTGCGCATCCAACAGCCGGCGCGCCTCGGCGTGGATTCGGCCCTCGGGGAACCCCATCCAACGCATGCGATGCGCCTGGGCGTCGTAGCTGGGCGCCAGGCGATCGTAGCGTCCCGCGATGTCCACGCACCATGGGTGCCGCTGGGCTTCATCACCGTTGCGCGGCGGGCCGGCCACCGCAAACGGTTTCAAGCATGGTTCGGCGTGAAGACGCATGCGCTGGGCCCTTGTGCCGATGCTCCTGGTGGTCACGTTGGCGGGTTGCGCCGACGTCCCCGACCCCAACGAAGCAGTCGACGACATCGAAGACGTGGTGGAATGGATCAATCCCGTGATCCTCGAACACGACCACGGCGATCCGACGGCCCACGACCTGGCCAACAACGTCACCCTGGTGGGCCACCACCCCCTGGGTAGCGACGGGCCTCCCGGTGGAATCTCCGAGATCGACGTCGCCGGCGACCACGCCTACCTGGGCGTCATGGGCCACGGCTTCATGATCCTCGACATCAGCGACCCCACGGACCCCGTCCTGGTCAGCAGCGTCGAAGTCACCACGCCCGACCACTACGGTCCCGTCGACGTCTACCTCGCCGACTTGAAGGTTGACTCCA
>JBFKTF010000022.1:0-16391 GCA_041636435.1 Thermoplasmatota archaeon
CAACATCCAAAACGCATTAGGCCCTAATAACTCAAATAGTGCAGGAAACAACATAGGTGGCGGAAGCGATCCTGATTTAGCGCTCATTTCGACCGCGCCAGTGTTCGACGCTGTGGGCATCGGTTCCGGTTCCTCGAACAAGTGGCAGCCACTGATGCTGAATCCACCCCAATCGGGGATGCGGTCGATGGTCGTCCCGTTGTCCCGCACCGATTCCAACACGATGCCGGTGACGAGGCACGCATCCGCCGTGAGTTGGATGTCTCCATCGATGCAACCCACGGGCAGGCTCTCGCAGATGGCCGGGTCCAGAGTCATGGCTTCGCCATTCAATGTGTAGTGGTAGACGAACGCGGTCTGCTCGTGGGTCGGGTCGCCGGGCGCTTGCTCGCAGTCACGGATGTTGCCCCGCAACGCCAACCAGGTCTGGCCGTCCTGGTTGATGGTGGCGTTGAGCCAACGCAGGTCGCCATGGCTCCACTGCGGGCTACCATCCTGGTCGCCGCACGCATCCACCACCTGCCTGGTGGCGGGCGCAACGCCGAACACGTGGCACGCATCGTATGTCAGGCCACCTGCATCCGGCACGCGGTCGATGAGATCGCCATCGCGCAACTCCACGTAGATGTCCGTGAAGACGCAGTTGTCCGGCCCGAAATCCGCGGCCTGCTCGAGGCCTTGGAAACATGCCGGCGGGAAACTGGCGCAGACGGTCCCGGCCGTGGTCGTCGTCGACACGTTGCCCAGCGTTGCGGACGCCGTCACGTGCTGTCCTTCTGGATGTGGTGGTGCCGCGCGGGCGTGGCCCGGGTGGAACCCGATGCTCCACCACAGGCCGGTGCCACCGTATGCGTCGTCGTCGACGCCTTGCAGGCGGATCGTGGCGACGTCCCATGCCTTGTATGCCGGCGCATTGGCCTGGTCATCGGCGGGATCGTTCCATGTGTCGGCCCCTGCCACAGGCAACAGCAACAGAAGGACGAGCCACCGCATCGACCAAGAACCCGTCGGCCGCGGCTTGAACGTGTTGGTTGCTTGACCTAACGACCCCAGCGGCGCTTCTTCTCGACCTTGCCCACGGCGTCGTCGAGCCACTCGTCATCGAAGGAGCGGTCCCGGTTGGGGTAGTGGCGGTCGAGGTAGCGCCGTTCGCGCTCGATGAAGCGTTGCCGAGCACGGGCCTTGGATTCGTCGTCCAGGTCCGCTTCGAGGTACTCGCGGTCGATGATGAACGGCTCGTACTCCGATTCCGGTTCCTCTTCGACCTCTTCGACGGCTTCCAGGTCCGCATCCAAGGCGGCTTCCTGTTCCTCCAGTTCGGCCAATTCGGCTTCCAGCATCGCCAGCTCTTCGGCTTCCTTGTCGAGGCGCTTCTTGCGCATCGCTAGGATGACGATGAGGATGACGAGGAGTAGGAGAACAATGAATGCGATGAGCAGGTAGATCCACAGGGCGTCGTCGTCGTTGGCCGACTCGCCAGCGTCGATGTTGCTCACGAAGGGATCGGTGCCGGCGGCCAGCTCGTCGATGGTGCTGACGCCGTCGCCGTCCGGGTCCGCCGCCGCATCCTCTGGGTTGTTGGGGTTGAGGCCCAGGTCCCGTTCGGTCTTGTCATCGATGCCGTCGCCGTCGCTGTCGGCGTTGTTGGGGTCGGTGCCCAAGGCGGCTTCTTCGCCGTCCGTGAGTCCGTCGTTGTCGCTGTCCGCGTTGAGTGGGTCGCTGCCGGCATCCACTTCGTCGCCGTCGTGGACCCCGTCACCATCGGAGTCCGGGTTGTTGGGGTCGGTGCCGCGGGCGGCTTCGTCGCCATCCGTCAAGCCGTCGTTGTCGCTGTCGGCATCCAATGGGTCGGTGCCGTTGGCGACTTCGTCGCCGTCGCTGACGCCGTCGCCATCCGTGTCGGGGTTGGCTGGGTCGGTGCCCAAGCGGAATTCGTCGCGGTCGTCGATGCCGTCCCCGTCGTGGTCCATTCCGGCGTCGGCTTGGGTCCCGATGGTGTACGTGCCGTAGCCCTCGTCGGGCGCCCGGTCGCTGCCGGAGTTGACGCCACTGAAGGAGCCAGAAGAAGTGAGTGCGATGCCCAGCACCTTGCCGGGGGCCACGTTGGCCAAGTCGGCGCGCGGCACCGTGAAGACGCGGTGCTCGCCATCCAGGGTGCTGCTGCTGGCCAAGGTGATGTCTTGGCCCTCGTATTGGCCAAGCAACGTGTAGGAAACCGTCTGGCCAGTGCCCCCGTCCGGTGTGGCACTGAACGTGGCGCGGAAGACGAACTCCGTCGGAGTCTCTTGGGCGAGCCAGAGTTTCAGGATGTCCAGGTTGTCCCAATCCTCTCCGGTGCCCTTGCTTTGGTCGTCGGCGGCGTCCTCCACCTCGGGGGCCTCCTCGGAGCCGGCGCTTGCAGGAAGGGCCAGGAGGGTGGCAGCGATGAAGACGACGAGCCAGCGGCGCATCGACCATCCCACTGGAGCCATGGATAAAAGTGGAGCGAAGCACCGTGCCCCGCGCCGACGGGATGGCGGGTCGGACTTTTGTGCAGGACATCCGTGGCCGCGCCGTGGTCAGCCGACCCCGTGGAACCCGTGACTTCGCCCCCGACGAGATGGCCGCCCGCCATTGGGCCGCCGGCCGCATGCGGGACGCTTTCCGACGCTTCGGGTACAAAGAGATCCAGACGCCAACATTCGAAGAACTCGAGTTGTTCACCGCCAAGAGCGGCGAAGGCATCGTCTCGGAGCTGTACAACTTCCAGGACAAAGGCGAGCGGGACATCACGCTGCGACCCGAGTTGACGGCCCCCGTGATGCGCATGTACCACGCGGACCACGCGTTTGACCCCAAGCCCCTGAAGTGGTTCTACTACGGCTCCTGTTTCCGCTACGATCGTCCCCAAGCGGGACGATACCGGGAGTTCTGGCAGTTTGGCTGCGAACAAATCGGCGCGGGCACGCCGTTGGCCTACGCCGAACTGATTGCCCTGGGCGATGCGGTCTTTGACAGCGTCGGCCTCAAGGAGCGCGACCTGCGCGTGGGGCACGTCGCCATCCTGCGCGACGTCGTCGCTGGCCTCGGCCTCGCCGACGACGTGCGCGCCCAAGCGATGCGCCTCATCGACAAGAAGGACATGGACGGGCTGCGCAAACTCATCGACGACGTCGGCGCCGGCGACCGCGCCTCCGACTTGATGGGGCTGCTCTCCGCCAAGAGCATCGGCGACGTGCGCGACATCCTGCCCGGTGGCCACGCCGACGAATTGGCCCAATGCATGGAGCACCTCGAAGCCCTCGGCGTCGACGCCGTGCTCGACATGGGCATTGCCCGTGGTCTCGACTACTACACCGGCATCGTCTTCGAATGCCACAGCCCCGCCCTGGGTGCCCAAAGCCAACTCATGGGTGGTGGCGGCTACGACCTAAGCCAAGTCTTTGACGCCAAGGCCACGCCCACCATGGGCTTCGGCATCGGCTTCGACCGCACCCTCGTGGCCTTGGAAGCCGAAGGCCAAGAATTGCCCAAAGCCGACGGCTGCCAAGCCTACTTGGGCGGACTCAGCGCCGACGCCCTCGCCGTCGTGCTGCGCCTGGCCAAGCAACTGCGCGACGACGGCGTCCGCGTCGACATCGACCTCCTGGATCGCCGCCCCGGGCAAATCGCCAAGGCAGCCGACGCCGCCGGCGCACGCTTCCTCGCCATCGTGGGCGACCGCGACGTGCAAAGCGGCAGCATGCAAGTCAAGGATCTGCGCAACGGCGACGTGGACAACGTGCCCCTCGACGACGTGCGCCACTGGTTCCTCAACCACTTGGGCCTCGTCGACATGGCCGACTTCAATTAGGCTTAGCCACCGCTGGCGGCCGACAACAGCAGCAACTCCTCGCCGTCGACAAGAGGCTCCATCTCCGAGATGGGTTGCCCGGCGCGCACTGCGACGAAGACGTCCACGGGGGCATCGCAGGCCGCCATCAAATCCGCCACCGTGGCGCCTTCTGGGAGCTCCACGGTGCGGTCGTCTTGACGGCGGGGTCGGAAACGGACGTGGATGTGCATGCGCGTCCCATCGCTTCGGCCCCTGGAAGCGCCAACCGCAGGATAGGCGAGGGGCGCGACGGAGTCGCGGCCGTCGCCGCTCCTGCGGGGGGTGCTTCGAGCGAAGCGAGAAGCGCCAGCCGCAGGATTTGAACCTGCGTGGTCAGAGACCAGCGGATTTCGAATCCGCCGCACTACCGAGCTATGCGAGACTGGCGTGTCGCAGCCGCTGCGACATGGGGGCCCTATTTGCGCGTTTCGCGGCGGCTATGTGGTGGGTGGGCCTCGCCGGGTCGTGGACGAGTCGGATTTCTTGGATCCCGACGAACTGGCCGCCCTGCGCGCGCCGCCGTCCGCGCCGGCCCTCGACCCCGATGCATTGCAGTACAAGGATGGCTGCGAAGGCTGCGCCAAGGAACTGACTTGGATCGACACGGCGTTCATCTGTGGTCACGAGTGCACGTGGTGCCCAGAATGCGCCGAGGGGTACGGGATGGTGTGCCCCCATTGCTCGGGCGAGCTCGTCAAACGGCCCCGGCGGACCCGTCCCATCGGTGGATGACCCCCGTTTCCACTCCAGCAACCCTCATATAGGGGACCCTTGTCGGCCGGCCTGCAAGCCGTAGAGCCGGTGCCCTCTCGGGGACCATAGCCTCCCGGAACGCCTCGCGCGCCGGGTAGGGTCGGCAAAACGGCGTCGCTCCAGTCCGCTCTGCCCTGAGCAACGGACCGGAACCCCAACGGCACATGTGCCAGAGGGAACAGGAGAGATACAATGGCAAAGATACACAACCCCCGCCGCGGTTCGATGGGTTTCTACCCTCGCAAGCGCGCCCGCTCGGTTGTCCCCCACACCAAGGCCTGGGCCGATGACGGCTCCGAGCCCAAGTTGCAGGGCTTCGCCGGCTACAAGGCCGGCATGACCCATGCCATGGTGGTGGACTACCGCCCCAGCAGCACCACGAGCGGTCAGCAAGTCATGATGCCGGTCACCGTCGTCGAGACGCCCCCCATGACCATCCTGGCCGTCCGCGCTTACGAGCAGACCCCCTACGGTCGCCGCACCATCACCGAGGTCTGGGCCAACGAGCTGCCCAAGTACCTCGACCGCCGCGTCACGGTCCCCAAGAAGCAGGACACCGAGGCCAAGTGGAAGCTCATCGACGACGCCGACGTCTGCGATGTGCGTGTCCTGGCCTGCACCGCCCCCAGCACCGTCAACGGTGTCGACTCCAAGACCCCCGAGGTCATGGAGATCCGCATCGGTGGCGGCGACATGGCGGCCCGCGTCGCCTTCGGCAAGGACCTCCTGGGCAAGGAAGTCAACGCCGCCGACGTCATCCAGACCGGTCAGATGACCGACGTCCAGGGTGTCACCAAGGCGTTCGGTTTCGAATCCCGTGTCGTCCGTTTCGGCACCAACCTGCTGTCCCACAAGAACAGCAAGCACCGCCGCATGATTGGTACCCAGGGTTCCTGGAACCCCCACTGGGTCCAGTCCACCGTCCCCAACGACGGTCAGCGCGGTATGCACCACCGCACCGAGTACAACAAGCGTGTCTTGAAGCTCGGTGAAGACGGCAGCGAAGTCACCCCCAAGGGCGGCTTCCTCCACTACGGTGAGGTCCGCAACCACTACATCCTGCTCCACGGCAGCATCCCCGGCCCCTCCAAGCGCCTGGTGAAGCTCCGCGACGCCGTCCGCTACGAGAAGGGCGTCAGCATCGAAGAGCCCAGCATCGATTACATCAGCCAGGGCAGCAAGCAAGGAGGTCGCACACAATGAAGGTCCCCGTCTACGGCAAGGACGGCAAGAAGGGCAGCGACATCGAGCTCCCCGCCGTCTTCGCCAGCGAAGTCCGCCCTGACCTGGTCCGCAAGGCCGTCAAGGTCAGCCGCGCCAACCGCCGCCAGCGCTACGGTGCCAACCCCGTCGCTGGTGAGCGCCACGCCACCGCTTCCGTGGGCAAGGGCAAGGGCGCCTCCCGTGTCCCCCGCCTGACCCAGGGCCGCAACGCCGCCCTGGCCCCCAACGTCGTGGGTGGCCGCCGTGCCCACCCCCCGACGGCTCGCAAGAGCTGGACGCTCCGCATGAACAAGAAGGAGCGCCGCCTGGCCATCGCCAGCGCCATCGCCGCCACCGCCGATGGTGAGCTCGTCGCCGCCCGCGGTCACAAGACCGACGGCGTGCAGAGCTTCCCCATCGTCCTCGACGACGAGGCCACCACCGTCCAGAAGACCAAGGACATCCAGGCCGTCCTGGAGAACCTCGGTCTGCAGGCCGACCTGGCCCGCGCTCGCGACGGCAAGAAGGAACGCGCCGGCCGCGGCAAGCTGCGTGCCCGCCGCTTCAAGACCCCCAAGTCGGTCCTCTTCGTCACCGCCGATGGGAAGGCTCCTGCCATGCAGAACCTGACCGGCGTCGACATCGTGGCCGCCAAGGACCTGGGTGCCGAGCACCTCGCCCCCGGTGGCGACCTCGGCCGCCTGACGGTCTTCACGAAGGGCGCCCTCGACCAGATCAAGGAGGCCTACGAATGACCGACATGAACGACCCCTACCAGGTCGTCTTCCACCCGTCCGTGACGGAAAAGACGATGATGATCATGGACAAGAACAACAGCCTCGAGTTCATCGTGCGCCGCCAGGCCACGAAGCCGCAAATCAAGGCGGCCATCGAGACCCTGTTCGAGTGCGAGGTCGAAGCGGTCAACACGCGGATCACCAAGCAAGGCAAGCGCGCCATCGTCAAGTTCGGTGGCGAGACCAGCGCCGAAGACATCGGCATGCGGATCGGGGTGTTCTAGATGGGTAAGCGCATCCTGACGCGCCGCCGTGGCGCAGCCAAGCCCCGTCTGACGAGCCCGAGCCACAAGCACAAGGGCGCCGTCCGCTACCCCGTCAAGTTCCAAGGCACCGGCAAGGTCGCCCGTCTCATGCACGCCCCCGGCCGCACCACGGTGTTGGCCGAGCTGGCGTTCCAGGACGGCAGCACCAGCCTGCAAATCGCCGCCGAAGGCCAAGCCGTCGGCGACGACGTGACCTTCACGGACAAGACCATGATCAAGCCCGGCAATGTCACCATTGTCAGCAAGATCCCCGAGGGTACCCCCATCTACAACGTGGAGGGTCGCCCCAACGATGGTGGTCAATACTGCCGCAGCGGTGGCAACGCCGCTGAGATCGTCAGCCACGACAGCAAGGGCACCGTCATCCGGATGCCCAGCGGCAAGTTCCGCCGCTTCCACCCCGAATGCCGCGCCACCATCGGCCTGGCTGCTGGTGGTGGCCGCGGGGACAAGCCGTTCCTGAAGGCTGGCAAGAAGCACCACCTGATGAAGACCAAGGCGCAGCGCTGGCCCCGTGTCCGCGGTGTCGCCATGAACCCTGTGGACCACCCCCATGGTGGCGGTGCCCACAACTACACGCCCGGCAAGACCAGCGTGGCCCGTGGCACCCCGCCCGGACGCAAGGTCGGTAAGATCGCCCCCAAGCGGACGGGTAAGAGGTGAACTAGATGGCCAAGAAGAAGCAATTCAGCAACGCAGGTGCGGCACGTCGCCGCCAACGCAAGGCACAAGCGTCCATCGAGACCCGCCAGAAGAAGGCGTTCGCATACCGCGGCAAGAGCCTCGAGGAACTCCAGCAACTCAGCCTGGACGACCTCCTGCCCCTCATGCCCAGTGGTGTGCGCCGCTCCTACACGCGCGGCGTCACGAAGGGCGAGATGAAGTTCCTGCAGCGCATCGGCGATGCGGAAGAGGGCGCGGAATTCCGCACCCACTACCGCCACCTCGCCGTGCTCCCCCGGTTCGTCGGCAAGACGGTCAACGTCTACGACGGCAAGGAGTTCGTGCCTGTGAGCATCCAGCCAGAAATGATCGGACACCGCCTCGGCGAGTTCGCCCCCTCCACCAAGTACTGCGCTCACAGCGGTGTTGGTGTCGGTGCGACCCGTGGCAGCAAGCACGTGCCGTTGAAGTGAGGTTAGAATGACGACGAAATATTCCACAGTCTCCGACCCCGCCAAGACCGCCCGTGCCTACGGTCGCGATCTTCCTGTCAGCCCCAAGTCCGGCCGCAACGTGGCCAAGGCGATCAAGGGCATGCCCGTCGGCCGCGCCAAGCAGTTCCTGCAGGCCGTCACCGAGAAGAAGACCCCGGTCCCCTTCACGGTCCGCAAGCGCAAGATCGCGCACCGCCGCGGTCAGGGCTTCGGTCCCGGCAAGTACCCCGTCAAGGTCTGCGAGCACTTCCTGAAGGTGCTCAGCAGCGCCGAGGCGAACGCCGAGTACAAGGGCCTCGACACGGACTCGCTGATCATCACGCACGCCAGTGCGTACCAAGGCACCGTCCAGAAGGCGTACATCCCCCGCGCCCAGGGCCGTGCGACGCCCCACTTCGACCGCCTCTGCAACTTCGAAGTGATCGTCACCGCCCAGGAGGAGGACTAACATGGCCGTCGAAAGGAAGTTCATCAAGGAAGCCGTCAACCGCATGCTCGTCAAGGACTTCGTGTCCAAGGAGACGCAGCGCGCCGGCTTCGGTGGCCTCGACATCCAGCGCACCCCGCTGGGCACCCGCGTCAACATCGTCGCGGAACGCCCCGGCATGGTGATCGGTCGCCGCGGTGTGACCATCAACCAGCTGACGCAGGACCTCGGCGCCAAGTTCGAACTGGAGAACCCCCAGATCAGCGTCGAAGAGCCGGAAGACAACGCCAGCCTCAACGCCCAGATCATGGCGACCAAGGTCGCTGAGAGCCTGGAGCGCGGTTGGCACTTCCGCCGCGTTGGCCACAGCACCGTCCAGCGCATCATGGGCGCGGGCGCCATGGGCGTCATCGTCGAGATCGCCGGCAAGCTGACCGGTCAGCGCAAGCGCCGCGAGAAGTTCATCGCTGGTCACATCAAGTACTGCGGTGAGACGGCCTACGAGCTCATGGACACGGGCTACGCCCAGTGCAAGAAGAAGCTCGGCACCATCGGCTGCACGGTCCGCATCATGAAGAAGGACGCCGTCCTTCCGGACCACGTCAAGATCTACGCCCCCGGCGAAAAGGAGCGCATGGAGGCCGCCGCGGCCGCCAAGGCCGCTGCCAAGGCCGCCGGTGTCGAAGAGGTCAAGGGCGAAGCCAAGGAAGGCGAGAAGAAGGAGGCCAAGGAGGGCGACAAGCCCGAAGCCAAGGCCGACGCTCCCGCCGAAGGCCGCCGCGAACGCAAGTCGTTCACCGTCGGAGATGATGCCTGATGCTGAGTGCCAGTGAACTGCGCGAAATGGACAAGGCCGCTCGCATCGAGCGCCTCCACGAGCTTCGCCACGAACTGATGCAGGAGCGCGGCGTGCAGGCGATGGGTGGTTCGACCCCGAACCCGGGCAAGATCCGCACCATCCGCCGCCAGATCGCGCGCATCCTCACCATCAACCGCGAGGAAGAGCTCGCGTGAGCGGCATCTGCACCGGTTGTGGCCTGCCCGAAGAGATCTGCGTCTGCGAGGACATCGCGAAAGAGCAGCAAGAGATGCGCATCTCCACGGATGCGCGGCGTTACGGGAAGCTGATGACCATCGTCAGCGGCATGGACGCCTCCGTGGACATGAAGCGGCTTCTTAGCGAACTCAAGGCGAAGTGCGCTTGCGGCGGCACGATCAAGGAAGGCCACATCGAGTTGCAGGGCGACCACTCCCGCAAGGTCCAGCAAGTGCTGGAGAAGATGGGCTACTCGGCGCGCGTCGACTAGTCACTCCGGTTCCTTTTCCCCCTTCCACTCCCCCCTTTGGCCACCCATTCTTGGTGGCAAACGCTTCTATGGGCACCTGCCCATGGTCTCGTGTCTTGAGCGACATCTTCAGCGCCGCAGGTCTGCCTCCTGAACTGGACGAGTTCGACGACCTCGATGCCATCGCCATCGAGCAGTTGGAACTCCGCATCAGCACCGATTCGCGGCGCTACGGGAAGATGATGACCATCGTCAGTGGAATCGACGACCCCTCCATCGACCCCAAGAAGCTCCTGTCGCAGCTCAAATCCAAGTGCGCCTGCGGTGGTGCCTACAAGGAAGGCCACATCGAATTGCAAGGCGATCATGCCCGCAAGGTGCAGGGCCTGCTGGAAGGCATGGGTTTCCAGGCCCGCATCGTCTAAACCACGCGCCGGGCTGGGCGCATCGTGAAGCGCCGCGTGCCCCGCTTGCAAGGCCCCGCCAAGAAGCTGGCCAAGAGCGAACTGATTGGCATGGAGGCCCGCATTGCCCAAGCCAACGACGCCGCCCTGGTGGGCCTGCATGGCGACATCGTGGACGAGACGCTGCACACCTTGACGCTCCGCATCGGCGGGCCGGGCGGTCGCCGCATGCAATTGGCCAAGGCGGGCGCCACGTGGCAACTTCGCAGCGACCCCGAGCGGGATTGGGTGGACGTCGATGGCCGCGCCATCGGCTTCCGGCCCGCGGACCGCACGAAGAAGGTCCGCTGAGCGGCGGCTTACGACCCAGCGGGGCCTGGTCCCGCCATCCCCTGCAAGACGGTTCAAGTACGGTGAGTGGGCCACCACTGGTTCGGAAGGCGCGTTCTATCAAGCCCTGAGAACAATGCCTCCCGTCCATCGGAGGAATCCCGACGCCCGCCCGCTTCGTCACCAGCTTCGTTCGCGCCGCCGATTATCACGGCCCCACTTGGTGGAAGACCGACCGCGTCAACCCCATCGCCGTGGCCGGTTTCTTGGTGGCCAACGCCATCTTGCAGGCCATCGACGCCGGCACCACGTGGATCGGCATGCAACTGGGTGGCTCCGAAGCCAACCCCCTGATGGCGCCCCTGTTTAGCCAAGGCCCGGCGCTGTTCTTCTTTGTCAAGGCCCTCGTCATCACGCTCTTGGTCGCGTGGGCCGTCTTGATTGCCTACCGCCGCGAGGCGACCCAAGGCATGGTGTATGGGGCCATGGCCCTCGCCATCTTGTTCACCTTGGTCGTCGCCACCAACCTGGCGCTCATCGCGCGCCACGTCTACGGCATCGGTTAGGCTACCACGACTTGTGGATTTCCAAGCCCTGCAACTCCTCAGGCGACGCTGTCGGGATGCGCTCCCAGGCAAAATCGCCCTTCTTCTCGATGCGCACCTCGATGTCGTCGCCGGCACGCAGGCCCATGGCCGCCAATTCGTCGGCGCTCAAGTGCACCACGAAGCCGGTCCCCAAGGAGTCGATGGACTTGTCCAGGACAAATGCCACGCACAGGCATGGCTCCTTGTGCACATGACATTGCCGCAATCCAACGGCGAACGGCCCCACCGCGCGGTTTATATCCATCCTGGAGTCACCGCGGCCCAAGAGCAGGCGCTCCGGCGTCTGTGACCGTTCCAACTTGCCCGTCGACGGTCGGGCCGCACTCGGAGGCAACGTCTGCTTCCGTGTGCTAAGGAATCGGAAAGCTTCGGCTTACCCGGCTCCCCGTCTGCACAGGAGAACGTTCCAAATGACAGTTCGAGACATCGGCATCGACGTGCGCGCCCCCAAGCGCGAGCCCTCGCCCGATGACAACCTGAACCCCTTCAACGGCAGCCTCCCCGTCCGCGGCACCACGCTCGTGGGCACGGTGGTCAGCCACAAGATGCAGGGTACGGTCGTCGTCGAGAAGGTGAAGAGCCACTACGTCGCCAAGTACCAACGCTACGAGAAGCGCACCAGCCGCTACCCGGCCCACCTGCCCTCCAACATCGACGTGACCGTCGGTGACGAGGTCACCATCGCCGAGTGCCGCCCCATCTCCAAGACCGTGAAGTTCGTGGTCGTGGAGAACCGCTCCGAGGAGGCGGCCTAAATGCGTGGCATTCCCGGCAGCTCCACTCGCGGTCTGCCCACCGGTGCCCGCCTCGACTGCGTCGACAACACCGGCGCCAAGATCGTCGAGATCATCATGGTCCCCAAGATCAAGACCACCAAGGGCCGCTACCCGGCCGCTGGTGTCGGTGACTGGATCAAGGTCAGCGTCAAGAAGGGTACTCCCGAGATGCGCCGCCAGATCCTGGACGCCGTGATCGTCCGCCAGAAGCGCCCCTTCAAGCGCGCCGACGGCACCACCGTGACCTGCGAAGACAACGCCTGCGTCATCATCAACGAAGCCGATGGTGAAGTGAAGGGTTCCCAAATCAAGGGCCCCGTCGTCCGCGAAGCCGCCCAACGCTGGCCCCGTATCTCCGCCACGGCCACCACGATTGTTTGAGGTATCCATGAGTTCGATTCAACCCCGCAAACAACGCAAGGCCTGGTACAACGCCCCGCTGCACCAGCGCCGCAAGCAGATGGCCAGCCACCTGGCCGAGGACCTCCTGCTGAAGTACAACGTCCGCCGCACCCCCGTCATCACTGGTGACGAGGTCAAGGTCCTGCGCGGCGACAAGAAGGGTGAGACCGGCAAGGTCGTCGCCGTCGACACCAAGGCCCGCAAGGTCGTCGTCGAAGGCATCACCCACAAGAAGGCCGACGGCACCGACGTCGCCTTCCCCCTCGACGCCAGCAACCTCCTCATCGTCAAGCTGAACCTCGAGGACAAGCGCCGCCGCACCAAGCTCGGCGACACGGAGGCATCCGAATGAGCAAGCACCTGAAGCGCCTGAACGCCCCGCGCACGTGGACGATCGGCCGCAAGACCAACGTCTACACGACCAAGCCCCGCGCCGGTCCCCACGCCATCGAGCGCGCCCTGCCCCTGAGCACGGTGCTGCGCGACTACCTCGGCGTCGCCGTGACCGCCCGCGAGGCCCGCACCGCCATCGGCGCCGGCGACATTCTCGTCGACGGCCGCATCGTCAAGGACCCCAAGTTCGCGGTCGGCTTCATGGACGTCGTCCAGATCCCCAAGCTGAAGCGCGCCTGGCGCGTCACCCTCGACCACAAGGCGCGCCTGCGCATCGTCGAGGTCAGCGAGAAGGACGCCAACTGGAAGCTCTGCCAAATCGATGGCAAGACCACCGTCAAGGGCGGCCAGACCCAGCTCAACCTGCACGACGGCCGCAACCTGCTCGTCAAGAAGGACGACTACAAGACCGGCGATGTGCTGCGTCTCGACCTTCCCGACCAGAAGATCACCGGCCACTTCCCCCTCAACGAGGGCGCCGAAGTCATGGTGACCGGCGGCCAGCACGCTGGCGAGATCGCTCCGATCGCCTCGATCGAAGTGACCCGCAGCCACAAGGCCAACCTGGTCCACCTCAAGGAAGGCGACCACACCTTCACCACGGTGAAGCACTACGCCTTCCCCGTCGGAGACAAGAAGAACCTGCCCAAGCTCGAGGTGACGACCATTGTCTGACAACGTCATGACCCAGCCGTTCATCGCCAAGGTCACCGTCAACATCGGTGTCGGCGAAGGTGGCGAGAAGCTCCAGCGCGCCGAGAAGGTCCTGGAGAAGCTGACCGGTGCCACCCCCATGCGCACCTTCGGGAAGATCAACAACCGCGAACTCGGTGTCCGCCCCGGCATGCCCATCGGCTGCAAGGTGACCCTGCGCGGTGAAGCGGCGGAGTCCTTCGTCCAGCGCGCCCTCTACACGCGCCTGAACAAGGTCTTCCACTACTCCTTCGACAACCAGGGCAACCTGCAGTTCGGTGTGACCGACCACACCAACTTCGAAGGCGAGCGCTACGACCCCGACATTGGTGTCTTTGGCATGGATGTCGCCATCACCCTCGAGAAGCCCGGCCACCGCATCAAGCACCGCCGGCTCCTTGCCCGCAAGGTGCCCCAACGCCACCGCGTCACCCGCGACGAGGCGATGGAGTTCCTGCAATCCAAGTTCCAGATGGAGGTCATCTGATGCCACTGATTCTGAAAGAACGCAAGCACTTCAAGGGCCGCATCGACGGCTGCCAGAGCTGCGGCCGCCGCCGCGGTCTCGTGCGCCGTTACGCCCTGCGCCTGTGCCGCCAATGTTTCCGCGATGGAGCCCGCGATCTCGGCTTCAAGAAATACAACTGAGGTGATCAAGACATGCAAAACGATGCATTGGCCGACGCCCTGACCGTTCTGCGCAACGCAGAACGTGCCGGCAAGTCGGAAGCGACGATCGCCCCCGCCAGCAAGCTCATCGGCCGTGTCCTGAAGGTCATGCAAGACCAGGGATACATCGGTCCGTTCGAGTACGACGACGATGGTCGCGGTGGCCTGTACAAGGTCACCCTCGTGAAGGCCATCAACAACTGCGGGGTCATCAAGCCCCGGACGGCCATCAAGAAGGCAGAGTTCGACGCTTGGGAAAGCCGGTTCCTGCCGGCCCGTGACTTTGGATCCCTGATCCTGACCACGACCCATGGCGTCATTGACCAATACAAGGCGAAGGAGGTGGGCACGGGCGGGCGTCTGCTTGCCTACGTCTACTAGGTGATACCATGCCTATCCTTCCCGAGATTCTCCACGAGATCGACATCCCCGAGGGTGTCACCGTCTCCGTGGACCATGAGAACAACGAGAACCACACCGTCGTCAAGGGCCCCAAGGGTGAGCTGGAGCGCCGCTTCCGCTACCGTGGTGTCCGCGTCGACGTGCAAGACGGCAAGGTCGTCGTCCACAAGGACCTGCCTCGCCGTGAACACAAGGCGATCTGCGGTACCTACGCCGCCCACATCCAGAACATGATCAAGGGTGTGAGCGACGGTTGGACGTACAACCTGAAGATTGTCTACAACCACTTCCCCATCAAGGCCGCCGTGCAGGGCAACGTGTTCGTCATCGAGAACTTCCTCGGTGAGCGCCACCCCCGCAAGGCCGACATCTTCGACGATGTCAAGGTCCAGGTCAAGGGCCAGGACGTCGTCGTCGAAGGCATCAACCGCGAACACGTCGGTCAGACCGCCGCCAACATCGAGAAGGCGACGGTCGTCCGCGGCCGCGACATCCGCATCTTCCAAGACGGCATCTACATCGTCAACAAGGGGGCTGAAGAATGAGCGAAGAGCAGAAGACCGACGTCGAGACCACGACCGAAAAGGTCGAGGTCGTCGAGAAGAAGGTCCAGCCGAAGCAGAAGCCCGAACTCGACGAGGCCACCAAGGAGGCCCTCGAGCTGCGCGACGAAAAGTCCCGCAAGCGCCCCGAGTTCCGTCGCCAGGAATGGTTCCGCTACAAGAAGCTGGGCGGCAAGAATGCCGGCTGGCGTTCGCCCCGCGGGATGCACTCCAAGATGCGCCGCCACTACAAGTACCGCCCCAACGTGGTCAGCATCGGCTACCGCGGCCCCAAGGCCGCCCGTGGCCTGCACCCCAGCGGCTTCGAGGAAGTGCTCGTGCACCGCCCCGAAGACCTGGGTGAGCTCGACCCCAAGACCCAGGCCGCCCGCGTCGGTGGCACGGTCGGCGGCCGCAAGGCGGAAATGATCGAGAAGGAGGCCGACAAGCTCGGCATCCGCGTCCTGAACCGGAGGAACTGAACATGGCCGACCTACGCAACCAGAAGCGCCTCGCCGCCGACGTCATGAAGGTTGGCCAGAGCCGCGTCCGCATCGACCCCGACCGCGTCGATGAGGTCGCCACGGCCGTCACCCGCTCCGACATCCGCAAGCTCGTCAACGGCAAGGTCATCACCTCCGTGCAGAAGCAGGGTGTCAGCCGCGGCCGCGGCCGCAAGATCGCCGCGCAGAAGGCCAAGGGCCGCCGCGTCGGACCTGGCAGCCGCAAGGGTGCCAAGTTCGCCCGCCTGCCCCGCAAGCAACGCTGGATGGCCCTCATCCGTGCGCTGCGTGCCCAACTGCGCGAGATGCGCACCTCCGGTGCCATCGACCGCCACACCTACCGAGAGTACTACATGCGCGCCAAGGGCGGACAATTCCGCAGCCGAGCCCACATGCTGGCCCACATGCGCACCGAAGGTGCCCTGAGCGAGGAGGTCGCCTAAGATGGCCACGTCCCCGCGCACCCGTGTGCCGTTCCGCCGCCGCCGCGAAGGCAAGACCGACTACAAGGCCCGCCTGGCTCTTCTGAAGAGCGGCGAGACCCGCCTGGTCGTCCGCCGCAGCAACGGCAACGTGACCGTCCAGTTCGTCGACTGGGCCGAAGAGGGTGACCAGATCAAGGCCACCGCCGTCGGCCGCGAACTGGAGGCCAAGGGCTGGAAGCACAGCCCCAAGAGCACGCCCGCCGCCTACCTGACCGGTCTCTTGGCCGGCCAGCGCGCCAAGGAAGCCGGCATCGAGGACGCCGTCCTCGACATCGGTCGCCACAACCCCGTCAAGGGGAGCAAGGTGTTCGCCGCCCTGAAGGGTGTCCTGGACAGTGGTGTCTGGGTCCCCCACGGCGACGGCATGTTCCCCGAGGAAGGCCGCCTCACCGGCGACTTCCTCGACCAGAAGAAGGACTTCGAGGCCGTGCGCGCCGCCATC
>JBFKTF010000023.1:0-16290 GCA_041636435.1 Thermoplasmatota archaeon
CCCGTCGAGCCGCCACAAGTGGAAGCGGTGCAGAATCGGGACGGCGTTTGGGAAGTCTAAGCACGTTGTTGAACTGATGGACAACGCGTCCAATCAGGTCTTATTCTGCCAAGGAGGCTGATGGCCCATGCGTTCCATCGCAATCCTACTGCTACTGATGACGGTCGCCTTTGCCGGTTGTTCCGACGCCGGCGAAGAGACCCCCAACGAAACGCCTCCCGGGCATGAGTACCAACCAACCGAAGACACCGGCATCATCCGGGGAGTCGTCGTGGATGGGGCCATCGCGCCCATTGCTGGCGTACTGGTCCGCATCGACGCCCTGGACTTGGAGACGGAGAGCCTCGAGGACGGCTCGTTCGGCTTTGGCGATCTTGAGCCAGGCGTCTACTTCCTCTCCGCAGGCAAGGCCGGCTACGCGCCCACCCAGGCCAGCGTCACGGTCAAGGCTGCCGAGGAGGACCCGCCAATCGTGCGCGTGCAACTGCTTGAGGATGCCAGCACCGCGCCCTACTACCAGACCACCGTCTGGGACGGCCACCTGCGGTGCGGCGTCATGGCGGCGGTCATCACGTTCCCGTGCAGCGTCATCCGCGGCACGGAGGACGAATTGGGTGACTACAACAGCGAGGTGCGCGAATTCGAGGTGCTCCCCACCTTCATCCAGAGCCAACTGCACTGGAGGAACACGCAGCCTGCCGGCGAGTCCCTGTTCTTCAATTACGCCCACTGCTGCGACAACGCTGGGTTCGCCAAGAACGGCTCCGCAGAGGGTCCCAGCCCCTTGGTCATCAACGCCCATGAGCACGAGATGGTGGCCGGCAAGATTCTGGAGGATGGCCTCGAGATTCGCGTCTTTGGCGGTTCCTACCCGGGCACGAACACCGGCATGTGCGTCCCGGAAACCCCAGTCCGCGGCCCCCTGTGCCCCTGGGGTGTCGGTGCCCAAGTGGAGCAACCCATCGCCAGCTACACCAGCGAATTCTACAACATCCTCCCGCCCGAGGGCTGGAACTACATCGAGCACGGCGACCCGTTGATCGACACCACCTGACATTGCGGGCACGTCGACACAGGACTCATATCGGAGGAGCCGTGAAAACGGCTCGATGCGAGCGATCATCCTGCTCCTGAGCCTGAGCCTCGTGGCCTTCGCCGGCTGCGCCGACAGCGACGCCGTGCAACCGACCAACGACGAGACCATCGCCGACGACACCGTCCGCGCCACCGACACCACCGGTGTCATCCGCGGCGTGGTCGTCGACAACGCCATCGCCCCCATCGTCGGGGCCAAGGTGGCCATCAAGAGCCTCGAATTGGAGACCGAGTCGCTCGAAGATGGCTCCTTCGCCTTCAGCGACCTGGAGCCCGGCGTGTACTTCCTCGATGTGCGCAAGCTCGGTTACACCAGTGTCCAGGCCAGCGCCACGGTGGAGGCCGGCATCGACAAGCCCCCGGTCGTGCGCATCCAACTCGAGGAAGATCTCGAGAGCCTGCCCTTCAGCACCGTCGAGGTGTTTGCTGGCTACTTGCAATGCGGCGCGGGCTTTGGCGGCGTCGGTGCGCTCAATCCCTGCGCGCTGACCGAGTCCGTCAACACGTTCGACATCCCGGCGCTGCCGGACCTGAACACGTCCCAACTGGAGATGGTCTGGAAGGGCACCAACGCCTTTGGCGACGGCCTGGGCCTGGGCATCTACAACCCCAGCACCACGGCCTCGGACTTTGTCGGCGTCGACGGCGGCAGTCCCTTGGTGCTGCGCGTCGCGGGTGACGCCATCGAAGAGCACTACGGCAAGGACATGGAGAGCTACCTGGCCCGCGTGTTCCCCGGTGCCGGCTCCGACGTGGGCACGGTGACTGTGGTCCTCGAGCAGCGCTTCGAGATCTTCGCCAACCACTCGTACGGCTTCGCCTTCGACGAAGGCTGGCTGTTCATCGAGGACGGCGAACACCCCATCGACGCGTAGACCCGCGTCGCCCCTCTTTCCCTCTTACACCTTGATGGGTGCCAGCCGCCGCAAGTCGTTGGCCAGGCGCTCCAACACGACGGCCAGGCACGCTGCGCGCACCTCGGCCTCGTCGTCTGGCGCTTTCTCCAAGGCCTCCATGGCGGCGGCCACCGCGGGGCGGCCCAGGCGCACCATGTGGGGTCGCAACTGATGGGCCCGTCGGTGCACGAGGTCGATGCCCGCCGAACGGAAGACGTGGGCTGCTTCGACGACACTCTCCGTGCAGCGACCCAGGTACTCGTAGAATCGCTCCACGCCCAATGGATAGGCCTGGGCATGCTGATCCACCTCGTCGGGGTCGAAGCCAGGCGTCGTCGTGATGAGCTTGCCACCCTTGAGCATGGCCGTCAGCAGGCGCTCCAGGTCGTGCACATCGGCCGGCTTGCGGATGTGCGCGATGGCGCCCTGGCGCCGACTGCCTCGGTCCGTGGCGGCGGTGCCCGTGAAGACAATGACGGGGGCCATGCCGGTCAGGCGGCGCAAGATGTCGTGGCCGTGCAGGTCCGGCAGCTCCAGGTCCAGCAGAATCAATGCCGGACTCGCGGCGGCCAGGTCGGCGCCGCGGGCGCCGGAGTCCGTGTGGGTCAGCTCCAAGCCGTTGTCCGCGGCGATGTGCTGGGCAAGCAACGCGATGTCGGCGTCGTCCTCAATCATCAGCACATCGGCGGTCATCGCGGCGTCATCTCCCCGAATCCGCTTTAAGAAGACGCGTAGGATTTAGCGAGCGGCACGCGGATGCACACGGTGGTGCCATCTTTGCTGGACACCTCGATGGAGCCATCGAAGGCCTCCACGATGCCGCGGGCGATGGCGAGTCCCATCCCCATGCCGGTGCGGGCCTCTGGGCCCCACAGATACGCTTCGAAGATGCGGTCCAGGCGCTCCTTGATGACGCCGCAGCCGTTGTCGCGGATGGTGATGGTGGCGTGCTCGCCGCCTTCCAGGCTGAGCGTGATGGCGCCGCCGGCGGGGGTATGCCGCACGGCGTTCTCCAGGATGCGATCCAGGGCCTCGCGCAGGCGGCGGGGTTCCACGTCCACCACGATGCCCGGTTCCACCAGCGAGTCGAGCACCAGCCGGGCGCTTCGGGCCTCACCTTCCCAGGTGGGCAGCGCCTCGGCGACCAGGTCGGAGAGGTCCACTTGTTGGCGGGGCAGGTGCAGGCCACCGGCCTGGATGGCCGCAATGTCCACCAGTTCGGCGCTGAGTCGGGCCAGGCGCTCGACTTGCTCATGGATGGATTCCACCGTGTGGCGGTGTTGGCGTTGGGCCTGCAGTTCGTGGCCCAGCAGGGACGTCTGGACGCCCAAGGATTCGAGGGGGCCGCGCAGTTGGTCCGTCACGCCCTGGTAGAATCGGCTGCGTTCCTCTTGGATGGCGCGCAGGCGTTCGTTCTCTGTCTTTTGGCGGACGACGTCCCGCTTGACCTGCTCCAGTCGCCGACGTTCCAAGGCGAACCGCAGCGTCCGGCGCAACAGGCGTTCGTCCATCTCGCCCTTGGGAATGAAATCCTGGGCTCCATGGCGCACCGCTTCCAAGCCCAGGCCGTCTTCGTCGCTGCCCGTGAAGACCACGATGCTGGACCCTTCCAGCACTCGGAGGCACCGGGCCAAGGTGTCCAGTCCGCCGCTGTCCGGGAGCTCCAGATCCAACAACACCACGTCGGGCCGCCACGCGGCCTCGGCCTCCAAGCCGGCCAGGTCTTCGACGCAGCGCAGGTCCACGTCGTCCCATGGCTCCGCGATGTCCACGACAATCTGCATGAACAACGGGTCGTCCTCGACCACCAAGAGGCGCCACTCCTCCGTCGTCGCGGCCTGTTGCCTTGCGGCATCGACCAAACGGGCTTCGGGGCCGGGGCGGCGGAACAACTGGCGCATGGGGGTCGATTGCCCTCTTGCCCAAAACGACTCGCCCCAGGAAGCAGCGCTTCGCGGCCCAAAACTTCAAGCCGGTGAACGCGCAGGTCACATTGTGGAGCGCCTTCGCATCTTGCTGGTGGAAGATTCGGATGCCGATGCGGCCATCACCAAAGCCATCTTGGACAAGGAATCCGGCGAAGGGGCCACCGCTGGCATTGGCCTGGAGGTCGTGCGGGTCAAGCGCCTCAACGAGGCTCTGGATGCCATTGACCACGAATCCTTCGACGCCGCGGTGTTGGACTTGAGCTTGCCCGACTCCCGCGGGTTGCCCACGCTGGTGGAGTTCCAACAGGCCGCAGGCGATTTGCCCGTCGTCGTGCTCACGGCGACGCATGAACCCGAGCGCGCCATCGAGGCCCTCCTGAGTGGCGCCCAAGAGTTCATCCGCAAGGACGAGCGGATGGATGGCCTGGCCCGTGCGGTGTACTTCAGCATCTTGCGCACCGCCGCCAAGGGCCAGGTACGGGACAACGTCATCTCCGCCGTGCAGCGCCGCAGCCGGCATCATCTGCGATAGGGCCACTTCCACTGGAACAAGTCCTAAATATGGGTCCCAAGTCGGCGCGCCCAACCGCAGGAGGAGCGTCAGCTGCGCAAGCAGTCGATGCTCCGCTGTACTGCGGAGGTGATACCATCGCGGAAGCAGACATTGTGCAAGCGGTCCAAGACGCCCTCGAGAAGGGCAAGGAACTGCAGCGCAAGTTCACGCAGACCGTCGACTTGGCCATCTGCCTGAAGAACGTGGACCTGAACCTCCCCAAGAACCGCATCGACGAGGACATCATCCTCCCGGCGGGTCGTGGCAAGGAGGCCAAGGTCGGCGTCTTCGCGCAGGGCGAAGGTGCGACGCTGGCCAAGAACGTGGCCGACGTCGTCATCCAGCCGGACGAGTTCGAAGACCTGCAGAAGAACAAAGCGCAGTTCAAGAAGACCGCCAACAGCATGCACTACTTCCTCGCGGAAGCCCCCCTGATGGCGCAGATTGGTAAGACGCTCGGTATTGTGCTGGGTCCCCGTGGCAAGATGCCCCGGCCCCTGCCACCCGGCGCCGACCCGACCGCGCAAATCGCACAACTCCGGAACACCGTCAAGGTCCGCTCGAAGGACAAGAAGGCGTTCCACTGTGTCGTGGGCAGCGAGGACATGAGTGCCGACCAGATTGCCGAGAACGTCGAGGCAATCTTGAAGCGTGTCGAGACCCGGCTGGAACACGGACGGATGAACATTGATTCCATCTACGTGAAGACCAGCATGGGTCCGAGTGTGAGGGTGATTTAGATGGCCCACGTCGCTCCTTGGAAGAAGGACGAGGTGGCCCGTCTGGCCAAGCTCCTGAAGGACGAGCCCGTCGTCGGTCTGGCCAAGATCGGCGGCATCCCCGGCCCCCAAATGCAGGAGATGCGCGCCAGCCTTCGTGACAACGTCACGATGATCGGCGCCAAGAACCGCCTCCTCAAGCTCGCCATCGCCGAGGCCGCCAAGAGCCGCCCCGGTGTTGCGGACCTGACGGAGAAGGTCGATGGCCAGATGGCGCTCATCGCCACTGGACTCAACCCGTTCAAGCTCTACAAGCAACTCGAAGCCGGCGCCACCATGGCCCCGGTGAGTGGCGGAGCCACCGCCCCCTGCGACCTCATCGTCCAGAAGGGTCCCACGCCGTTTGGCCCGGGCCCCATCGTCGGTGAGCTGCAGAAGGTCGGCATCCCCGCCAAGATCGAGGGCCCCAAGGTCGCCATCACCAAGACGACGACCGTGGCCAAGGAGGGCGACGTGGTCAGCCAAGAACTGGCCACGATGCTCGCCAAGCTCGAACTCAAGCCCGTGCAACTCAAGATCGACCTCCGGGCCGCCGTGGAGGAAGACACCGTCTTCCTGCCCGACGTCCTGGCCGTCGACGATGCGAAGGTCCTCGCTGACCTCATGCTCGCCGTCCGCATCGGACACGAGCTGAGCCTGCAGACGGCCTTCCCGACCAAGCAGTCCATGGACGCGCTGGTCGGACGCGCCTACCGCATGGCCGTCGCCGTGGCACTGGAATCCGGTGCCGAACTGGGCGACGCCGCCGATGCGGCCGCCTCGGCCTACGCCAACATCTTGGCCGGCCTGGGCAAGAAGCCAGAAGATCTCTCGGACGCCCTCAAGGAGCGCCTGGGAGACCACGTCGACGCCTTGACCAACGTCGCCGCTGCCCCCGCTGCTGAAGCCGCGGAGGAAGCGCCGGAAGAGGAAGAGGAAGAAGACGAAGTGAGCGAAGATGATGCAGCGGCTGGACTCGGCGCGCTGTTCGGATAAGGAGGAAAACAACATGGAATACATCTACAGCGCGCTGCTCCTGAACAGCGCAGAAAAGGAACTGAGCGAAGAGAACATCACCGCGGTCCTGAAGGCCGCCGGCATCGACGCCGATGCTGGCCGCGTCAAGGCCCTGGTCGCTGCCCTCGACGGCGCGGACATCGCCGCCGCCATCGAGAACGCCACCGCCGCCCCGGTCGCTGTGGCCGCTGGCGCTGCCCCGGCTGCTGCCGAGGAAGCCCCCGCTGAAGAAGAGGAAGAGGACGACGGCGTTTCGGAAGACGAAGCCGCCGCTGGCCTCGGCGCTCTCTTCGGTTAGACCCAGCCGCTGCTTCGCTCACAGCAACTGAGTCCCTTTTCCCTCTCCCCCTCACCTTGACCAGGCTCCGCCTGGCACTGGCCACTTCGGTGGCCCCGATGCTCTTCGAGCGTCGGCTCTACAATGGCCCGTCGCCGCTCAGCGTCCAACCCGTGGGCGGGAGCATGTGGTAGAAGGCGTGGGTGTAGACCTCCGCTTTCTGTTGCACCGTGAGCCCGATGGGCGTGCCGGCACTGGGCGCGACCCACAACACGCCGGTCATGCCGGTGGCTGTGGGCACGATGGTGTCGCTATCGTAGGCCACCAACAACGGGGACGTGCCCTGGACCGCTTGCGATGCGTCCGCGTCGCGCAGCGACGAGTCCAGGCGCAGGTTGTCCGTCAAGGGCTGCGCGGCGTCCCAGACCAGTTCGGTTTGGATCCAACTCATGTTGGCTCCGGTCTCTTGGTTCAGTCGGAAACTCCCTTGGCCGGTCACGCCCCCCAGCACCACGCGGTTGCCGTTGGCGTTGATGGCCCAGTCCATGAACAAGCTGGTCACTTGCTCCACGTAGTAGGGCACGGGCGGCGGGAAGTACGGAATCATGATGCGGATGGTGTCGCTGGCTTGGCCGGCCAGCACCTCGACGCTGGCTTGGGCGTCGCCATGGTGTTCGGCGCTGGCCGTGATGAAGTACACGCCGGGTTCGAGATCGTTGAGGATGAACGCGCCATCCTCGTCCGTGACCGCCTCCAAATCGCCGGGGGTCACCTTGACCGTGGCACCGATGACGGGCACGATGGTGTCATTGACGACCACGCCCTTGATGGCGCCCGTCGTCGAGGTCGCCTTGGCGTTCTGGAACGCATCCGGCTCCTCGTCCACGTTGATTGGGGCTCCCGCACAACCGGCCAAGCCCACCAAGGCCAGCATCGTCACCACACGCCACTGCATACCCGTGCCAAGGTCCAGGGACCTTACAAGTCTTCACTTGCCTGGTCCCGACGCCAGTCGAGCCACGCCAGGAACAGCATCAGCGCGACCATGCCGGCAGCAATCCATGCCCCAAGGTCGGGGTGGACGTCCTGGGCGAGGCGGAACATCGCGTCGAAGGCGAAGGTCCAGAGGGCCGCCGTCACCACCGTGGCGACGATGACGGGTGCCAAGACGTGGGGTGTGGGGATGCCCGCGATGCGGCCCAGCATCAGGCCCACCATGGGGCCGTTGACCAAGAACGGGACCAGCATGAACACCGCGATGCCGAGGGGCCCCCAACGCACCACGTAGGCCCGATGGGCACTGGCTGCCGCTTCGATGCGCCGCAGTCGGCGTCCAAGCCAGTGCTCGCCGGCGCGGCTCTTGGCAAGCAGCGTGAGGAAAAATGGGTAGAGCAAGAACGCGCTGGCGATGTCCTGGGTGGCGCTCAGTTGGAACACGAGCCATGGGGGGACGCCTGCCGCCAGCGCCGTGGCCACGCCACCTTCGCGGCCAGTGACAATTTCGACGCCCATGCCAAAGAGTGCCGCCTTCGCCATGGCCGGGTCCAGGGCCCAAACCGCCGTGATTTCGATGCATAACAGCGACCACAGCACCAGCCCGATGACGAACAGGGTGGGGCGTTGGATCACGAGCGCTTGATTGCCTTGGCCAACGCTTCGTCGTTGGCTCCCATCGGTCGCTGCATCGGCTCCAGGGCGGGGGGTACGGGCGGCACACCGGGGTCATCGGGGACCTCGGCGGTGGGGTCGTTGCTGCCGACGGCCGGGTCCAGGTAGATTTCCTCCCAGACCTTCAGCACCGAAATCATGACACCCACAATCAAGGGACCAAGGAACAAGCCGATGAAGCCGAAGGCGGCCACACCACCCAAGACACCAATCAAGACGAAGATGGGGTGGATGTTGGCGCGGTCACCAATCAGCTTGGGGCGGATGAAATTGTCCACCTGCGACACCACGATGGCGCCCCAGAGCACCATGAAGACCGGGCGCCACAACGCCGCATCGCCCTGGCTCCAAAGGAAGAACAAGTACGCGGCGGCGGGAATCCAGACTAGGAACGCGCCCACCACGGGCAACAGGCTCAACACCGCCATCACGGCGGCCCAGACGACGGCACCGGGTACGCCGGTAATCAAGAACGCAATGCCACCCAAGGCACCTTGGATGGTGCTGGTCAGAATCTGCCCGGCAAACACCGCCTTGATGCCGTTGTGCGTCTCGTCCATCAGGAACTGCACTTGCCGCGTCGGCATCGGCACGGCCCGTTTGATGTAGGCCACGAGCCGCGGCCCATCGGTCAACACGTAGTAGACGACGAACAGGATGACAATCGTCGCAATCATGAAGTCCGGTGCGGCCGCCGCGACGCGACGGGCCAATTCGGTCAACTGGTCCAAGGCGAAGCCTTCCAAGTTGTCCACCGCTTGCAGGACGCTGGCGTTGCGCTCCTCCGTGCTGTTGTCCGGGTAGATGTAGGGCAAGGCCCGCTGCACCAGGGGCGAGTCGAGGCTCTGGGCGACGAACTCGTCGTGTTCGCCGCGCTGGATGGATTCCGTCAAGTCCCGGGCGTCGCTGGCCAGGCTGATGCCCAACCCCACCACGGGCAACGTCAGCAGCACGAACACGGTGGCCATGGTCATCAAGGCCGAGCCCCGGCTGCGCAGGCGTTTCTCCCAAAACTTGTCGATGGGGGTGGCCAAGACCGCCACGAAGACGCCGGTGACCATGAAGATCACGAACGGCTTGAAGACCGTCCAAATCAGGACGACCATCAGGAGCATCAAGGCCACGAAGAAGAAGTGCGACTGACGAGGAAGCAACGGTTTGTCCGCCAACGCGGGGGCAGAGCCGCAGCTCGGTATGAATCCGCTGGTCCGATGGAAGTCGGTTGCCGGGGCCTACTGCTTGGCGTGGGCTTCGCAAATGCCGACGAAGTTGCGGAACATTTGCGCGCCGGCCACGGTGTGCTCCACTTCGGGGTGGAACTGCATGCCGAACAATGGCCGCTCCTTGTGTTGCATCACCTGCACGGGGCAGGCATCGGAACGGGCCAGGACCTCAAACGAGTCCGGCACCACGCTGACCTCGTCGTGGTGGCTGGCCCAGACGGTGGTCGGCGTGGGGATTTCGGCCAGGATGTCGCCGGCCTTGTCGATGGTCATCTCCACGGCACCGAACTCTGGCGGTTCGCCGGGGGCCGCTTCGCCTCCGAAGTGGCGCGCCATGAACTGGTGGCCAGCGCAGATGCCCAGCATGGGGATGTCCAAGCGGTCGATGTAGTCGCCGCAGGCGCCCAGTTCGCCGTCGACACCCACGCGGGGGGCACCGCCGGAGAGCAGCAGGCCATCGAGCTCGGCCGCCTCCAGCTCCTCCACGGGGGTCTTGTTGTCGACCATTTGCGTGTCTTGCTTCAGGTAGCGGAGAACACGCCATTCACGGTGGGTCCATTGGCCGCCGTTGTCGACCACCCAGATGCGCATGGCCGCCCCACCCTGCCTGGGATGAAATGTGTGCCGCCCGATGCCACACAACGCTTATGCTCGAGGACCCGGGGTTTCGCTTGTGCGTGTCGGCCTGTTCGCCGTTCTGGTGAGCATCCTGTTTGCAGGATGCACCAGCGTCGGCCCGGCCGAGCCCGTCAGCGATGCCGCGGAGGTGCAGCAGCGCATCGGCGCCTGGGACACGGCGGCCAAAGGGTGCCAAACGACGTCGGTGTTCTTCCTGGTCGATGAATGGCGGGTGCACGAGTTCTTGCCCCTGGGCTTCGCACCCCAGGACCTGTCGCAATTCTACTACAACACCCCCGTCACCAGCAGCAAGATTCCGGTCTTCGTGGCCATCAGCCAATGCGATGAGCTGACCATGGACGCCTCGGCCTCCGGCGGACCCGTGCATGAGGGCAGCCTGGATCTAGGCTACATCGGCATCTACGTCCAACCCCCTGCCGTGGCGGGTCGCTTCGCCGAAGCCCCCGCGGACCACAATTTCTACGCCCTGACCTTCCTGGCTCCAGGACCTGAGGCCGCCAACGAATCCTCGTACATGCCGGTCGACGCCACCCAGCCCTATGGGTGGTCCTGGTCCCCGGCCGAACTGGAGCTGCACCTGAACCAAGTCGTCGACCGGACCACCATCATTGGCGACGAGAACCTCACCCGCGGGCTGGCCGTGCCCGATGCGGTGGAAGTCGTGGGGTCGTCGATCAGCGTGCGCATGGACGGCGAGGACGTGTATGCCTTCCGTGCCGGCGCATTCTTCCCCCACCCGTTCCGCGAGGCGCCGTCGTTGCGTTTCTGGCACGTCGGTCCCCACGGCACCGGGTTCATGGAATTCGACGTGCCGTTCAAGACGGTGGCCGCTGGCCCGCTGGAACGCTGCACGATGGCATCCGGGTCCACTCTGGCACACGTTCTGTACGATGATGGCGAAGTGGACGGCCGCCCGTGTGCGCTGATTGATTCATTTGCCTTGGTCTTCAGCGAGCACCAATTGGAAGGCCGGTTCCGCCATTTGGAGGGAGCCGGTCCCGCATGAAGCGCCTGTTGCTGCTGTTGCTGCTGGTCCCCCTGGCCCAGGGCATCACGGTCACCGACAGCACGGCCACCATGACCCATCTGGTGGATTTGTCCCAATTGGAGCCGCGGCAGGTGCCCGACGCAGCCCCGCGCTGCGACGACCCCCGGACCGAGCCCGCGCCCGGCGGGCAAGGGCCCAACGCGCACGTCACCACGACCACCACGAATCCGCCCGCGATGCTGTTTCAGGAGGGCAACACGGAGCGCATCTGCGCCGAGGTGCCGTTCAACGTCACCATTCCCGAGGGCGCGGACGAAGCCATCATCGAATTCGTCACGGAGCGCGAGGTGGAGACGTCCTTGAATCTGCAGGCCCGCTTCGAGCAGAGCCTCCTCTTCCACTATGATGGGCAGCGCATCGACTGCCTGGCCTCGCTGGACTACGTGGCCCGCCACCTGCCGTCCCAGAACATGACGCCCGTGAAGATCCACGTGCCCCTCGGCCCTGAGGGCTGCCACGGCGGCCGGTTGCATTCCCAACTGGAACTGGTGTTCCTGTTCGCTGATCGGCTGGAAGACCCCACGACCCCGTCCGTCACGGACCATGCGTTCCCCGGGCAAGCAGCCAGGGCAAAGGTGGCCGGTCTGCGGGTCACGTTCACGGGCATCGACATGGAGGCTCGCGGCATCGACGAAGCAGGGTTGCACTCCAACGGCAACCTGTTGGGGTACTCTCGCGTCCGTGTCGACATCCCGGAGCCACCGGCAGGGTACGACGTCCAAGGCGCGTTCACCGTCAGCAACCGCTACGGCACCCACAGTTTCTACAAGGTGACGCCCGGGGGCCTGCAGGAACTCGAGAGCCGCTTCATCAAGTTGGAAGAAGAAGGCGGTGCCCTGCAGTTCATCATCACGCCGGCCGCCGTGGCCGCAGCGGGTGCCGGCACGTACGAGGTGCACTTCGAGAGTGGCGCCACCACCATCGTGTCACCCGCGGGGCTTCCCGTGGCGGGCTTGGCTTTGTTGGCGCCCATCATCTTTGGTGTGCTGGCCCAACGCAACCTGAACCATTTGCAACGCACGGCGCGCGGGCGCCTGACGACGGTGCGCTGGGCCCTGCAAGCATCGCTGGTGGTGGCGTGGCTGGTCTACTTGGCCGTGGTCTTTGCGCTGCTCATCTCGCCCATTGGCCCCGGCATGGCCGCCCGACCCGTGCCGCCCGCCAACATCGTGGCCTACACGGCGTTGGGGACGGCGAGCTTCATGATGATCGCGGTCAGCATCGCCGGGCGCCGCCGGGAGATGCGAATCGTGGTCGACGACCTGACGGAACTGGAACGCATCCAGCAGGAACTGAAGCGCAGCAACGCCGAGCTGGAGCAGTTTGCTTACGTCGCCAGCCACGACCTCAAGGAACCCCTGCGCATGGTCGCGGGATTCACCCAGTTGCTGGAGAAGCACTTGGATGACCGCCTCGACGACGACGGGCGCAAATACCTGGGTTTTGCCAGCGAAGGCTCGCGGCGCCTGCAACGCATGGTGGACGACCTGCTCCTCTATTCTCGGGTCCGCCACGACCAGGCGGCGCTGACCGATGTGAATCTGGCCGACGTGATGGTCATCGTCCGCGGCCACCTGGCCCAACTCATCCAAGATCGCCGGGTGGATTTGCGTGTGGGCGAACTGCCGACCATCACGGCCGACCAGGGCCAGATGGTCCAGATGTTGCTGAACCTCGTGCAGAACGCCATCAAGTTCAGCCCGCAGGACCGCCCGGTGGTCGAAGTGACGGCCAAACGAAAGGGTGGGAACGTGCACATCGCCGTGCGCGACGAAGGCGTCGGCATCGATCCAGGTCAACAGGAGCGCATTTTCCAGATTTTCCAGCGCCTCCACCTGCGGGAGGAATACGATGGCAACGGCATCGGTCTGGCCATGGTCAAGAAGATCGCCGAGCAGGCTGGAGGGCACATCATCGTGGACTCCGCCAAAGGCAAGGGCTCCACCTTCACCGTGGTGCTGCCGGACCATCCCCCGCGTCCGCCTGCACCCCGTGGTGCTGCGGCTCGCGCCGCACGGCGTGCCGAGGGAGCCGCTTAAGATGCGGCCCTCGGATGCACGGGCGTGAGCCCTGGCCTGCGCCTGCTTCTCATCGAAGACCAAGAGGCGGATGCCGACCTACTCCGGGGCATGCTCGCGGACCAAGAAGGTCTGGAGATTGAATGGGTGCGCACCCTCGACGAGGGGGTCCACGCCATCACCCACGCCGATTTCGACGCCATCCTATTGGATCTGAGCCTGCCCGACAGCCACGGCATCGAGAGTGTGTCCACCACGCACCTCTTCGATACGGAGACGCCCATCATCGTGCTCACGGGCCTGGACGACGACGATGCGGCGTTTGCTGCCCTGCGCGCTGGTGCCCAAGACTACCTGGTCAAGGGCTCCATCGATGGCCGTGGCGTCATCCGGTCCGTGCGCTTTGCCAAGCAGCGGGCCGAAGTGCAGCGCACCCTCGAGGTGCAGCCGCTGATGGGCAGCCAAGAAGAGGTCCACATGCTGGCCCTCAGTTGTCCCGCCGGGGCCGGTTTCATGGCCACCGTCGGTGAACACGTGCGCCTCACCGCAGCGGCCGGCCGCGTCCTCTATGTGACCTTCGACCGCCCGGGCCAGGTGTTGAGCCACCGCTTCGCGGACGCTGGCGTCCCCACGGAGGCCGTGCAAATCATCGACGCCACCGGGGATGGCGCCTCCGACGGGCGCCACATCACCGCCGTGCCAGCCGATGACCTGGACAACCTGGCCGTGGAGATCGAATGCGCGGTGGCCGCCCTGGGGGGCGGCACGACGCTCATCATCGACAGCATCAATTCCCTCATCCTGCACCACACCATCGATGCGGCGGCGGCATTCAGCCACACCATCGCCAATCGCATGCGGTTGCTGCAGGTGCCGGCGGACTTCATCGGACACCGCAACCAGGAGTGGCCCTTCATCATGGACCGCTTCAGCTTCTTGGACGGCGAAGTGGAATTGGGCGGCGCGCCGCCCCAGGACACCACCGACCCTTCGGTGGCATAGAACAAAGGAAGGGGGCCGCTGCCCGCTCCGTAACAACGCTGTTCATCCAAGGTTGATGACAACCCAGTCGAGCGTCTGACCCGGTGGCGGCATCATCCGGAGCCCGAACCTCGCTTTCGCGGGGCAGCAGACGGGTCACCGGCGAAGGCAGTGCGTGGTCGCGGCCTTGTCCTGACGCGTGGTTGTCCCAGCCGCATTGCGTGACGTCACGTCTGAAAGCTTGGCAGGGGACCCGCCCTTTCGGGCACGGCCAGGGGTCGACGGCTCATGCGTCCGCCTCTGTTGGAGCCTCCTGGTACCCCCCTTCACATTTCCGGGGGGCGTTTGACGGCGACTCCTGTGTGCCTGCCATTGCGCACCACATCACCCTCGGCCGACGGCCGCGTCCGTGGTGCCTTCGGGCAGGCAAGCACCACTCTGGCCGTTTCCGTTTAGACCTTGTGCGTCCGGGCGCATTGGGGTCCGTGGAGGCGGCCATCCTGGAGGCACCCGAGGGGTTGCGGCTGCGCCGGGCGGTGCCGCATGCAGGGTGAGGATCGCCTGCATGCCCTCGAGGCCCTCCTAGGCGACTTGCGGGAGGCCGCGGCGGGCGCCGCCGTCTTGGTGGAGGGCCGCCGCGACGTCTTGGCATTGGAAGCCCTCGGCATCGGAGGTGCGCACATCGTGGTCCATGGCGGCCGCACCCTCGAGACAAGCGTCGACCGCATCGCCGAAGACGCCGCCGCCCACGGGTGGCGCCACCTCCTGTTGCTCACCGACTGGGACCGCACGGGAGGGCGCCTGGCCCGGCGCTTCCACGACGGGTTGGCGTCCCGGGTGCCGGTGGATCTGGCCTTCCGACGCCGCCTCTCCCAGGTATGCCACTGCCGGTGCATCGAGGAGGTTCCCTCCGAATTGGCGTCCCTGCGGCGCCGATTTGGGGGCCGAACGGCCTGAAGGCCCACGGGTTCACAGCAACGGCCATATAGGGTACCCATGTCGGCCGCCAATACCGGCAGGGGTGCGAGCCCCTCTCGGAGGCAACATGGACCCGAGTGTCCATGGGGTGCCCATCGGGCCCCCCACAACACTCATATAGGGCACCCATGTCGGCCGCCAATACCGGCTGCGGCATGAACCGCAATCACCGGCAAAACCCACGGGCCTTGAGTCGTGGGGTGCGCTTCGGCCGCCCCGCAACACTCATATAGGGTACCTGTGTCGGCCGCCATCCGGCCCCGGCACAGATCCGGGCCCGCGAGTCGAGTCGCCCCGTGAGGGGGCAGGCGAGGTGCTGTTTCGGCAGCACCAACAGACTCATATAGGGGGGCTGTCTCGGCGGCCTTCCCGCCACCCGCGAGGCACAATCTCGCAGGCGGCGATCACCTCCTGCCCCGGAATCTCACGGCAGCATCCAAGCTGTCGGGAGCCAACCGGAGCAGTCATATACCCGTCCGGCTTCGCCGGACATCCGCCCCGCAAGGGGTGGCACCCCCACTGGTCCGTTGGACCCGCGAGACGGCGTCATGCCGACTGTGAGCCGGTCCATCCAGCCCGTGGGACAATCATGTAGGGCATGAAACCCGACACGACCGCAGACGCGGATCGTGACGTGACCTCATGTTCCTGAAGTACGAGACAGCTAAGCTCATCAAATCATTTTGGTGAAACTATTGCGATCCGATCGGATGTCCCGGTGACACCCGGTCGGTCCGCTGATTCCTGGCAAGTACACTCAACCAGTGTGTACCACCCACCTTCATAGGTGGGAAGATTCTGGTTGATCCTGCCAGCGGCCACTGCTATTGGGGTTCGCTTAAGCCATGCGAGTCGAGAGGGTTCGGCCCTCGGCAGACTGCTCAGTAACACGTGGAGAACATACCGTATGCTGGGGGATAATCTCGGGAAACTGAGGATAATACCCCATAGTCGATGCTTCCTGGAACGGTGCATCGATGAAAGCTCCGGCGGCGTACGATTGCTCTGCGGCCTATCAGGTAGAAGGGAGGGTGACGTCCTCCCTTGCCTTCGACGGGTATGGGTGTTGGGAGACATCGCCCAGAGATGGACTCTGAGACACGAGTCCAGGCCCTACGGGGCGCAGCAGGCGCGAAAACTGCACAATGTGGGAAATCACGATGCGGGAACCCCAAGTGTCTGCACAATGTGTAGACTGTCCCCAAGCGTTC
>JBFKTF010000024.1:0-16246 GCA_041636435.1 Thermoplasmatota archaeon
ATGGTTTTTGCCTTCAAACGGCGTGGGCACGGCAATGAGAAATGCGTCGGCAGGCTCAGGCGTTGTTGTTGCCCGTAAGTAGCCTTCTTTCACGGCTGCCTGTACCACCATGTCCAGGTCCGGCTCGAGCATCTCGGCGGGGTAGCCGGTCTTCTGGGCCACGAGTTCCGTGACCTTGGCCAGTGCCGCATCGGCGCTGGGGGCCGCGGCCTCGCTCAACGTGGGCTGGGTGGCGCGGGCGGGGACCGATTCCGTTGGTGCCGGGCTCGTGGTCGCCTCCGCAGCAGACAATCCGCCGGCCATGTATTGGGCGACCTTGCGGAGGGTGTTGTAATCGGCGATGGCCAAATCTTCGCGCAGCGGGACCCCAAAGTGTTCGCGCAGTTCCCCGAACAATTCGGCTTGCTTGACCGTGTCAATGCCCAGGTCGGCTTCCATGTCCAGGTCGGGGTCGAGCATGTCCACGGGGTAGCCGGTCTTCTGGGCGACCAGTTCGGTGACCTTCTGGAGCGCGGCGTCGGAGTCCCCGCTGGTTTGGGTGGCCTCGCTCAGCGTGGCTTGCGCGGGTGCCGCGACCGGTTCGGTGGGCGCCGTGGCCGGAGCTTGGGCCACCGGCGCGGTGCCCCCGGCCATGTACTGGGCGACCTTGCGCAGCGTGTTGTAGTCCTTGATCTGCAGGTCCTCGCGCAGCGGGACGCCGAAGATGTCGCGCAGTTCGCCAAACAACTCCGCTTGCTTGACCGTGTCAATGCCCAGGTCCGCTTCCATGTCCAAATCGGGGTCGAGCATGTCGACGGGGTAGCCGGTCTTCTGGGCCACGAGGGCCACGACTTGCTCGAGCGCCTTGCCCGCGTCGGCGGGCTCGGATGCGACGCCGGCGGGAGCCTCCGGGGCCACCACGACGGCGGCTTCGGTCTTGGGCGCCGCCGTGGGCGGGCCTTGGTCGACGATGCGGAGGGTCTTGTGTTCCACTTCCAACGCAGCACCGGTCAGGCCGCTGACGTCGCTGAGCCATTGCTTGTATTGGGCTTCGTTGGCGTAACGCTCGTTCTCGCGGGCCACGAGTTCCGTGAACGTCATGGCGACTTGGCTGCCAAATCCGGCGGCCAAGCGCAAGGCGTAGCGCACGTCGTATTCGCCGCCCTGGCTGAGATTGAGGTCGCCTAGTTCCGGATCCGGGTCCCGGAAGTTGGCGATGGGGGGCACGCGGCCCCGTTGCAGCATCTTGAGTGCGATGGCGTCCTCGACGCCGGCGCCTTGTGGGTGGCCCGTGAAGCCCTTCGTGTTGGCGATGACCACGTGGTTGGCTTCGTCGCCAAACGTCTGGCGCAGGGCGTGGATCTCGGCGCTGGCGGAACCACCGCGGGCCGGCGTGTAGGTCTCGTGGGAGACGAACACGGTCTGCTTGGCGATGGCGTGCTTGTCGATGCCGTAGCGGCGCGCCGCACGGTCGGCCAGCTCCGTCATGCACGCAGAAATGTGGTCGATGTCCAGGCGGCTGCCGTGGAATGCGCTGTTGGCGATGGCGGTGGCCAGCAGGCGCGCGATGGGGCGCATGCCGCGCTGTTCGACTTCGGGAGCCGATTCCACGACGAGGCCGACGGCGCCCATGCCGACGATCATGCCGTGGCGGCGGGCATCGAATGGCAACGCCGCTTCCGCGACGTCCTCCTTGGTGGTGGCGGCGCCGCTGGCCAAGAAGCCGCTGCCAATCCATTCGAACATGGCGTCGCTGGTGACGTCGTCGGCGCCGACGACGATGACGCGCTTGCAGCGGCCGGTGCGAATCCAGTCTTCGGCGATGCCGACGGCCTGGGTGGTGCTGGCGCAGGCGGCGTTGACCTGCGTGTTGGGTCCGCGGGCGCCGATGAACTGGGCCAGTTGGGCGTGGCCAAGGCTCAGGACGCTGAACAGGAACTTCCGGTTGAACTCGTAGCGCTCAGCGCCGTGGCCGGGCAAGACGTCGCTGAGGCGGGTAAACTCGGCCTCGAACCACTGCGTGACCTGGCCCTTGAGGCCCTCGTCGTCGATGGCGCCCAGCAATTCATCGTACAGGTTGCGCAGCTCGTCGAGCGTGGTGCCGGCGTACTTGTCGGCCAAGTATTGACTGACGTCGCGCAGCAAGTTGTCGATGCCAGGGAAGGCGCTGGCGAACACGATGCCCGTCTCGTCGCGCAAGGGCTCGGGCAACTTCCATTCCTTGGGCAGGTAGCTGCCGGTGGTGGTCTTGAGGTACGTGCGCTGCAGGGGAATGCCTGCGTCGCGCAGGGCTTCAATGCCCGCGGCGATGGCGTATTGGAACGTGCGGTCCAGCACGCTGGCCAGGTCGGCGTCGACGCCGTAGTCGGCAATGTCGAAGTCGCCTCGGCGGCCGGCCAGCTTGATGACCTGGGCGATGTCGTCGATGGCTTGGAACGTGGCTTGTCCATCGCCGCCCTTGACCAGGCGCACGATGTGCTTGTCGCTCAACTTGGCGCGCTCGGTCTCGGGCAGGGCGTCGATGAGGTTCTCGCCAGCCAAGATGCGGTCCCAGTCCTTGTCATCGAACAGGGCCTTCTTGGTGCCGGGCAGGCCGACGCTGATGCCGCTGATGCCGATGTCGTCGGCGTTGAGTCCCAGGGCCTTGTAGCGCGCCAATTCGGATTCCAGTTGGCGCAGCCGACCATCGTCGACCGGGGTCGCGGCGACGGGTGCCGCAGGTGCCGCGGGGGTCGTCTCGGCGGCGGGCTTGCTGTCGCCGCGGATCTGCTTGAGTTGGTTGCTCAGGTGCTCCAATGCATCGGCGATGACGTCGATGCGGGGGTCCTTGGCGGTCGCCGCCGGGGCGGACGTGGTCGTGAACGGGGCCGTCGGGTCACGGAATTCCGAGGTGTAGATGGCGCCGTCGTTCAATTCGGGCATCTTGGGTTGGAAGCCCCAGGCGCCAAGGAACGCGAACAGCTCGTTGATGTGCTGGATCTCGCCCTTCTTGGGGTGGTTGCTGCACATGGCGACGGGGCCACCGGGGGTGCCCAGTTCGTCTTGCAAGATGTCCATGCAGAAGCCCGTGAGGGCCTTCTTCGGGCCGACCTCGATGAACGTGGTGACCCCCTCGTCGCGCATGCGTTGGATGATGTCAATCCATTCCACCGGGCTGGCGACTTGCACCGCGAGGTTGTCGCGGATCGCTTCGGGGTCGTCCGGGTACGGCTTGGCACCGACGTTGCTCAACACGCGGACCTTGGGAGGTTGCACGTCGAGGCGACCCAGCACGTTGCGCAAGGGCTGGCTGGCGGGGGCGACAATCTGGGAGTGGAATGCGGCGCTGACGGGCAAGTAGATGCATTGCAGGCCCTGGCCCGTGAGCAGCTCCACGGCCTTGTCGACGCCGCTGCTGCTGCCGGCAATGACGGTCTGGCTGGGGCAGTTCTTGTTGGCGCAGATGACGTAGTCGTCGACCTGTTCCAATGCATTGCTGACGGTTTCCCAGTCGGCCGGGATGCTCGCCATCTTGCCCAAGTCGGGCAGGTCCACGTTGGCCATTTCGCGGCCACGGGCGGCCACGGCGTGCAATGCGTCGGCGAAGCTCAGGACCCCGGCGGCGACCAGTGCGCCGTATTCGCCGAGGCTGTGGCCGGCGACCACGTCGGGCTGGACGTCCCACTGCTTGAGCAGGCGCAGGATGGCGACGTCCATGGCCAGCACGGCGGGCTGCGTGAACTCCGTGAGCTTCAGCTTCTCGTTGCTGGCCTTCTGGTTCTCCGGCGTGTTGGGGGTGGGCCAGAGGATGTCCGTCAGGCGGATGCCGCCCAGTTCGTCGAACAGAATCTCGTCGGCTTCCTCGAACGTGTTGCGCACGATGGCATACTTCTTGGCCAGGTCGCGGCCCATGTTGACGTACTGGGTGCCTTGACCAGGGAATAGGAACGCCACCTTGCCTTGGGGCGCTCCTTGGTTGAGGAAGACCCCTTGCTGGAAGGCGAGCTTGGCGACGGCGGGGTTGCTGGCGGCCTTCTGGGCCAGTTCCAACTTCTTGGGCAGGTCGTCAAGGTCGCTGAGGGCCAAGCCAACGCGGCGCGTGGCGGCGATGCCCTTGGCGGTGAGCGGGGCAAAGACGTCGCGGATGCGGGGGCCTTGGCCGTTCTCGGAGAATGTGATCTTGGGCAGGTCCATGATGCTGCCCGGCAAGGCGTCGCCGTCCAACACCAGTGCCTGGGTTTCCAGCATGGCGTGCGTGGCCATGTGCTCCCGGAATGCGTCCAGGTCGACGCTCCGCGTGGCGGTGCCGTTGCTGGTCGCAGGGCTCGGGGTGGGCGTGGCTTGGGGCTGTGCGGCGCGCACGATGGCTCCCGGGGCGTGTTGTTCGAGGACCACGTGGAAGTTGGTGCCCCCGAATCCAAAGCTGCTGACCGCAGCGCGGCGCACGCGGTCGGCGGGCTGTTGCCAGTCAACGCGCTCGGTGGCCACGCTGAACGGGCTGTTGCCCCAGTCGATGCGGGGGTTCAATTCCTTGACGTTGATGCTGGGCGGGATGATGCCCTTCTCGCAGGCCAGGACGGCCTTGAGCATCCCGGCGGCACCGGCACCGGCCTTGAGGTGGCCGATGTTGGACTTGACGGAGCCGACCTTGATGCTGCCGACCGGGGGCGCGTCGCCGGCTTCCTTGGCGGCGGTGATGACGGACTCGAGTTCGACCGGGTCGCCGACGGGCGTGCTGGTGCCGTGGGCTTCCAAGTACCCCACGGAGGCGAGGCTGCATTCGGCGTCTACGTAGGCACGGCGGACGGCCTTGACTTGGCCCGCTGGGTTGGGTGCGGTGATGCCCTTGCCTTTGCCGTCGCTGCTGCCACCGATGCCGCGCACCACCGCGTGGATGGTGTCGCCGTCGCGTTCGGCGTCGCTGAGGCGCTTGAGCAAGAACATCGCCGCACCTTCGCCCATGACGAAGCCGTTGGCGTCCTTGTCAAAGGGCCGGCTGCCGTCGGGGCTCAGGGCACCAATCTTGGAGAACTGCACGTACGCGCTGACGTCCATGGAGCGGTCGGTGCCGCCCCACACCACCATGTCCGCTTCGCCATCGCGTAGCGTGTCCATGGCGGCGTCCAGGGCCGCCAAGCTGCTCGCGCAGGCCGCGTCCGTGGTGAAGTTCTTGCCGCCCAGATCGAACGCGTTGGCGATGCGGCCGGCGATGACGTTGCTGAGGTGGCCCGGCATGGTGTCCTCCGTCACCGGGTTGGTGCCTTGCTTGAATTGCCGCTCGGCGTTCTCCAGAATGTTGGCCCGGGTGTCGGCGGGCAAGGCCTGGAAGTCGGGGTCGGCCTCGATGGCGGTGCGGGCCTCGTGCCAGACGATGCGCTTGTGCTGGTGCTTCTGCATCTCACCGCCCATGGCGTTGCCCACGATGACGGCGCAGCGGTCGCGGTCGAAGTCGCGTCCAGCGTCGCCCTTGAGGCCCGTGATGTAACCGGCGTCCTGGAATGCCTGGCGCGTGGCGGCCAATGCCCAGCGCTGGCAAGGGTCGATGTGGTCGACGACCTTGGGGGGCATGCGGTAGTCGAGGCCGTTGAAGCCGTCGTCCGCGACGAAGGCGCCGATCTTGGCGTAGGTCTTGTCGACCTCCGACTTGTCGGCGGACCAGTAAATGGCCGGGTCCCAGCGTTCGGCGGGGACCTCACGGATGCTGTTCTTTCCTTCCAGGAGGTTGTTCCAGAAGGTCTCGACGTTGGGCGCATCGGGAAGGATGCAGCCGTAGCCAATGATTGCAATCGGTTCTTTGCTGACGGTTTCAGCCATGGGGACACCAGGAAGCGGACGTGCCGCGGAGGGGAGAGGGAGGCGGCCGAGGGCCGCACGGGGTGGGCAGAGGGAAGGAGTGGTAAAGGACTCGGGGCCGCCTCACAACGGCGTCAAGCCGTGCTTCTTGGCGGGCCGCGTCTCGCGCTTGTTCATCAGAGGCAGGAGCGCCGCGATGAGGCGGGGGCGGGTCTCTCGGGGTTCGACGATGTCGTCCACCCATCCGCGCTCGGCGGCGACGTACGGGTTGGCGAACTTCTCTTGGTACTCCGCCTCGAACTGGGCCTTCAGTTCCAGAGCCGCTTGGGGGTCCTCTTCGGCGACCTTGGCCAGCTCGCGGCGCTTGAGAATCTCCACGGCGCCAGCGGCGCCCATGACGGCAATCTCCGTTTGCGGCCAAGCGATGTTGAGGTCGCTGCCCACGTGCTTGCTGCTCATCACGATGTAGGCGCCGCCGTAGCTCTTGCGCAGCGTCACGGCCAACTTGGGGACCGTCGCTTCGCAGTAGGCGTACAGCAACTTGGCGCCGTTGCGGATGATGCCGCCATGCTCCTGGCCGAGGCCGGGCAAGAAGCCGGGCACGTCGATGAAGGACACGATGGGGATGTTGAACGAGTCGCAGAAGCGAATGAACTTGGCTCCCTTGATGCTGGCCTCGATGTCCAAGGCACCGGCCAGAACGGCGGGCTGGTTGGCGACGATGCCAACGGGGATGCCGTTGAGGCGGCTGAAGCCGACAACGATGTTCTGGGCCCACTTGGGTTGGACCTCGAAGAAGGAGTCGCGGTCCATGACGCGGCGCACCACTTCGCGCACATCGTAGGGCTTGTTGGCGTCGGCCGGCACGATGGCGTCCAGTTCGTTGTCCATGCGCTGCGGGTCATCGCCGGGGTCCTGGCGGATGGGCAGCTCGGCGAGGTTGTTTGCCGGGATGTACTCCAGGAGCTTCTTGATGAGGCGGACGGTGTCGTCTTCGTCGATGCCGCTGAAGCTGGCGACGCCGGACTTCACGGTGTGGACGCTGCTGCCACCCAGTTCTTCCTGGCTGGCTTCTTCGCCCGTGACGGTCTTGACGACGTCGGGGCCGGTGACGAACATGTGGCTGGTCTCGTCGACCATGAAGATGAAGTCGGTCAGGGCCGGGGAGTACACGGCGCCACCGGCGCTGGGGCCGACGATGACGGAGATCTGCGGCACGACGCCGCTGGCCTTGACGTTGCGGAAGAAGATGTCCCCGTAGCCGGCCAGGCTGGCCACGCCTTCTTGGATGCGGGCGCCACCGGAGTCGTTGAAGCCGATGACGGGGGCACCGACGGCCATCGCTTGGTCGAGGACCTTGGCGATCTTCTGGCCGGTCTGGTACCCCAGCGAGCCGCCCAGCACGGTGAAGTCTTGGGCGTAGACGAAGACCAGTTGGCCGTTGACCTGGCAGTGGCCGGTGACCACGCCGTCGCCGTCGAACTTGCTCTTGTCCAGACCAAAGTCGGTGGCCTGGGTGCGCACGTAGGGGTCGAACTCGACGAAGGTGCCGGGGTCGGCCAGGAGTTCGATGCGCTCGCGGGCGGTGTACTTGCCCTTCTTGTGTTGGGCCTCGATGCGAGCGGGGCCGCCACCTTGCAGTGCCTTGGCACGGCGTTCGCGCAGTCGCTCGACGGGGTCCGCCTTCTGGGGGACTTCCGTGGTCTCCATGGGGTCGAGGGCGTTGAACGCCCTACTTAGGCCTGCTGGCCAGAGTTCACGGCGTTCGACGTGAATTCAAGGGGTCGGTGGGGACAAACGACGTATGGCATGCCAGACAGGTCCCTCCGACTCGAACATGTCAAGGCTTGCTGGCGACGTGTGGGGTCGCGGCTCACGGCGTGGCGTCGTGGCGTTCCAGGACCGCAATCGTCCCCCGCATGTTGCCATGCACTTCGCAGACGTACGGCACGTCACCCACTGCGTTGGACGTCCACGTGAATTCGGTGCGGCCGATGCCTGGCTGGAAGCACGTGGTGCCCGGGCAATCGCCCGAATCAAACTCCCCGTTGTCGGCGGTGGCGGTGTGCGGGTTGGTGCCCACGTAGACGAACCGGACCGAGTCCCCGGCCTGGATGGTCAAGTCGGCGGGGCTGAACGAATTGTCGCGTACTTCCACGTCCCACGTGACCGGGTCTCGCAGCGTGTCGTTGCTGGGAGCGGGCTCGTCCGGCGCCGACTCCTCGGGTCCAGGGTCTTGGGGCTCGTCCTCCGTGCCACCCTCCCGGCACTGCTCGCCCACGCAGGGCGCATCCGGCTTCTCGTCCGTGCATCCAGCCAAGGCCACGACGACCAAGGCGATGGCGAGCCAACGCATGGTCACCGGATGGGGCCAAGCCCCCTTGGATGTTTCCGCTCAGCGGCTCTTGAAGAGGCTGCGCATCAACGAGCGCCCAAGCTGCGTGCCCATGGAACGCGCCGTGGAACTGAGCAACGCTTGGCCGGGCGATTGGCGGCGGCTGCGGCGACGGGCCTTTCGGTTGATGGTGCGGCCAGTCTTGGTGCCGGCCGCCTTCTTCATGCGCGCCTTGGCCACCAGGCGCTCGTGGGCCGACTCGCGGTCCACGGCTTCGTCGTAGACGCCCGCCAGTGGGCTGGTGGCCAAGATCCCCTTGCGTTGCTTCGGAGACAACGGCCCCATGCGGCTGCGTGGCGGACACAGCAGCGTGCGCTGCACCATGGTGGGTCGGCCCTTGGCGTCCAGCACCGACACCAGGGCTTCGCCCACGCCCAAGTCACCAATGGTCGCCGCGACGTCCAAGTCGGGGTTGGGTCGGAAGGACTGGGCGGCGGCCTTGATGGCCTTCTGGTCCTTGGGCGTGTAGGCGCGCAACGCGTGTTGGATGCGGTTGCCCAGTTGACCCAGCACGTCGTCGGGGATGTCCGTGGGGGATTGGCTCACGAAGTAGACGCCGACGCCCTTGGAGCGCACCAGGCGGGCGATCTGGATCACTTTGTCCACCAATGCCTTGGGGGCGTCCTTGAACAGCAAGTGGGCCTCGTCGAAGAAGAACACCAGTTCGGGCTTGTCGGGGTCGCCCACCTCGGGCAGTTCCTCGAACATCTCGTTCAGGAGCCACAACAGGAACGTCCCGTACAACTGCGGCGTCTGCATTAGTTGGTCCGCGGCCAAGAGGTTGACCTGGCCGCGGCCGTCGTGGTGCCGCATGAAGTCATGGATGTCCAGGGCGGGTTCTCCGAAGAACTGCTTGGCGCCTTGCTGCTCCAAGACCAGGATGCGGCGCACGATGGCGCCCACGCTGGCTTTGCTGACGTTGCCGTACTGCGTGGACAATTCTGCTGCGTTGTCGGCCACGAATTGCAACATGGCCCGCAGGTCCTTCAGATCCAAAATCAGGTGATCGTCGTCGGCGGCGGCCGCGAAGGCGATGTTCAGCACGCCCTCTTGGGTCTCGTTCAAGTCCATCATGCGGGCCAACAACAACGGCCCCATCTCCATCACCGTCGTGCGGATCGGGTGCCCTTGCTTGCCAAACAAATCCCAGAACACCACCGGCATCGCCTCCGGAGAAAAGTCCGGAATGCCGATGGAATCGACACGGCCCTGCACGCCTTTGCTCACGGTCCCTGCGGCGGCCAAGCCGGACAGGTCGCCCTTGACGTCCGCGACAAACACCGGCACGCCGGCGCGGCTGAAGCCCTCCGTCAAGACTTGCAGCGTCACCGTCTTGCCGGTGCCCGTGGCGCCGGCCACCAGGCCGTGCCGGTTGGCGTACTTCAACAGAAGACGCGGAGGCACCGGAGCGCCGCCAAGCAGGATGTCCATACCAGCGATGTATGGCCTGTCGGATTTCAAGGTGGGGTTGGGGGATGGCGGTGCCTGGGTTGGTGCGTGTTGCGCCAACCCTCGCGGGCTTTGGCGCTCCCCGCCCGGTCGTGCGAGCACGCCCGGCCGGTCCGCTCGCCGCTGCGCGACTCGCTGTCAACGACAGCCGCTTCGCTTGGGCTTCAGAGAAGCCCAAGCTTCAGCTTGGCTGCCGTCGACATCATGTTCGGATTCCAGACCGGATCGAACGTGATCTTGGCATCGACCGTGTCGACGCCAGGGATGGTGCGCAGCTGGCGCTCCACGTCCCGCAACAACACATCGCCCATGCCGCAGCCGGGGGCGGTGAGGCTCATGCGCACTTCCGCGAGCAACAGGCCGTCACCGCGTTGGTGCATCTTGAGCGTGTAGATGAGGCCCAAGTCCACGACGTTGACGGGAATCTCCGGGTCGTGCACCGTCTTCATCTTCTCCCACGCCGCCTTCTCCGCTTCCTCGGGAGGCAACGGTTCGGCGTCGTGCTGCTCGGGTTCCGGCGCCGCCGTGGGTTCCTTGCCCAGGGCATCCGCGTTGTGGCCATCGATGCGGTATTTGCGCCCATCGCCGGCTTGCACCGTGTAGTGGCCGCCAAGCGTCTGGTGGATGACGACGTCCAGGCCTTCCTTGAGGGTGACCGGGTCGCCCTCCGGAATCAACGTCGCTTCGACGTCTCGTTGTAGCAAGAGTTGCTCGGCCATTATTCCGTGCTCACCACGTCTTCGTCTTCCAGAGCCGCGACCATGGTGCGCCAGGCCAGCGCCGCGCACTTGACGCGCGCAGGGAACTCCTTCACGCCGGCAAACACCTTGAGCTTGCCAAGCAGCTTCTCGTCGGCTTCGCCCTCGCCCGTGACGAGCTTGTGGAACTCCTCGTAGAGTTGGCGGGCCTCGTCCTTGGAGAGGCCCTTGACGGCGTCGGTCATCATGCTGGCGCTGGACTTGCTGATGGCGCAACCTTCGCCTTGGAAGCTGATGTCCGTCACCTTGTCGCCGTCGACGGTGGCGAAGACCGTGAACTTGTCACCGCACAACGGGTTGTGCCCGTCGGCGTGGACGCCGTCCTCGATGATGCGGAAGTTGTGGGGCTTCTTGTTGTGCCCCATGATGGTTTCCTGGTACAGCTCGCGCATCAGGGGGTTCATGAGGCGCCTCCGAAGATCTGGATGCAGTTCTCCACGGCGGCCACGAACGCGTCCACTTCCTCGCGGGTGTTGTACATCCCGAAGCTGGCGCGGTTGGTGGCGGGCAAACCGTAGCGGTCCATGACTGGCTGGGCGCAGTGGTGCCCCGTGCGGATGGCGACCCCTTCGTGGTCCAGCAGGCTGCCCACGTCGTGGGGGTGGATGCCGTCGATGGTGAAGCTCAGCACGCTTGCCTTGCCTGCGGCGGTGCCCACGATGCGGACGCCAGGCAATTTGGACACCTTCTGCGTCGCGTACTCAAGCAAGTCGTGCTCGTGGGCCGCGATGGCGTCGACGCCCACGGACAACAGGTACTCCGCCGCCGCGCCCAGGCCGATGGCGCCCGCGATGTGGGGCGTGCCGGCCTCGAACTTGTGGGGGATCTCGTTGTAGGTGGTCTTCTCGAACGTGACACTGGCAATCATTTCGCCGCCGCCTTGGTAGGGCACCATGGCGTCCAAGTGTTCGCGCTTGCCCCAGAGCACACCGATGCCGGTGGGTCCGTACATCTTGTGCCCGCTGATGGCGTAGAAATCGCAGCCCAGCTCTTGCACGTCGATGGTCAAGTGGGGCGCCGCTTGGGCACCGTCCACCATGACCGGCACGCCGTGTTGCTTGGCAATCGCGACGATGTCGTGGATGGGGTTGACCGTCCCGAGGGCGTTGCTGACGTGGACCACGCTGATCATCTTGGTCTGTGGGCCCACCATGTTGGCAAACGCGTCCATGTCGAGGCTACCATCGTCGTGGATGGGGCACGCCACGACCTTGGCGCCGGTCATTTCGGCGACCAGCTGCCAGGGCACGATGTTGCTGTGGTGCTCCATCGTGGTGACCAGGATTTCGTCGCCGGGACCCAGGCGGGGGCGGGCGAAGCTGTGGGCCACCAAGTTGATGGCCTCCGTGGTGCCGCGCACGAAGATGCACTCGTCGGGGCTCGGTGCGTGCAGGAACTTGGCGATGGACTTGCGGCCCTGTTCGTAGTCGCGGGTGGCGCGCTGGGAGAGCTCGTGGACGCCGCGGTGGATGTTGGCGTTGTCGTGCTCGTAGTAGTGCTGCAGCACATCCAGCACATGCTTGGGCTTCTGCGTCGTGGCCGCGTTGTCCAGGTAGACCAGCGGGTGGCCGTGCACGTCTTGGTGCAAGACCGGGAAGTCGGCGCGGATGGCTTGGACGTCGTATGTCGTGGCCTGCTGGCTCATGCGAGGTGCTCCTGGTGCTTGATGAACCAAATGTGCAAGTAGCGGTCAAGGAGCTGCCGAATGGTGCTGTCGGGGACCGATTCCAGCACTTCGCTGGCAAAGGCCCGGGTGAGCATCATGCGGGCCCTTTCTTCGGAGATGCCGCGGGCCCGGAGGAAGAACAACTGGTCTTCCTCGAGTTGGCCAATGGTGCTGCCGTGGCTGGCGCTGACGTCGTCGTTGTCGATCTCCAGTTGCGGGCTTGCATCGATGTGCGCCTTGTCGCTCAGCAGCAGGTTGCGGTTTTCCTGCTCGGATTCGGAGTGGTGGGCCCCGGGGTGGACCTTGACGAGGCCCGTGAAGGCGCCGCGGGCGCTGTCGTCCATGATGCCCTTGAACAGCTCGTTGCTGCGGCAGTGGGGCACTTGGTGGTCGACGCGGGTCCAGACATCGGTGCGCTGGTCGCGCTGCCCGAAGAACACCCCTTGCAAATCGACTTCGGCGTTTTGGCCCACCATGGTGCCGGTGATGGCTTGGCGGGCTTGCGTGCCACCGATGTCGATGAGCACGGAGTGCAGCCGGCCGTCCTGCATCACCAGGTTGCGCTGCGTGGCGATGTGGCGGGCGCGGCGGTCTTCCTTCTGCACCTTGATGTGCTCGAGGCGGGCGTTGGTGCCGGCCACCAGCACGGCGAAGCTGAGGGTCATGCCCTCGTCGTCGGCCAGGTGAATGTGGGATTCGAGGACGCGGACGTCGCTGCCCTCGTCGGCGACGATTGCGTGGTGCAAGAAGCGGCCATCGCCGGCGCCCGTGTTGACGTGGACGATGTGGACTGTGCCTTCGACCTGGCCCTGGGCCAAGACGAACGCGCCGTCTTGCCAGGTGGCGCAGTGCAAGAGCTCCATGGGGTCGTCGCTCTGGCACAAGGAGGCGAAGTGGTGTTGCGTGGAGGGGTGCTCGTACGCGCTGCGCATGGGGCCCGCGACGAGGCCGTCGGGGACCTGGCTCAGGGACTCGTCGTAGCGGCCATCGACGAAGACCAGCAGCGCCAGTTCGTCGCCCGTCAGGAAGCGCTCGAAGTCGGCGCGGGTCACTTGGCCGGGCGTGGCGGGGGTGGCGCCGGCGTGGATGGTGGAGAGGTCCGTGTATTGGTAGCGCGGGTCGGACTTGCTGGGCCAGCCGAGCTCCTGGAAGCGCGTCCACGCGGTGCGGCGGGCCTCCATGAGCCAGTCTGGGGCGTCGGGCAGGTCGACCAGGGCGTCCCAATGCGTGGTGGTCATCTGGCTCAAGCGATCAGGTCCGCGTAGCCTTCCTTCTCCAGTTCCAGGGCGAGGCCCTTGTCGCCGGTCTTGATGATCTTGCCATCGTAGAGGACGTGCACGACGTCCGGGACGATGTAGTCCAGCAAGCGCTGGTAGTGGGTGATCACGATGAACGCGTTGTCGTCGCGCTTCAGGGCATTGACGCCCTCGGCCACGGTCTTCAGCGCGTCGATGTCCAGGCCAGAGTCGGTCTCGTCCAGCACCGCGAGCTTGGGCTCCAGCATCGCCATTTGGAAGATCTCGTTGCGCTTCTTCTCACCGCCACTGAAGCCCGCGTTGACGGAGCGTTCCAGGAGCTTGTCCTTGAGGCCCACCAGCTCGGACTTCTCTTCGACCAGTTCCAGGAAGTCCATGGCGTCGATTTCTTCTTCGCCGCGGTGGGCACGGACCGCGTTGACGGCCTCGCGCAGGAAGTACGTGTTGTTGACGCCGGGCACTTCGACGGGGTACTGGAACGCCAAGAACACGCCGGAGCGGGCGCGGTCCTCGACTTCCATCGCCAAAAGGTCCTGGCCGTCGTAGGTGATGCTGCCCTGGGTGATTTCGTAGCCGTCCTTGCCGGCAATGACGTTGGCAAGGGTCGACTTGCCACTGCCGTTGGGGCCCATGATGGCATGGATCTCTCCGGCGTTGACGGTCAAGGACAGACCCTTGAGGATGGGTTTGCCGTCCACTTCTGCGTGCAGATTGTCGATGACGAGCATGGGCATGGCCCGGGCAGCGACCTGGCGGTCGCTCCCCTGTTGGAACTTCCTCAAGTGGGGTCGGATAAGAGGGTGGTGGTGGCGGCGGGCGGCCGCGTTCAGCCGACCGCGCCTTCCAATTTCAGGTTCAGGAGGTTCTGCGCCTCCACCGCGAACTCCATGGGGAGCTCACGGAAGACCTCCTTGCAGAAGCCGTTGACGATGAGGTTCACGGCGTCTTGCTCCGAGAGGCCGCGCTGGCGGCAGTAGAAAATCTGGTCCTCGCCCACCTTGCTCGTGGTCGCCTCGTGCTCCATGCGGGCGGTGGGGTTCTGGACGTCGATGAACGGGAACGTGTGGGCGCCGCACTGGTCGCCGATCAGCAGGCTGTCGCACTGCGAGTAGTTGCGTGCGCCCTGGGCCTTCTTGCTGATCTTGACCTGGCCCCGGTACGTCGACTGGGACTGGCCAGCCGAGATGCCCTTGCTGATGATCGTCGAGCGGGTGTTCTTCCCGAGGTGGATCATCTTCGTGCCGGTGTCGGCTTGCTGCTTGTTCGTCGTCAGCGCGACCGAGTAGAACTCGCCCACGGAGTCGTCGCCCTTCAGGATGCAGCTCGGGTACTTCCAGGTGATCGCGGAGCCGGTCTCGACCTGCGTCCAGCTGATCTTGGAGCGCTTGCCTTCGCACAGGCCGCGCTTGGTGACGAAGTTGTAGATGCCGCCCTTGCCGTCCTTGTCGCCGGGGTACCAGTTCTGGACGGTGCTGTACTTGATCTCGGCGTCCTCGTGGGCGATTAGCTCGACGACGGCGGCGTGCAGCTGGTTCTCGTCGCGCTGCGGGGCGGTGCAGCCTTCGAGGTAGGATACGTAGGCGCCCTTGTCCGCAATGAGCAAGGTGCGCTCGAACTGGCCCGTGCCCGCCGCGTTGATGCGGAAGTACGTCGACAGCTCCATGGGGCACTTGACGCCCGGGGGTATGTAACAGAACGAGCCGTCGGTGACGACGGCGCTGTTGAGCGCGGCAAAGAAGTTGTCACCGGTCGGCACGACGGTGCCGAGGTACTTCTTGACCAGATCCGGGTGGTTGTGGACCGCTTCGCCGAAGCTGCAGAAGATGATGCCCTGCTTCTCCAGTTCCGCCTTGAACGTCGTGGCGACGGAGACCGAATCGATGACGGCGTCGACGGCGACCTTGGGGCGGCTCGGGTCGAGGCCCTTCTCTTCGTCCGTCAGTTCGATGCCCTGCAGGCGCTTCTGCTCGGCCAGACTGATGCCGAGCTTGTCGTACATCTCCAGGATCTCGGGGTCGACCTCGTCCAACGACTGGGGGCCATCGCCCGCCTTCTTGGGGGCGGAGTAGTACGTGATCGCCTGGTAGTCGATGGGGTCGTAGTGGACCTTGGCCCACGTCGGCTCCGTCATCGTCTTCCAGTGCGCGAACGCCTTCAGGCGCCACTCGAGCAGCCATTCTGGCTCGCCCTTCTTGGCCGAGATGACGCGGATGACATCTTCGTTCAGGCCTGGTGGGACGCGGTCCTCTTCGAGGTCCGTCGACCACCCATGCGCGTATTCGCGGGAGGCGAATTCCTTGAGCGCTTCGTTGGCCATGGGTCTCCTTGGTGGCTGCCCCTACAATAGGGTCTGCCTCCAGGCGGCGCCGACACGGGCCTCGTATATGAGCAAAGGGGCGCGGGCCGGGCCTAGAAGGCAAGGTTTTGCGTCGTCCCGGGGCTGCCCCGGCGATGCCGCGTCTGCACTGCCCCAAGTGCCACGAGATCAACGAGATCCCCGAGGGCGGACGCAAGGCCTGCGATTTCTGTGGATTCGGGCACCCCGGAGGGGTTCCACCGGAGCCCCCGATGGAAGGCGACGTGGCCGACGACGGCCCGGCATTCGATCCATCCTTTGACCCCAACGCGGGCAAGATGCCGTGGGACGACGACTACGACCACGCCTACGAAGCCTACCGCCAGCAGATGTTGGTCGAAGCACAGCCCGCTGCCAATGCTTACCGGGGCGCTGAGGCGTCGGCAGAGGCGATTCAACCAGCACCGCGCAGCAATCGTATTGTGCCTCTGGCGGTGGCGCGGGAACAGATTTCGCGAAGGCCTGCGCCCTCGCGCCAGACTCCGATCTTGCGCGGCGTCGGTGCCGCAGTGGTCTTGGCGGACGATGAGCAGGTGATTGACGCATTGGATGACGACGAAATCTTTCGTCCCATCTTCACGCTGTACCGTTGGGCGCTCGTTGTCACAGACCGTC
>JBFKTF010000025.1:0-15765 GCA_041636435.1 Thermoplasmatota archaeon
GACGCGGCCGAGATCAAGGGCCGCCGTGAGAGCGACGAGACCCGCAACCGCGACGCCGACAGCGTCGAAGCCATCGAGGAGCACCAGGAGCAGAACCGCCGCTTCGCCGCCGCCTACGCGACGCTGACGGGCGCCACGGTGCACACGGTCTACAACCACGACGGCAAGGTCGACGACGCCATCCAACAAATCCTCCCGGTGGTCGGATAATGGCGGACCAGACTCCCCAGAAGAAGCGCGGATCGTTCACCACGATCTTCCTCTTCGCCCTGATGTTCATTGTCCTCATCGACCCCAACCTGCGCAACCTGCTGGGCAGCGCCGTGGGCGTCGTGCTGAACCCCACCATCGGCTTCGGCGGCCGCTGGCCGGTCCTGACCATCATGGTCGCCGGCACCCTCATGGTGCTCGCCACGACGGCCATCCGCCACTTCACCAGCGACTGGCTGGAGCAAGCCAAGATGCAGGCCTACATGCGCGCGTTCCAGAAGGAATTCAGCCAGGCCCGCAAGGAGAACAACACCTACCGGCTCAAGATCCTGACCGACAAGCAGCCGGAAGTGATGCAGCAGCAACAGAAGATGAGCATGGCCCAAATGAAGACCATGCCCTACACCATGATCGTGGTGCTGCCCCTGTTTGCCTGGATGTTCCAGTTCCTCCAAGACAGCGTCCACTTCCCGTTCTTCTCCGCGCCTTGGAACCTGGGCGTGCACCTGTTCACCACCAACGGCGTCCTGTTTGGTAGCAGCTTGTTCCCCCACTGGATTCTGCTCTACATGACGCTCAGCATCCCGCTGGGTGCGCTCGTGCAGAAGACCATGAAGTTCTACTCGTGGCGCAAGCGCTGGCAACCCGTCCACCCCGACGTCCACGAATGAGCGTCCTGACCGTCGGCGGCCTCCCAGGCACCGGCACCAGCACCCTCTGCCGCATCCTCGAGCAGCGCATGGGCATCCCGTACGTCTACGCGGGGCAGATTTTCCGGGACCAAGCCAAGGCCCGGGACATGAGTCTGGCCGACTTCGGTGCCCTGTGCCAGGAGGATCCCGCCGTGGACCAGGCCTTGGACGACGAACAGGTGCGCATCATGCAACGCGGCGACGTCCTGATGGAAGGACGGCTCTCCGGGTACCTGGCGGCACGCCATGGCGTGGAGGCCCTCAAGGTCTGGGTCACGTGCGATGAGGACGAGCGCCTGCGCCGCATCATCGAGCGGGACGGCGGCGACATGGCGACGCAGCGGGCCCGCACCTTGGAACGGGAAGCCAGCGAGGCCGACCGCTACCGACGCTACTACGACATCGACCTAGACGACCTGTCCGTGTACGATTTGGTGTTGGATTCCACCAACATCAGCCCCGAGTCCCTGGCCGACGCCGTGCAAGCCGCACTGCGCACCGCTTAAGGACGGGAATCCGTGGACACGCCCGTGACCCGCAGCGGCGTCCTGCCGGCCGAACGACCACGCAAGCGCCTGGTCCGCATGGCGAGCTCCACGGACCCGAACCATGGCAAGAACCCCAGCGACCGCGACGCCGCCGAGTTGCTGCAATGCGGCGTGGTGTGCTTGGACAAGCCCAGTGGCCCCACGAGCCACCAAGTGGCCGCCTGGCTGCGTGACGCCATGGGCGTCAAGGTCACCGGCCACGGCGGCACCCTCGACCCCAAGGTCACCGGCGTGCTCCCAGTCACCCTCAACGACGCCACCAAGGTGGTGCAATCCCTGCTCACGAGCGGCAAGGAATACGTCGCCGTCATGCGCCTGCATGAGCCACGCGACGAGGACGCGGTGCGCAAGACCGTGGCCAAGTTCACGGGCAAGATCAACCAGACGCCGCCGGTGCGTTCCGCCGTCAAGCGCCGCCCCCGCATCCGCCGCGTCTACTACAACGACTTCATCGAGATGGATGGCAAGGACGTGCTGTTCCGCACGGGCTGCCAAGCCGGGACCTACATCCGCAACTTGTGCGTCGACATGGCGCGCGACCTCGGCACCCGCGGCCACATGCAGGAGCTGCGCCGCACCCGCACCGGCTTGTTCTCCGAAGATGACCTGGTCAACATGCACGACTGCCACGACGCCAAGGTCTTCATGGACCAAGGCGACGACTCCTGGATCCACCAAGTCGTGCGCCCCGTCGAGGACGTCACCAAGCACCTCAGCAAGATTGTCGTGCGCGATTCGGCCGTCGACGCCGTCTGCCACGGCGCTCCCCTGGCGGTCATTGGGGTGGCCCAATTGGATGCCGGCATCGAAGCCGACGAATTGGTCGCCATCGAGACCCTCAAGGGCGAACTCGTCGCCATCGGCTCGGCCCAGATGACCAGCCAAAAGATCCTCAGCGAGGAGAAGGGCATCGCCGTCACCCCCGACCGCGTCGTCATGCGCCCCGGCACCTACCCCCGCGTCTGGAAACGCAAGTAGAACCATCAAGGCCCGCCGCCATGGGGGCGCGTGGATGCGCGCTGGTTGCGTCAATGGCCCCTGGCCCTCTTGCTGGTGCCCATCGTCGCCGCCATTCTGGTCCTCGTGGAGCGCCCCGACATCCCGATTCGAGGTGCCCGGTACTGGACGACCGCGTGGGGCGCCGCAGCCCTCTGGGGCCTCCTATACGTCGTCGTGGCGCGTCGAGGTGCCCGCCAAGGCATCGGCATGGCGCTGATGCTGGTCCCCGTCACGACCACGTTGCTGTCCATCTTCAATGACCTGGCACCGCTCATTGCCGGAGGCACCGTGCTGCGGGCATACTCGGAATACCAGCTCAGCAGCCTCTACAGCCGCAAGATCCTCACCGACTTGGGCTACCTAGGCGCCGGCTTCCTTCTCTGGTCCGGATGGCGTTGGGACGAGGGCCTTGAGGCGTTGGCGCAGCGCCTGCGGCCCTTCGTGCCCGCCGGCCGCCGGAGCGAGGGCGCGAGCCTCCGCATCGGCGTCGCATGGTTTCCGGTGCTGCTGCTGGGATCGTACCTAATCCAAATCATCGTCTCCCAGAACGTGCCGCAATTGGTCAACAGCGACGAAAGCAGCGTCTGGGACAACGTCACGCCATGGCATGGCCTCATGATCAGTGCCGCCGCCGCCTTGGGCGAGGAAGCGGTCTACCGGGTGCTCATGATGGGGGGGTTGGCGACGATCCTCATGCGCCGCATGGACGCCCGCCGCGCCTGGTGGATTGCCCTGGCCGTGCAGGCCATCGTCTTTGGCTTCGCCCACGCCGGCTTCGGCAATTGGCTCCACGTCCTCCAAGCCACGCTCTTTGGCGTCGTGTCGGGCGCTGCGGCGTTGCTGTTTGGCATCTGGTGCGCCATCGCCCTGCACTTCCTCATCGACGTCTACGCCATCGGCGGCCACGCCGAGCCCGCGTGGTGGATTGTGCTGCTCGTGGTCGGCCTCATCGCCAACGCCGCCTATTCGGCTTGGGTCGGCGGCCGATGGCTGCGGGGACGCATCGCCCCGCAGAGTCTCCACTAAGGGAAACAAAGAGCGCCGAGGGGGAGGGTTCCGAACGCAACCGCCCACGGTTGCATTCGGGGCGGGGCTTGCAGCCCCGCAGAGTCTCCACTAAGGGAAACAAAGAGCGCCGAGGGGGAGATTCGAACTCCCGCGGGATTGCTCCCACGAGCTTTCCAGGCTCGCGCCTTACCGGACTAGACTACCTCGGCTGGAGGCAAGGGCGCGCGACTCGAGCCCCCGATATAACTGGACCGGGCCACGTCGGGTCTCGTCGTTCCGCTTTTAGGGAGCCACGGACTGGGCGGCGGCATGGCTTGGTTGTGGACTGTGATGCGTCCTTGGGCTGTGCCGGTTCTGAAGATGCGCCTCCGCATTCGCACGGAAGGCACCGAGCACATCCCGAAGAAGGGGGCCGCCATCATCGCCAGCAACCACCTGTCCGCGTTGGATCACGTGGTGTTGCCGGCGACAACGAAGCGCGTCATCTACAACATCAGCAAGAAGGAGCACTTTGACTCCAAGATCCGCGGCTGGTTCTTCCGCCACTGGGGCGTCATTCCATTGGATCGGGGCGCGGGCGACAACGCCGCGCTGGAGAAGGCCAAGGAAGTCCTGCGTAGCGGTGAATTGTTCTGCATCTACCCCGAGGGCACGCGCAGCATCGACGGGCGCCTCTACAAGGGCCGCACGGGCATCGCCCGCATCGCCTTGGACGTGGGCGTCCCCATCATTCCCGTGGCCATGGTGGGCACGTTTGAAGCCAAGCCCAAGGGCCACAAGGGCATCAAGAAGGGCGTGAAGACGGCCGCCGTCGTGGGCGAGCCGATGGACTTCAGCCAGTACCACGGCAAGCACGAGGACCGGGAGATTTGCCGCAAGGTCACGGACGAGGTCATGCACGCCATCGCCAAGTTGGGCGGCCAAGAGTACGTGGACAAGTACTGCCCCAACCCAGTCTACGACGCGGCGCGCAAGGCCAAGGCGAAGGCCTGACGGGGACACCCATCAAGTAGGCGCCCGGGGTGGCAGGGTTCGTGTTGCTGGGTGCACACCACACCATCGCCGGCGGCCTGCACAACAGCGTCCCCGAGGCGCTCAGCGTGGGCAGCGAATGCATGCAGATCTTCTGCAAGTCCCAACGGCAATGGAATGCCAAGCCCCTGACGGACGAGCAAGTGACGCTCTACCGGGAGGCCTACGAGGCCAGCGGCCTGGGCCCCACGATGGTGCACGACAGCTACCTCATCAACATGGGCAACCCCGACCCCGAAAAGGCGGCCAACGCCACCAGCGCTTTTGCGAGGGAATTGGAGCGTTGCGAGGCCATTGGTGCCGCGTTCCTGAACTTCCACCCTGGCAGCCACATGGCCACCAAGAAGTCCGAGCGCGATGACCAGGCCATCCGCCGCGCCTGCTTGGAACGCATCGCCGATGGGATGGCGCAGGCCCGAGACGAGGTACCCGGCAACGCCACCATGTTGGTCATCGAAAACGCCGCGGGCCAAGGCACCAACGTCGGCAGCTCGCTGGACGAAGTGGGGTTCTTGGCGGACGCCTTCAAAGAGCGCAGCGACGCGCCCGTCGGCGTCTGCATCGACACGCAACACGCGTGGGCCGCTGGCTACGATTGGTGCAACGACTACGATGGCATCTGGGACGCCTTCGACGACCACATCGGCCTCGATCGCCTCGTGGCCTTCCACCTCAACGACTCCAAGCAACCATTGGGTGCGCGCGTGGATCGCCACGACAACATCCCGTCGGGCCACTTGGATGAGGCGTTCTGGCGGCACCTGATGACGGATGCCCGGTTCGATGGCGCCTGTGGCTACTTGGAGACCCCCATCGACAAGGACATCGGCCAATACGGCCGGGAGTTGGCCTACCTGCGGGCGCTGCGCGGCGGCGCCGACCACCATGAGGCGATGGCGGCGTTGGAAGGGTTCGTGATGGCCTAGGCTTCAGGAACAAGCCTTGCAAGCGACCCAGCCAAGCAGCTTGGCTTCGTCCTCAGGAAACGCGCGGGGTTCCTTGGTCTTCTGGCCGCGCCGGTCGGGCGCGGTACGCAGACGCGAGCAGGCCAGCTTGGTGTGGTACACTTTGCTGCCCTGGACGCGGTAGACCTTTTCGCCGCCCTGGGCGGGCGCGTCGATGAGGACCATTACTCGACGGGTTCGCCGACGGCGATGCCGCCGGTGATGCGGGTGATGCGGACCTTCACCGTGGCGCCTTCCTTCTGGTCGGGCACCACGACGGTGTAGTTGTCGACCTTGGCCATGCCTTGGCCCTTGTTGCCGACCTTCTCGATGGTGACTTCCATCTCGGCGCCTTCGCGGACACCTTGGCCGGCGGCGGCCTTGCGGACACCCTTGCGGGCCTTGACGGGGTGGTGGGCACCACAGGCCTCACACTGCAGGACCTGCACGCGGTCGTTCTTGCCCAGCTTGGTGTCGGGGCTGCCACATTCACTGCATTGGACGTACGTGGCGACGTAGTCGTCGAGGCGGCCCATGACTTGCTGGTCGGTGACGCGGCCGGTGAAGATGAGGCGGTCGCCGTCGATTTGACCGGCGGTCGCGAGTTGTTGCAGGAGGTACTTGGCGAGGTGGTCCTCGTCGCGGCGCACGGCGGCCAGCAGGTCGCGGAAGTTGCGCAGCACCGTGAAGCGACCTTCCTTCATGATCTCCGCCGGAGGCAGGGACCAGCGTTCGCCGGAGGCGAGGTCTTCTGGCAAGGCCGCGCGGGCCTTGTGCAGGAGTGCTTGGTATTCCTCGAGGGAGCTCATGGGCTCCGCCAGTGGGTGCCCCTATATGAGCGGCTCACGCCGCGACGGTGGCCGCGACGCCCTTGCGCTCCAGGGCGGCACGGATGAGGCCGACGAAGAGCGGGCCCGGATCCATGGGGCGGCTGTTGAATTCGGGGTGGAATTGGCCGCCGATGAAGTACGGGTGCTGGTCGCGGGGCAGCTCAATCATTTCCATGATGGGCTTGTCGGCCATACGTCCGCTGAACGTCAGGCCGCCGGCTTCCAGCGCTTGGATGTACTCGGGGTTCATCTCGAACCGGTGGCGGTGGCGTTCGTTGATGGTGGTGGCGCCGTACAGTTCGTGGGCGAGGCTGCCTTCGGTGACTTGGCATTCGAAGTTGCCCAAGCGCATGGTGCCGCCCTTGTCTTCGATGTCCAGTTGCTCGGGCAAAATGCAGATCACGGGGTGCTTGGCGTCGGGATCCATCTCGGTGCTGTTGGCGCCCTCGAGTCCGCAGACATTGCGGGCGTATTCGACGACGGCGAGTTGGAATCCGAGGCAGATGCCCATGAAGGGCAGTTGGTTCTCGCGGGCGTATTGGACGGCGCGGATCTTGCCTTCCGTGCCGCGGTGCCCAAAGCCAGGACCCACCAGTAGACCATCGGCGGCCTTGAGGGTCGCCCAGGCCTTCGGGTCGTCGGCTTCCAGATCTTCACCTTCGATGAATTCGATGTGGGTCTTGGCATCCAACTTGGCGCCGGCGTGGCGCAGGGCCTCGTTGATGCTGAGGTAGGAGTCGCTGAGGTCGGTGTACTTTCCGACGAAGGCGATGGTGGTCTCGTGGGTGGGGTTGACGAGGCGCTCGACGAGGTCCTTCCAGCTGGACAAGTCGGGCTCTTGGGCCGTGAGTCCGAGGCGCTTGACGATGATGTCGGCCACGTTCTGGTCTTCCAGGACCAAGGGCACTTCGTAGATGGAGCGGCAGTCGTGGGCGCTGATGACGTGGTCCTCGGGGACGTCACAGAACAACGCCAACTTGGCGCGTGTGTCGTCTTCGAGGGGGCGTTCGCAGCGGCACACGATGAAGTCCGGGTGCAGGCCGACGGCCTTGAGGTCGCGGACGGTGTGTTGGGTGGGCTTGGTCTTCTGCTCACCCACGGTGCTCATGGTGGGCACCAGGCTGGTGTGCAGGAGCACCATGTTCTCGTCGCCCACGGCGCGGTGCAGTTGGCGGACCGCTTCCAGGAATGGCGCGGATTCGATGTCGCCCACGGTGCCGCCCACTTCGACGAGGCAGACGTCGGCCTTGCTGCGTTCGCCGGTGGCCTGGATCCATTCTTGGATCTCGTTGGTGACGTGGGGAATGATTTGGACGGTCTTGCCCAAGTAGTCGCCGCGGCGCTCTTTCTGGATGACGTGGCGGTAGACCTTGCCGGTCGTGATGTTGTTGTAGCGGTCCATGTGGATGTCCAGGAACCGCTCGTAGTTGCCCAGATCCAGGTCCGCTTCGGAGCCGTCGTCGAGGACAAAGACCTCGCCGTGTTCGAAGGGATTCATGGTGCCGGCATCGACGTTCAGGTACGGGTCGATCTTGATGGCGGTGACACTGATGCCGCGCGCCTTGAGCAAGCGTCCGATGCTGCTCGTGGTGATGCCTTTTCCAAGCCCGGAGAGGACGCCGCCGGTCACGACGACGTATTTCGTTCCGCTCAACGGGAACCGCTCTACGCAGGTGCTCTATATGGGGGTGCCGACGGCGCCGGCACTTGCCTTTTTCACGCCGCCGGCCTGCCGCGCACCGTGACCGTCCTGAACGTGGTCTTCAAGACCGTGGAGGCGCGCCGGTACCAGGACCCCACCGGCGCCCCCGTGCAACTTCGCATCGACCACAACAGCCACCTGAGTCTCGTGGAGGCCGACGGCGACGTGTTGAGCGTGGAGTTCACGTTCACCACGAGCTACGGCGCCATGGGCGTCATCAAGTTCGAAGGACGCTTGCAATTGCGCACGCCCGAAGCCAAGGCCGCGGCGGAGCAGTACGGCAAGGACCGCAACCTACCTCCCGCCATTGCGCAACAAGTGCACTCGGCGATTTTGTAGGCGGGTGTGCCCGAGGCCGTCGGCTTGAGCAAGATGATTCGTCTGCCCCCACCAATTCCGTTGCCGCAAGTCAAAATTGGTGGCCAGGAAGCCAAGGCGCAGGGTGCGACGACGGCTCCCGCCGACAGTCCCGAGACCGCCTGAGGCTGCCCCGGCGCGCGGCGCCGTCTCTCCTGGCGAGGTTTTATCCAAGCGCTTATCAAGAACACAAATCTCGGTGACACTGTCTTATGGCAGGCACCATCGAGCGGCGGCGCACGACCCGCACCACCCGCACCATCCGAGGCGCAGACGAGATCAAGAGCAACCTCAGTTCGGTGGCTGCCGAGATCTCCCGCGTCCGCGACCAGGCCCGTGCCGAGGTCGAGTCGTTGGAGAAGATCCGCGGCATGCTCGACACCGGCTACTTGGAGAACCTCCTTGGCGGCATCGAAGAGCTCGAGGAGCGCATCGAGGAGCTGGAAAGCGCCACGCTGCAGAGCCGTGAAGAGGTCAGCCGCCACCAGCGCGAACTGGAGCAGGAGCAGGACCGCCTGCGCAAGCTCTGGGACGCCTACAAGACCCAGGAAGACGAGTTGGAGCGCCTCAAGCGCGACTACCCTCTGATGGAAGAGAAGCTGTTCGAGCGCGAACGCACCATCGAGCAACTCAAGCGCGACGTCGCCCGCCTGGAGCCCCTGGAAGGCTACAAGCGCGACTACGAAGCCCTGGAGAAGGACCACGCCGCCCTCGAAGACGAGATGGTGCGCATGGAAGACGCCATGGCCCGTGCCCAGGACCGCGTCGAAGACCTGGAATCCCAGGTCGTCGAGCTCAAGGAAGTGGCCCGCGAGACCGGCCGCGTCAAGGAACTCGAATCCCTGCTGGACGAGGAGCGCGAGCGCCTCGCCAAGCTCTACAAGGTCTACGAAGACCTGGAATCCGAGAAGGACGAGTTGGCCGCCCGCGCCGACGAGTGGGAAGACTGGTACCGCAGTCTCGAGCCCCACTTCAAGGGCGCCTGCCGCACCTTCGAAGACGCCCCCCGCTGAAGCGGGACTCCCTCCTTTCCCTCTCTTCCCTTTGCTATTCCAACCCCCAGCGCCCAACGAGCGCAGCCGCCATCCTGGCTCGCGCTAGGCCAGCTTCCATGGAGCGCCGGTTGGTCAGTCGTGCTTGGGCAACTTGCCTTGCTTCTGCAAGACCTTGCGGCGCAGTGGCGGAACGGCCAGGCTGAGCTGGTGCCCCAAGATCTTGTGACGCGCCGTGGTGCCGCCACCGGGCCGACATAGGCCATCGCGCAGCATGGAGACCAATTCACCCGTGCTCTGCGGGCGGGCCTCCAGCACGGTGTAGGCCGCGCCGATGTCGTGCACCCAGTGGGCGTCGCTGCCACCGGTGGCGGCGAGGCCGTGGCCGCGCACGAGGCGCAGCGTGTTGTCCTGCACGAGGGGTCGTTGCCGGGCGTTGGTTGCCTCGACGGCCTGAATCGATTGGTCCTCGGAGGCTTGCTTCAGTTGGGACGGGCCGATGCCGGTGAGCATCTTGAGTGGGTGGCTGGGAATGGCGATGCCGCCGAGGCTGTGGATGGCTTGGGCGGTTTCTCGCAACCCCATGCCCTTGGGGACGCTGCGCGTGACGCCAATGGCCAGGACGTGGCCAGCGGCGGTGGTGACCTCGATGCCGGGGACGATGTGGAGTCCCGTGGCTTCCCGGGCCGATTGGATGTCGGCGTGGCCAGCCACCGTGTCGTGGTCCGTCACGGCAAAGCCGGTCAGGCCAACCCGTTGGGCGGCTTCGGCCAATTCTTGGATGGAGCCGTGGGCGTCGCTGCTGTGGACGCTGTGCACGTGCAGGTCGTACTTGATCACCGGATCGTGGCTCCTGGCGGCATGGCGCGGTGGGGGTTGAGGACGCTGACGACGCCGTCGTGGTCCGCGGCCAGGATCATGCCTTGGCTCTCGACGCCCCGCAATTTGGCTGGGGCCAAGTTGGCGACGAAGGCGACCGTTTGGCCCTCCAGGTCTTGGGGCTCGTAGTAGGCCTTCAAGCCCGCCACGACTTGGCGTTCGCCCAGGTCACCCACGTCGAGCTTCAGGACGTAGAGCTTGTCGGCCTTGGGGTGTTCTTCGACGCTCTTGATGGTCGCGATGCGCAGTTGGACCTTGAGAAACTCATCGAAGGACACGAGCCCGTCGTCGTCGGCCTTGGCTTCTTGCTTCGGCTTGCTGGCCTTGCTTGGCTTGGCGTTCTCGGCGGCCTTCTCTTGCTGGGGTTCCTCGGCGCCGGGAATGTCCTTGGGGTCCAGCTTGCGGAACAACGCCTGGGGCATCTCAAGGGCATGGCCGACGGCCAGGGGCGCCGTGGCTTGGCTCCAGGCGGCATCGTGGACCGAGCCATCTTCACCCATCATGCTCCAAATCTTCTGGGCGGCCTCGGGCGTGAAGGGCGCCAAGAAGACGCCAAGGGCCTTGACGACGCGCAGGAGGCTGTGCAGGGCGGCTTCGCCCGCAGCCCGGTCGTCCTTCAGCAGCTTCCATGGGGCGGTTTCCTGCATGGTCTGGTTGCCCCATCCGGCGAATTCCAGGAGCCGGCGGACGGCCTTCTTCAACTCGACCTTCTCCAGGTGCTTGGCCATGTCGCGGGCGCAGGCCTCGATTTCGGCCACCACGTCCCGTTCCAAGTCGGTCTCCCCGTGTCCAGGGATTTGGCCGAGGTTCTTTTGGGTGAAGCTCAGGACGCGGTGCACGAGGTTGCCGATGGTGCCCACGAGTTCGTCGTTGGTCTTGGAAAGGAAATCGTCCCAGGTCCAATCCGAGTCACGTTGCTCGGGCATGTTCACGGCCAAGTAGTAACGGACGGCATCGCTCTGGAAGCGATCCAACACGTCGTGGACACCGATGCTGATGCCGCGGCTCTTGCTGAACTGCTGGCCACTGAGGTTCAGGAACTCGTTGGCGGGCACGTCGTAGGGGAGCACCAACTGAGGGCGGCCCTGCTTCTCGAGCCACTCGTTGTAGGCGATGAGGATGCCAGGCCAGATGATGGTGTGGAAGGGGATGTTGTCCTTGCCCAGGAAGTAGTAGCTGCGGGAATCGCCCATCCACCACTTGCCGTAGCCGGTGGCGTCCCCCGCCGCGGCGGCGCCCGGCACGCCAGTCTGCAAGTTGGCCGCACCCTCCGGCAGGCCGGACCAGTCGCTGTCGCTGCTGCGCTTGGCCCATTCCACGGCAGCGGTGTAGTAGCCGCAGACCGCTTCGAACCAGACGTAGATGCGCTTGCTGGCCTGCTCTTCCGGCGTCGCCACGCCGGATGGAAGCTCGATGCCCCAGGTCAAGTCGCGGGTGATGGCGCGGTCCTGGAGGCCTTCCTTGAGCCAGTTCTTGGTGAAGTTGACCGTGTTGGCGCGCCAGTGGCCCGCATTCTCGGCCACGTAGCGCTCCAGCTTGGGTTGCAGTTTGCTGAGCAGGAAGAACCAGTGGTCCGTGTCGCGGAACTCAATGGGGGAGTCGGGGTCGAGCTTGCTGCGCGGCGACTTCAGCTCCTGGGGGTCCAGGGTCTTGCCGCAGTGATCGCATTGGTCGCCGCGGGCGCCGTCCATGTCGCAGTGGGGGCAGATGCCTTCCACGTAGCGGTCCGGAAGGAAGCGCCCGGCCTTGGTGTCGAAGGGGGCTTGTTGGGTGCGCTTCTCGATGTAGCCCATTTCCAGGCACGCCGTGAAGATCTCCTGCACCAAGCTCTGGTGGTTCTTGGTGGTGGTGCGCGTGAAGAGGTCGAATCCGATGCCCAGGCGGCGCAGGGCCCCGGTGTGGTCCTGGTTGTAGCGCTCCACAACGTCCGCGGGCGTGATGCCCTCGGCGTCGGCCTTCAGCATGATGGGGGTGCCGTGGCAGTCGCTGCCACTGACCATGAGCACGTCGTGGCCCTGCATCCGCATGGCGCGGCGGAAGATGTCCGGGGGCAGGAGACTACCAGCGACGTGGCCCAAGTGCAGGCCGCCGTTGGCGTAGGGCCAGGCGACGCCGATGAGGATCGGTTGCGACACAGGCGCCGCACTGGGGGTGGCGTCTTAAGCGGCCCGTCGCAGGGTGGCGGTTCATCAAGCCCTTCATCCTGGCCGCCCCATGGCCAGCCTGGAGAACCACTTGATGAGCCGCGTGGACGCAGCGCGGGGCATGATGCGGTTCCCGACGCGGCGGGCCGAGGCGAGCGGCCGATTGTTTGTGGCCAAACGATGCCACGAGGCCGCCAAGGCCGGCACGCTCGACGCCACCTCCCTGGAAGCGATTCTCGAAGAGGTGCAGGCCAGCTTGAGCGACGCAGCCCATGATGGCGCCGCGTTGGAGGCGGAGCACATCCGCCGACGTCTTGGAAGCGCCTAAGGCGCGCGGCCGGTTCGTCGGGGCATGGCGGTCACGCTGACAGGATACGGAGGCGTCGAGGAAATCGGCGGCAACGCGTTCCTGCTCGACGATGGCCGCAGCCGCATCTTCCTGGACTTCGGTCGGCGCTTTGGCAACGACCCTCGCGTCGACATGGCCAAGGGCCTCGATACGACCCACATGCGTCCCGGGTGGGGCGACTACTTTGATGAGTTCCTGCAGCCGCGCGGCTACCGCATGGCCCACGACTTGATTGCCACCCAAGTCATCCCGGACACCCTCAGTGTGTACCGCACCGACATCGGAGGCACACCCGGACCCGCCAACGTGGATGGCGTGTTGGTGAGCCACGCCCACGCGGACCACTGCGGCTTGCTGGGCCTTCTGAAGCCCGACGTGCCCGTGTTGATGTCGGAGGAGAGCCGCGCCACGATGGCGAGCCTGCAAGAGACGGGTCAATCCGGCGTGCAGAACGAATACCTGCATTACCGCGCCAAGGGCTATGGATGGAAGCAGGACGGAGGCTTCACGACGCGGCCCAAGCGCGGCACGGTGGAGCGCCCATTCATGGACGCCACCAAGACCGATTTGGGCACCTGGGACATCCAGCAATTCCAGGTGGACCACAGCATCCACGGGGCCCGCGCCACGATTCTCCAAAACGACGCGGTGAGCTTGTGCTACACGGGCGACTTCCGCATGCATGGACGCGAGGCGGACGCCACGAAGCGCTTCATCGAGCGCGCTGGCGGCGTGGACGTGTTGGTGGCCGAGGGCACGAACGTTAGCCAAGGCCACAAGCACGAGGGAAACGACAACGAGCTGGAGGTGGAAGCGGAGATCGAGCACATCATGGCGAAGGCGGACGGCTTCGTCTGCATCGCCTTCCCGCCGCGCGACCTGGACCGCCTCATCAGCATCCACCACGTCGCCAAGCGCACGGGGCGACGCCTCGTGGTGGGCACCAAGCAAGCGCACCTGCTGCAGACCATGCGGGCTGCGGGACGCGACGACCTGCCCGACCCATTCCACGACCCCCACATCGTGGTGCACTTGCGCCACCGTGGCCGGGGCAGCATCGCCACGGAGCAAGGCATGTTGACGGTCTACGACGACGCGGGGCGCCCCGAGCGCGTCGACGTGGGCGCGGCGGAATGGAGCAAGGTGGTGGCCAGCGAATACGCCGCGTGGGAGCGCCCGTACCTCGAAGAGGACGGCACCATCACCAGCGCCGAGATTGGCCGCAGCCCCGAGGAGTTCCTGTTCAGCATCAGTTACTGGACCATCACGGACTTGTTGGACATCTTCCCCGATGCCCCCGACAAGAAGCCCGGTGGCTTGTACATCCACTCCATGACGCAGCCGTTCAATGACGAGATGGAAATCTCGGACCGCAAACTGCGCCGCTGGCTGGATCTGTTTGGCTTGGACCGCCACGACACCCACGTGAGTGGGCACCTGTCGGAGGACGACCTGCATTGGGTCATCGACGAGATTGGCGCCAAGCGCTTGGTGCCGGTGCACAGCATGCACCCCAGCATCACGGCGGAGAAGTACGAGGCACGCACTGGCCAGAAGGCGTTGATGCCCAGCTACGGCCGGGCGCTGCCACTGGCCTGAAGCCTGGTTCTATTCGTCGTCTTGTGCGCAGGCAGCGCAGGGGCGCCAGCCCATGGCTTGGGCTTGGTCGATGTCGAAGCGGCTCGGCGTCTTGACCTTCGTGCCGCGGCCCGTGGGGCGCTGCAGGCGGGGACACTCGAGGGTGTGGTGGTAGATTTGGGAGCCGCCGAGGCGGTACACACTGATGGTGTCGGTCATGGTCATGCGGTCTGTGCCGCCTCCAGTTGTTCTTGGTCTTCCAGCCAGCGTTCGGCATCGATGGCGGCCGCGCAACCGTGTCCGGCGGCGGTGATGGCCTGCTTGTACCGGGTGTCGGCGACGTCGCCTGCCACGAACACGCCCTCCACGTTGGTGTGGGTGCGGCCGTGTTGGGGGTCGACGTAGCCGGCGTTGTCCAGCGTGATCTTGTCCTTGAACAGGTCGGTGTTCGGGGTGTGGCCAATGGCCGCGAAGTATCCCTGGCACTCGACGGTGAAGACTTCGCCGCCGTCGGCGTCGGGCTTCTCCAAGTCTTGGATGCGTTGCGTGGGGTTGCCTTCGGGGTGGCGGGCCACGCGGACGCCGTTGACGAAGTCGTCGCCCAGGATCTCGATGATTTCCGAGTTCCAGAGGATGTCGATCTTGTCGTGGGCCAGGACACGGTCCTGCATGATCTTGCTCGCGCGGAATTCGCTGCGGCGGTGGATGATGGTGACCTTGCTGGCGAACTTGGTCAGGAAGAGCGCTTCTTCCATGGCGGTGTCGCCGCCGCCGGCCACGACGACGTGCTTGTCGCGGAAGAAGAAGCCGTCGCAGGTGGCGCAGGCGCTGATGCCCTTGCCCATGAGGCGGGTCTCGGATTCGAGGCCGAGCCACTTGGCGCTGCTGCCGGTGGCGATGATGATGGCGCGGGCCTTGTGGTCACCGCTGGGAGTCGTGATGGTGAACGGGCGCTGGTCGAGGTCGACTGCGCTGGCGTCTTCTTCGAGGAACTTGGCGCCGAAGCGTTCGGCCTGCTTGCGCAGGTCGGCCATCATGTCCGGGCCTTGGACGCCGTCTGGGTATCCAGGGAAGTTCTCCACGTCGCTGGTCAGCATCAGTTGGCCGCCGGCCTCGAATCCCGCGATGACGAGGGTGTCCAGGTCGGCGCGCGCATTGTACAACGCCGCGGTGCAGCCGGCAGGGCCGCTCCCGAGGATGATGACATCGTGCACGTCGCTCACGGGGCGGCCGACACACGCCTCCTTCTAATCGATTGGGGTCCCGGCGCGCCGACTCAACCCTGATATGCGGCCAGGGCGGCGCGGACCTGGAGCAAGCCGTAGCCTGCCGCGTCGTCGTGGGGACGGTCTTGGTCCGCCAAGGGGCGGGCGGTGTTGCGCAGCACCTGCTTGATTTGCTCCACGTCGGCCCGGTTGCGCAGTTCGGGCTTGTCTTCGAGCATCAGGGCCACGGCGCTGGTGACGAATGGCGTGGCTTGGCTCGTGCCACTGGCGCGGAC